>NZ_JMQC01000009.1 GCF_000746925.1 Bacillus clarus
CCTGCTATGAGCGGACCACTGGTTCACTTTTTCGGAGTAATTCAACTCTATTTTTATGTGGGTATTGGGCTCATCATCATTGGAGTAATGGGGGTTTTATTACAAAAGTATTTTTGGGTTAAACATGAACCTATAAGTGTAAATAATCTTTAAAGGGAGGATTTTTTATGTCCAATGAGGAGTACTATCCTTTAAGTCATCCACAGAGGAGAATATGGTATACAGAAGTTATTAATTCAGGTAAAGGTATATGTAATCTAAGATTCTTGTTCAAGATTCATGGAAAAATGAATCATTCGATATTAAATCGAGCCGTGAATCGTGTCATCAGTGAAAATGATGGTCTGTGTATCAGGCTGAAAGAAAATAGGCATCAGGAACCAGAGCAATATTTTGTTAAACATCAAGATCGAGAATTTGACTTCTTCGACTTCAGTTCTGAGGGAGATTCGGATTTGCTAGAAAAATGGATTGAGCAGAAGGCGCAAGAGACGTTTACGTTATTTGACTCTGATTTATACTATTTTTCTTTAATAAAAATAAGCGATAATGAGTGTGCCGTCTTTGGCAATGTTCATCACATTATCATGGATGGTTTATCAATCCAAATTTGGACTCGTCAGATTGCTAAATATTATCATGAGTTTCATAGTGAGAAGGATGTGAGCAACCCTAGGAACTCATATGTTCAGTTTCTAGTCAATGAACAGACGTACTTGAACAGCAGTCGTTTTCAAAAAGATCAAAGCTTCTGGTTAGAGGAATTCAAAACACTTCCATCTGTAACGGGATTGAAACCTTATAATGCTTACCAAGTTAGTACGAGAGCATCACGTGAGACGTTCATATTATCGGAATATTCAAAAGGAAAGTTGGAAGAATTTTCTGATCATTACGGATTTAGCATATATACTCTTTTTGTTGCTGCGCTTTCGTTGTCGATGTATCGATGGACCTCGTCGCTTGATATTGCCTTGGGAATGGCTTATGGCAATCGTATGACTAAAATGGAGCGGGAATTAATTGGAATGATGGTAAGTACAGTTCCTCTGAGAATGGATATCGATCCTAAAGAAGAAGTACTCTCATTTATTGGCCGAGTGTCTAGAAAACAACGTAAAGCATTACGACATCAGAAATATCCATTTGATTTGTTAATAAAGCAAATGAATCAAGAGAATAACAGTAATGTTCGACTTTTTGGAACTACGATTGATTATAGAGAGCGTGGTGAAAGTGGTGACTCTCTTTGGATTCCAAATCGTGAAGAAGTGCAAGATTTTGCAGTACATATTGAAAATTTGACTGATATAGACTCTTTACAAGTACATGTTGATTATCGTGAAGAATTATTTTCCAAAGAAGAGATGATTCGCTTTATTAAAACAATGCTAGCATTAATGGAAAACACTTTTAATAATCCGAAGCAGAAGGTTGCTGAAATCAAAATCATATCAGAAGAAGATAAAAGAAAAAGTTTAGTAGAGTTCAACGATCCTAAGCTTGACTTTCCACCTCAAGCAACTATTCATGAGGGGTTTGAGCAGCAAGCGATGATTCATCCTAATGCCATTGCAGTTATGTATGAACAGGAGAGGCTTACCTATAGGGAACTTAATGAACGTGCGAATCAGTTAGCTCACTATCTGCAGAAAAAAGGAGTAGGACCCGATTCGTTGGTTGGACTTTGTGTTGAACGTTCTCCTGAAATGATTGTAGGTATTTTGGGAATTTTGAAGGCTGGTGGAGCTTATGTTCCACTCGATCCAACGTATCCAGAGCAGCGACTTCAGTATATTTTAGAGGATGCTAGCATTCAGTTAGTCGTATCGCAAGAAAGTTTAAAAGAATCGAAATGGTTACCAGAGAATATCAAATCGATTTGTCTTGATCAAGATCAAGTTGAGATTGAGAAAGAAAGTACTGCTGTACCGATTTCTGATGTAAATCCTCAACATCTCGCTTACGTAATCTATACTTCGGGATCAACAGGGAATCCGAAGGGAGTCATGGTAGAGCATCACAATGTGATTCGTTTATTTAAATCAACGGAATGCTGGTATCAGTTTGATGAAAAAGATACTTGGACACTTTTTCATTCTTATGCGTTTGACTTCTCAGTATGGGAAATTTGGGGGGCATTGCTCTATGGTGGAAGATTGGTTGTTGTTCCTTACTGGATTAGTCGATCGCCCGAGGATTTCTATCAACTGTTAGTAAAGGACGAGGTTACGGTTCTTAATCAGACACCATCCGCATTTCGACAATTAATACAGGTGTGTGAACAAGAAGATGAGAATAGAAACTTGCATCTGCGCTATGTCATATTTGGTGGGGAAGCACTCGATTCTACCAGCTTGTTACCATGGTTTCAAAGGTATGGAGAGCAGAAGCCACAGTTAATCAATATGTATGGGATTACAGAAACTACCGTTCATGTTACTTATTATCCAATTACTCAAGGTGATGTGCAACATTCTTCAAGAAGTAATATAGGAAAGCGTATTCCAGATTTAGAAGTGTATGTGCTAGACGCTTGGCAACAGCCTGTGCCTATTGGCGTAGCTGGCGAACTATATATTGGTGGAGCAGGACTCGCACGTGGGTATTTAAACAGACCAGAATTGACTGCAGAACGTTTCATTCCTCATCCATTCAGTAGTGATCCGGGAGCACGATTATATCGGACAGGAGACTTAGCGAGATACTTGCCGGATGGAAATCTGGATTATCTTGGGCGGATTGATCACCAGGTGAAGATCCGTGGTTTCCGAGTTGAACTCGGGGAAATTGAATCTGCTTTAAACGCGCATGCATCCATAAAAGAGGCTGTTGTAATTGTTCGAGAAGATCAGCCGGGTGATAAACGATTGGTGGCATATGTCGTGGGTGATGGGAATGTAGATGCGTGGAGAGATTATCTCAAGGCGGAACTACCGAGCTATATGGTTCCTTCAGGATTTGTGATGATGGAAGCCATTCCACTAACTGCTAACGGTAAAGTTGATCGTAAGGCTTTACCTGTACCAGAGGATAGAAAAATCGAAATTGAATGTGTTGCACCCCGGAATGGTAACGAAGAAACACTGGTTACCATTTGGAAACAAGTATTAGGGATTAAAAAGGTGGGAATCCATGATAACTTCTTTGAAATTGGTGGAGACTCGATTCTCAGCATTCAGATCATATCACGAGCGAGTCAATTGGGTTTAAAACTTACATCCAAGCAAATGTTTGAACACCAAACGATTGCCGAGTTGGCGCAAGTAGTCAAAGAAGATCAGGGAGTACAAGCGGAGCAGGGTATTGTGACGGGAGAGGTACCGCTCACTCCGATTCAGTACTGGTTCTTCGAACAAAAACATCCGTATCCACAACATTGGAATCAGTCGATGCTTTTGAGAGTAAGAGAGAGATTGGATGTGGAGTTACTAGAGGAAGCCCTATTAAACTTACTCAAACATCATGACGCCTTACGCTTCCGATATGGACAGTTGCCCAATGGAACCTGGAAGCAGAGAAATGAGGGGATCGATGAACAGTCTGTACTTCGTGTGGTAAAGCGGAATGATGCTGATCAACAAGCGTGGGATCAAGTGATACAAGAAGAGATGGATATTACTCAAGCCAGTTTCAATTTACTTGCAGGCCCGTTGATGAGAGTAGTGTACTTCGATGATGGTTCGAATGGGAACAATCGATTATTCTGGACGATTCATCATTTAGTAGTAGATGGGGTATCATGGCGAATTCTATTGGAAGATTTACAGGCCGTATACAACCAGATGAAACAAGATCAGAAGGTTCAGTTACCTGCGAAAAGTACATCCTTTAAAGAATGGTCGGAACGACTACAGGCATACAGTGAGTCAGATATTTCAAAAGAAGTACAAGATTATTGGCATGAACAGGAAGCAAAACAAGTGATGACGATTCCGATGGACTACCCTATACATGAAACGACAGAAGCATCGACTGATCAAGTGACGATGACGTTGGGAGCAGAAGAGACCTACGCGTTGTTACAAGAAGTTCCAGCGACTTATAAGACACAGATCAACGAGGTACTATTGACGGCATTAGTACAAGCTATAGCTGACTGTACAAATCAGCATAAGCTTTCTGTTCACTTGGAAGGACATGGGAGAGAAGAGATGATTGAAGGTGTCAATCTATCGCGGACAGTGGGATGGTTCACGAGTATTTATCCCGTTCATTTTGATCTTCAGGGAACAACGACACCTATTGAGGGATTAAAAGCCGTGAAAGATCAATTGCGTCGAATACCGAATCATGGCGTTGATTATGGTATTTTACGTTACTTGAGCAGAGAATTGCTTCCGTTCTATCAGCAGCAAAAACCATCGATAAGCTTTAACTATTTGGGACAATTTGATCAAGTGTTTTCCCAAGAATCTTTGTTTATGCAGGAGACAGGGTTTACACGCTTAGACCATGCTCCAGAATCTAAACCATCTCACCCGATTGATGTTGTCGGTATGGTAAAAGATGAGAAGCTACATTTTGTTTGGATGTATAGTAGAGAACAGTTTTCTAGATTGACAATTCAAGCGATAGCAAAAAGCATGTTGAATCAGCTTCGTCTGCTGATAAATCCACCAACGACAGAGTCTGCTTTTACGGTATCTGACTTTGCTGATGCAGAGGCTCTTACGGAAGAAAGCTTGAGTAAAGTATTACTTAAATTAACAAAGAAGAGGGTGTAACGATGAGGGATATTATCGATATATACGGATTATCACCCTTGCAAAAAGGGATGCTGTTTCATACTTTATATGATCAAGATGATGATCATTCTTTTTCCTATATTGTACAGGTAGGTTTCTTACTCGGTGGTCGATTGGACGTTGCTACTTTCGAAAAGGCTTGGGAATACATCATTCATCGACATGAGATTCTACGTTCTGTTTTTGTATGGGAGGAAGTAGAAAAGCCATTGCAGGCTGTTTATCAACGTCTTCCTTTTACCGTTCGTCGAGAAGACTGGAGCGCTCTTCCATGTGGAGAGAGGGAACAGAAATTACACCAGTTTTTGAATGCTGATCGGAGGCAAGGGTTTTCGTTAGACGATGCACCGTTAATGAGAATCACTGCGATTAAAGAAGCAGAAGAAGAAACGAGAATCATTTGGACGCATCATCACATTTTATTGGATGGATGGAGTGTGTCCCTGGTCTTCAGTGAAGTGATGGAAGTTTATCTCAAGATGATAAAGGGAGAAGCACCCAATCTTCCCAAGTCTCTTCCCTATAAAAAATATATCCAGTGGATTAATAAACAAGATCGAAGTAAGGCTGAGAAATTCTGGACAGAAGAATTAAAAGGATTTCATGCACCTACGCCATTAGCGATGGAAAGAAGTGACCAGGGACAGGAGAAGGGTTATGAAGAGAGTGTTTATCGGCTATCTGAGGAACTGACTGAGACTTTACAAGAGTGGGTGCGAAATAGTCAGCTAACATTAAATACGTTAGTACAAGGAGCCTGGGCTTACCTGATGAGCCGGTATAGCGGCGAAAGCGACATCGTATTTGGTGTGACTAGCTCTGGACGTCCTACTGAATTAGTAGGAGCAGAGAAAATGGTTGGTCTATTCATTAACACATTGCCTACCCGAATTCATGTAACGGATGATACATCAGTAGTAGACTGGCTCCGTAAGATACAGATGAAAGAAATGGAACGGAGACAATACGAGTATAATTCGTTGGTCGATATTCAAGGTTGGAGTGAAGTTCCAAGGAGTAGTGTTTTATTTCATACCTTGTATGTGTTCGAAAATTACCCGATTCAAGGAGAGCGCAATACTGATTTAAGGTTACTAGAGGTCCAAAGTGCGGAACAAACAAATTATCCTTTGACGCTCATTACAATGCCAGGTAAGCAAATCACTTTGAAGTTGATGTATGACCGGCATCATTTGGATGAAGAGACCATTCATCGGATTCAGGGTCATCTATCGCAAACATTAATCCAGATGACGAAAAGCTCAGACCCAAAGCTATCCGAAATTACCTATTTAACAATGGAAGAGCGGACACAACTGCTAGAGAAATGGAATGATACTCAAGTAGAATATTCATGTGAGAGCATGATTCATACGTCATTTGAGCAGCAAGTGGAGAAAACGCCAGAAGCAATCGCGGTTATTTATGAAAATGAGCAACTTACCTATAGAGAGCTGAATGAGCGTGCTAATCAGCTGGCTCACTATTTGCAGAAGCATGGTGTGGGTCCAGAGTCGTTAGTCGGTGTATATATGGAACGATCCCCACAAATGATGATAGGGTTGCTAGGGATTCTAAAGTCAGGAGGAGCTTATGTTCCACTTGATCCTACGTATCCCAAGAGTCGGCTACGCTATATATTAGAAGATGCTAGAATCGAAGTACTAGTGACGCAAGAAAAGTTAGAAAAAATAGGTATATCCGAGCAAATCGAAACAATTTGTATGGATCAAGATCGCATTGCGATTGAACAGGAAGAACCGACCGCATGTACAAGCAGTGTAGCAGGAAAAAATTTAGCATATGTCATGTATACTTCAGGATCTACTGGAAAACCAAAGGGAGTGATGATCGAGCATCATTCAGTGATCAATTATCTTGAATGGATGCAACATCAATATCCACTTTCTGAAAGGGATGTGGTCTTGCAGAAAACACCGATTTCATTTGACGTATCTGTGTGGGAGTTATTTTGGGGTATTAGTGTAGGAGCATGTGTATCCTTCCTACCTCCTGGTGGAGAGAAAGATCCTTCCATAATAGCTGAAGTGATAGAGAAGCATCGGGTTACCATTGTCCAATTTGTTCCCTCGATGCTATCTATTTTCTTAGATTATTTCGATCATATTGAGCTGAAACTGAAATGTTCGTCCGTGCGCCATGTATTTTCCGGTGGGGAAGAGCTGAGTTCAGGATTGGTTAGACGATTTCAGCAGCACTGGGATCAGAGCGGACAAGTAAAATTGACCAACTTTTATGGACCAACAGAAGCAACCATTTATGTAAATGCATTTGACTGTCAACCTAATCAAGAATTTGTTTCTATAGGTCATCCAATACAAAATACTCAGCTGTATGTATTAGATCAGAATCAACGCTTGCAATCGATAGGGATAGAGGGTGAGTTATATATTGGTGGTGCAGGCTTAGCGCGTGGTTACTTAAACCGACCTGATCTCACTGCTGAACGATTCGTTCAGCATCCGTTTCAATTAGGAGAACGGCTATATCGAACTGGAGATTTAGTAAGATATCTAGCTGATGGGAATTTAGAATTTATAGGAAGAATAGATCATCAAGTGAAAGTGCGTGGTTTTCGGATTGAGCTTGGAGAAATTGAAGCGACTTTAGAAAGGCATTCGTCTATCAAAGAGGCTGTCGTGTTAGTGAGAGAAGATCGCCCAGGCGATCAGCGATTGGTAGCGTATGTGAATAGCGATGGAAATATCCAAAATTGGCGAGAGTATCTTCAGAACCAATTACCGAATTACATGGTTCCAGCACACCTTGTGGAGTTGGAATATTTCCCACTTACTCCGAATGGGAAAATTGACCGAAAAACCTTACCGGCACCGGATAGACAACCTATGGGAGAATGTAACGCCCTACCGAGAACGACATCGGAAGAGCTCATCGCCTCGGTTTGGAGTCAAGTGTTAGGAGTAGAAAATATCGACATTCAGGACTCTTTCTTTGAACGGGGTGGGCATTCATTACTCGCTACCCAAATCGTTTCTCGATTACAAGAAGCATTCCAGATTAAAATCCCGCTACGCGAACTTTTCAAGTACGATACGGTGGAGACACTGGCAAAGCGACTGGATCAGTTGTGTAAAGGAGACAAAAAACGAGAGATTCCACCACTTGTACCTATGACACGGGAAGAGTCCATTCCGCTTTCCTTCGCACAGAAACGCCTATGGTTCATTGATCAGTTAACGCCAAATAGTGCGATGTACAATATTCATGCAGCATGTCGACTGACAGGAAAATGGTCACTTGAAGCATTGGAGACGGGATGGAATCAGTTGATTGAACGTCATGAATCATTGCGGACGGTGATTCAAGAGCGAGAGGGGAAACCTGTTCAACAGATTCAGTCGCATGTTTTCAGACCCCTCCCTCAAATGGATTTAACAATTCTCTCTCTGGAAGACAGAGAAAGAGAGTTGAAGCGGTTCATTCAAAACGAAGCGGAAGAACCATTTCATTTGGGACAAGGTCCCTTAATTCGAACACGAATTTTGAAAATGGACAAAGAGGAATGGATACTCCTTTGTACGATGCATCATATTATTTCGGATGGATGGTCAATGGGAATCTTGCTCGAAGAATGGATGGCTTTTTATGAAGGAGCGGTAAGTGGAAAGGAAGTGGAGCTGAAGAAGTTACCTGTTCAATATGCGGACTTTGCCCTGTGGCAAAAAGAATGGCAAAAAGAAGAGGATCTTGATCAGCATCTTCAATATTGGAAGGAAGAATTGTCTGGCGAGTTACCGGTCTTGCAATTACCGATGGATCGTCCTCGACCCGCTGTTCAAACCCATCGTGGTGCAAGTCAGTCTCTGATGTTGTCGTATTCCCTACGAGAAAAGCTCAAGGAGTTAAGTCAGCAAGAAGGATCCACCTTATTTATGACCTTGATGGCGGCGTATCAAAGCTTCCTTGCTCGTTATACGGGACAAGACGATATCTTGGTTGGAAGCCCGATTGCGAACCGGAATGTTAAAGAAATTGAAGGATTAATTGGTTTCTTTGTAAATACGTTGGTTTATCGAGCTGATTTCAGTGAAAATCCGACGTTCCAAGAACTTCTGTCGCAGATACGAAAAAAAGCACTAACAGCATACGAGTATCGGGACATTCCGTTTGAGAAAGTGGTAGAAGCCGTAAAGCCTGAACGGAATACCAGTCATTCGCCGATTTTCCAAACCATGTTTACCTTACAGAATACGAAACAAGTGTTCCCTCAGTTATCTGAAAGAAACATGGAGCTGATGGAAAGTCATACTTCGGTTGCCAAATTTGATTTGAGTTTGTTTGCATCGGAGACGGAAGAAGGATTATTGCTAACTTTTGAATATAATACCGATTTGTTTAATGCTGCAACCATTGAACGAATGGCAGGCCATTTTGAACATTGGTTATATGAAATTGTATCTTATCCAAAAGATTCTCTATCAAAGCTGAATATGCTATCGAAAGCGGAATATAAGCGGTTACTAGAGGAATGGAATAACACAGGTGTCGTGGACCTACGTGAAAGCACGATTCATACATTGTTTGAGGAACAAGTGGAGAAAACGCCAGAAGCGATTGCGGTAGTGTGTGAAGATAAGGAGCTAACGTATCGAGAACTGAACGAACGTTCCAATCAGTTGGCCCATTATCTCCAGAAGCGGGGTGTGGGATGCGAATCATTGGTTGGGATTAGCGTTACACGTTCATCTGAGATGATTGTCGGTCTCTTAGGAATCATGAAAGCAGGAGGAGCGTATGTTCCGATTGATCCTGCGTATCCGGAGAGTCGGCTACGGTATATTTTAGCGGATGCTCATATCGAAGTACTGGTGACACAGGAAAAGTTGCAGCAAAAAATGACGTTACCTGAATCCGTTGACATGATTTGTATCGATTGTGATCGAGCAGAGATTGAACAGGAAGTAACGACGGCATGTACGAGTGAAGTGACTAGCGATAACTTAGCTTATATCATCTATACGTCAGGATCCACTGGCAATCCCAAGGGAGTGATGATTGAGCATCGGAGTACGTTGGCGATGATCCATTGGGCACATCAGACCTATTCCCGACAGGAATTAGCGGGAGTGCTGGCTTCAACTTCACTATCCTTTGATTTATCGGTTTTTGAAGTGTTTGTTCCTTTGACGATAGGTGGCAAGGTGATTGTCGCTGAAAGTGCCCTTCATCTGGACAAGTTGTCTACGAAGGATGTGACTTTGGTTAATACTGTACCATCAGCGGCGAAGGAACTGGTTCGATCAAAGACGATTCCTTCTTCGGTAAAGGTGATGAATTTGGCTGGAGAACCGTTGCCGCAGTCACTGGTCCAGCACTTGTATGAGGGAAGTCTGATTGAAAAGGTGTACAACCTATATGGTCCATCCGAAGATACTACTTATTCTACGTATATGAAGCTAGATAAGGGTGTTATGCACACGGTACCACCGATTGGTAGACCCATCACTAACACAGAAGTATATGTACTCAGTGCAAACCAGCAAATGGTACCGATTGGTGTAGTAGGTGAGCTTTACATTGGGGGATCAGGATTGGCGCGTGGCTACTTAAACCGCCCTGACTTAACAAACGAGCGTTTTATCCCGCATCCGTTTAAAGAAGGGGAGCGAGTATACCGGACGGGGGACCTTGTGAGGTATCTACCGGACGGGAATTTGGATTATCTTGGCCGGATTGATCATCAAGTGAAAATCCGTGGATTTCGGATTGAGTTAGGGGAGATTGAAGCGACGTTACAAAGTCATTCATCGGTTAACGAAGTCGTTGTGATGATACGCGAAGATCATCCGGGTGATCAGCGTTTGGTTGCCTATGTAGTGGGAGAAGGAAATGCTCATGCGTGGCGTGATTATCTCAAGACCCAGTTACCAAATTACATGGTTCCGGCACACTTTGTCGGATTGACAGCGTTCCCGCTCACCCCAAATGGGAAAATCGATCGGAAATCCTTACCTGCACCAGAGCGCAATGAAGCAGAGGGTGGTTATGTTGCCCCTCGTACACCTACGGAAGAAGCGATTGTTTCGATATGGCATCAAGTTTTAGGCACGGAAAATATCGGGATTCATGATTCATTTTTTGAACTCGGTGGTCATTCATTACTCGCTACACAAGCTGTTTCTAATCTGAAAGAAGCCTTTGGAATTGAGTTACCATTGCATGATTTATTTATGTATACTACGGTGCAGGAATTGGCAGAACGGGTTAATCAGTTGCGCCATAGTGGAAATGAGCAAGCGCAGAATGATAGTCAGGAGAATGTAAGTTTTCAAGACTATATTCAAAAAGCAGCAGCAGCAGAAGCAGCAGCGAGTAATGATGAAGAGTTACTTAAATTTCTTAAGCAATTAGAAGAGTTATCAGAGGAAGAAGCGCAAGGTATATTCGAGAGAAACTTGGTTGAGGAAGGTGTAAAAAATGAGAAGTGATTTACTTGCAAAGTTGAATTCGCTTTCTCCAGAGAAGAGGGCGTGGCTTCAGAAGCAGATGCAGAAAAAGGAGAATAAAGAAGCACTTCCGTTGTCCTATGCACAACAACGTTTGTGGTTTATGGACCGATTTAACCCAAACAGTTCATTATATAATATTCCGACAGTATGGCGTCTAAAAGGAAAATGGATACCTGAAGCGTTGGAAAAGGGATTAAATCGACTTATTGAGCGTCATGAATCATTACGCACCGTTTTTAAGGAAGTAGGAGACCAACCTGTACAACATATTGTGGAATTTTCCCCTAGAAAACTACCTGTAGAGGATTATTCTCACCTTCCTCTGGAAGTAAAGGAAAAAGAGATAGAGAGTTTGATTACTAGAGAAGCGCAGGATCCGTTTGATTTAATGAATGGCCCTTTGATTCGTAATCAACTGGTTCAATTAGGGAAAGAGGAATGGTTATTGCTATGTACCATGCATCATATTATTTCTGATGCGTGGTCCATCGGCATATTGATCAATGAATTGCTTGCTTTCTATGAAGAAGAAACGAGTGAGAAGCCTGCTGGACTAAGTTCACTATCAATTCAATATGCAGACTTTGCAAAATGGCAAAAGCAGTGGTTACAGGGTGAAGTGTTGGATCGACAACTCACGTATTGGCAGGAAGAATTGTCCGGTGAGCTTCCCATATTACAACTGCCAGTGGATCGTCCTCGACCGGTTACGCAAACGTACGCTGGGGACACGTATCGCGTGATTCTTCCTCATACACTACTTAGTTTATTGAAGGATTTAAGCCGACGAGAAGGATCCACCTTATTCATGACCTTAATGGCTGCATATCAGAGCTTTCTTGCTCGCTATACGGGGCAAGAAGATATTCTCGTCGGAAGTCCAATTGCGAATCGGAATCATAAAGGAGTAGAGGGATTAATCGGCTTCTTTGTTAATACGTTGGTCTATCGGGTGGATTTGAGTGGAACTCCTACGTTCCGGGAGATTTTGTCTCAGATAAAGAAAAAGTCGTTGAAAGCGTATGAATATCAAGATATTCCGTTTGAAAAAGTGGTAGAAGCTGTACAACCTGAACGGAGTATGAGTCATTCGCCCATCTTCCAGACTATGTTTACGCTTCAGAATATTAAACAAGAACGACTAGAGATGCCTGGGAGAAGTTTGGAAATGATAGAAAGTAATATTTCCATCGCAAAATTTGATTTGAGTCTAACCGCATTTGAGGTGGAAGAAGGTCTATTTGTCTCTTTTGAATACAATACAGATTTATTTGAAAGTAGAACCATTGCACGTATGGCAGGGCATTTTGAAAACTGGTTGAACGAAATTGTTCATCATCCAGATGAATCATTTACAAAGCTGTCGATGCTGTCGGACACAGAACAGAAGCAGCTCTTGGAAGGATGGAATGATACTGACGCAGTTTATGCACATGAGAGTATGATTCACGAACTGTTTGAGCAGCAGGTTGCACGTACACCTGAAGCGGTGGCGGTAATGTATGAAGGTGGACAGCTGACGTATCAAGAACTCAACGAGAAAGCGAACCAATTGGCACATTATTTACAGAAACGGGATATAGGACCTGAGTCATTGGTCGGCATATGTGTCGAGCGTTCACCCGATATGATTATTGGTCTCTTAGGGATTCTCAAAGCGGGTGGGGCTTACGTCCCACTGGATCCGAGTTATCCAGAAAATCGCCTGAGATACATTTTAGAGAACTCGCAAATCCAAGTGCTTTTAACAAAGGAAGCGCTACAGGGGTGGTTGCCTGAAGGTATCCAAGCGATTTGTTTGGATCGGGATCAAGCAGCGATTTCTAAAGAGAGTAGCGTGGCGCCAGTGAGTGGAGTGACAGCAAACAATTTGGCGTATATCATTTACACTTCGGGTTCGACAGGGAATCCGAAGGGAGTGATGATCGAACACCATTCGGTTATCAACCGATTACAGTGGATGCAAAAAAACTATCCATTGTCTGAACAGGATACGATTCTTCAAAAAACGCCGTTTTCGTTTGATGTCTCTGTCTGGGAATTATTTTGGTGGTCATTTGTAGGAGCACGTGTTTGTTTACTTCCACCGGGTGGCGAGAAGGATCCTGCAATGATTGAGGAGTGTATTGAACGATATCGCGTGACCACGATGCACTTTGTTCCGTCGATGCTATCTACTTTCTTGGATTATATGGAACAATCCAAAGTAAAAAAGGACGTATCGTCTTTGTGTCAGGTTTTCACCAGTGGAGAAGCGTTAAATACTGAACAGGTTCGCCGGTTTAAGGGTGTGTTTTATGATTTTCAGCAAACGAAGTTAAGCAACTTGTATGGTCCTACCGAAGCGACTGTAGATGTCACTTATTATGATTGTGATTTAGAAAAAGAACCGATGCTTATTCCGATTGGTCGTCCGATTGATAATACCGAATTGTATGTGTTGGATCAAAGCCAACAGGTGGTACCGATTGGCGTGGCAGGGGAACTATACCTTGGTGGTGTAGGCTTGGCACGTGGTTATTTCAATCGTCCAGAGTTAACTGCTGAACGTTTTATCCGGCATCCTTTTAAGGAAGGAGAACGACTCTATCGGACGGGGGACCTGGTGAGATATCTGAATGATCGCAACTTGGAGTATATAGGAAGAATAGATAACCAAGTGAAAATCAGAGGTTTCCGGATTGAGCTGGGAGAGATTGAAGCGGTTCTACACGATCATTCATCTGTGAAAGAGGCTATCGTGTTGGTGAGGGAAGATCATCCTGGAGACAAGCGGTTAATAGCTTATGTGGTGGGTGAAGGAAACACTGGAGAATGGCGTGAGCACCTTAAGACGCAATTACCGAATTACATGGTTCCGGCATATTTTGTTGAGATGGAAGCGATGCCACTCACTCCGAATGGCAAGATTGATCGCAAAGCCTTACTGGCATTGGATGAACAGTCCATGAGCGTAAGTAGTGTCTCACCGCGAACACCAGTGGAAGAGCTCATCGCATCGGTATGGAGTCAAGTGTTAGGCATAGAAAATATTGGTGCTCAGGATTCCTTTTTCGAACTTGGTGGCCACTCGCTACTCGCTACCCAAGTTGTCTCACGTTTACAAGAAGTCTTTCAAATCGAACTACCGGTGCGCGAACTGTTTGAGTATCCAACGGTGGAGACACTGGCGAAGCGACTGAATCAGTTGCGTAAAGGAGACAAAAAACGAGAGATTCCACCGCTTATGCCGATGGGACGGGGAGAAACCATTCCGCTCTCTTATGCCCAACAGCGCCTGTGGTTCATCGACCAATTCACGCCCAATAGTGCACTTTATAATATGCCGATGGTATGCCGTCTTACAGGGGATTGGATACCCGAAGCACTGGAGACAGGATGGAATAAGCTGTTAGAGCGTCATGAATCTTTACGGACTGTGTTCCATGAAGTGAATGGTTTTCCTGTGCAGCAGATTCCACCGTATGCTTTCCAATCCCTTTCCCAAATGGATTTAACTATGCTTTCTCCGGAAGAGCGAGAAGTAGAAGTTAAGCGTTTGATTCAGCAAGAAACAGAGGTACCATTTGACTTAGGAGAGGGCCCACTGATTCGGACAAGCGTCTTGCGAGTGGGAGAAGAGGAATGGCTCCTTCTCTGCACCCTACATCATATCGTTTCGGATGGATGGTCGATGGGAGTCCTACTTGAAGAATGGATAGCTTTCTATGAGGAAGCAGTGGATGAGAAGGTAGCAGAACTTGAACCATTACCAATCCAATATGCGGACTTTGCTCAGTGGCAAAAGGGATGGTTGAAGGAAGAAGTGCTTGAACAGCAACTCCACTATTGGCAGGAAGAATTGTCTGGTGAGCTTCCCGTACTACAACTGCCGATGGATCGTCCACGTCCTGCGGTGCAAACCCATCACGGATCGACACACACTGTGTTGCTGTCACGTTCGTTACGCGACAAACTGAATGAACTCAGTCGTCAAGAAGGATCGACGCTCTTCATGACCCTGTTGGCTGCGTATCAAAGCTTCCTCTCCCGTTATACAGGACAAGAAGATATTCTTGTCGGAAGCCCGATTGCGAATCGGAATTACAGAGAGATTGAAGGATTAATTGGTTTCTTCGTGAACACGCTGGTCTATCGAGCTAATCTGAGTGGTACACTGACTTTCCAAGATATCTTGTCTCAGGTGCGTCAAAAGGCACTAAAAGCATATGAATATCAAGATATTCCATTTGAAAAAATTGTGGAAGTTGTGCAACCCGAGCGGAGTACAAGTCATTCTCCAATTTTCCAGACGATGTTCATCTTACAAAATATGAAACAAGAGCTTCCAGTGTTGTCTGGTAGAAGGATTGAAATGATAGAAAGTCATAGTCCGATTGCGAAATTTGATTTAAGTGTAATGGCGGCCGAGACGGAAGAAGGATTAATCTTCTCTTTTGAATACAATAAGGATTTATTTGATGTTACAACCATCGAACGAATGGCAGGACATTTTGAGACCTGGCTACATGAAGTTTCTCATCATCCACAAAAACCGTTGAATAGTCTGGGGATGCTATCCGAATTTGAGCGTAATTTGTTATTAGAAACATGGAATGACACCGCAATGGAAATGTCCCAAGAGGGTCTTATTTGCGACGGATTTGAGGACATAGTAGCACGACGTCCCGATGCGATTGCAGTGGTCGATCAAATGAGAGAGTGGACCTACGGTGAACTGGATGCGCAAGCAAACCAGTTGGCACATGTTTTACAGAGAAAAGGAGTTGTTCCTGAATCAGTTGTGGGTGTCTACCTCCCGAGATCGGCTGAGCTCATGGCAAGTTTACTTGGCATATTAAAAGCTGGCGGGGCCTATGTCGTCCTAGATCCGTTGTATCCGAAATCACGGTTACAATACATGATTGAAGATGCAGGAATCCAAATCGTGGTGACGACAGCAGCGCAAGAAAGCGTTTTCGAAAAGGTCGAAACGGTGAGGTTAGAAGAAATAACAGATGAAAGCGTGATTGCACCGAAGCGGCGGGTGCAACCCGAGCACTTAGCTTATATCGTCTACACCTCTGGTTCCACAGGAAAGCCAAAGGGTGTCATGGTCGAATATCGGTCATTGATGAATATGGTCTCTTGGCATCAAGCGGTATACCAAATTACAGCACAGGATCGTGCGACTCAGATTGCGGGGATTGCCTTTGACTCAGCTGTCCAGGAGATTTGGCCTTATCTCACTGCTGGTGCAGCAGTATACCTGTCAACGGAAGAGTTGAGAATCAATCCAGAGGCTCTACGAGATTGGCTCATTGATTCACGAATCACAGCTAGCTTTGCGCCTACACCTATTCTAGAAAGACTCTTGAAATTATCTTGGCCAGAGAAGACGGATCTCCGTTTTATCATTACGGGAGGAGATCAGTTAACACAGTATCCATCTGAACAAATCCCTTTTGCGGTAATTAATCAGTATGGTCCATCGGAAAATACCGTCGTTACCACTGATTGTTACGTGCCTGTTGGCATGACATCAGGTACTCCGTCGATTGGTCGACCGATTGCGAATACAGAAGTATATGTGTTAGATTCTCACCTTCAGCCGGTGCCGGTGGGTGTGATTGGAGATCTCTATATCGGAGGAAAGAGCCTTGCTCGTGGCTATGTCAATCGTCTGGAACTCACAGAGGAAAAATTCATTCCGCATCCATTTAAGTCAGGGGAACGTCTCTATTACACTGGGGACAAAGCAAGTTATCTTCCTGACGGTGATCTCCAGTTCCATGGTCGTATGGATGACCAAGTAAAGATTCGTGGTTTCCGGATTGAACTGGGAGAAGTTGAAGCAACTTTGCAGGCGCATTTGTCTGTGAAAGAAGCTGTTGTACTGGTAAGAGAGGATCATCCAGGAGACAAGCGATTAGTAGCTTATGTAGTTGGTGAAGGAAGTGTTCATGAATGGCGGGAGCATCTACAAACACATTTACCAAATTATATGGTTCCGGCACACTTTGTCGAGATGGCATTTTTACCACTCACACCGAATGGAAAAATCGATTTGAAAGCATTGCCTGTACCTGATGAACTATCTACTGAAAATACCGTATACCCACGAACTCCGATGGAAGAGCTCATCGTATCGGTATGGAGTCAAGTGTTAGGCATAGGAAATATTGGTGTTCAGGATTCCTTCTTTGAAATTGGTGGCCACTCGCTACTCGCTACTCAAGTGGTCTCACGTTTACAAGAAGTCTTCCAAATCAAACTACCAGTGCGTGAACTGTTTGAGTATGCAACAGTGGAGGCACTGGCGAAGCGACTGAATCAGTTGCGTAAGGGAGACAAAAAACGAGAGATTCCACCACTAATGCCGATGGAACGAGGGAAAGCCATTCCGCTCTCTTATGCCCAACAGCGTTTATGGTTCATCGACCAATTTACGCCTAATAGTGCACTTTATAATATGCCGATGGTATGCCGTCTTACAGGAAATTGGGTACACGAAGCATTGGAGACGGGATGGAATCAGCTGTTAGAGCGTCATGAATCATTGCGGACGGTGTTCCATGAAGTGGATGGTCATCCGGTGCAGCAGATTCAACCGTATGCTTTCCGGTCCCTTCTACAAATGGATTTAACTATGCTTTCTCCAGAAGAGCGAGAAAGAGAAGTGGAGCAATGGATTCAAACCGAAGTCGAAGCCCCATTTGACTTAGAACAAGGTCCGTTGTTCCGTGGGCAAATCGTGAAAATCGCAGAAGCAGAATGGATTCTTCTTTGTAATATGCATCATATTATCTCGGATGGATGGTCGATGGAAATCTTACTCCAAGAATGGATGGCATTTTATGAAGAGGCGGTTGGTGGAAAACCAGCAGAACTCGCACCATTACCGGTTCAATATGCCGACTTTGCCCAATGGCAAAGGGAATGGTTGAAAGAAGAAGTACTTGATCAACAGCTTGCATATTGGAAGGAAGAGCTGTCTGGCGAGTTACCAGTCTTAATGTTACCGATGGATCGTCCCCGTTCTGCGGTGCAAACCCATCGTGGATCGACACATACTGTATTGCTGTCACGCTCATTACGCGACAAACTGAACGAACTTAGTCGTCAAGAAGGATCGACGCTCTTCATGACCTTACTGGCATCGTATCAAAGCTTCCTTGCCCGTTATGCAGGACAATCGGATATTCTTGTCGGAAGCCCGATTGCAAATCGGAATTATCGCGAGATTGAAGGGTTGATTGGTTTCTTCGTCAACACGTTGGTTTATCGGGCTGATTTGAGTGGTGCGCCGACATTCCAAGAGTTGTTGTCTCAGGTACGGACAAAAGCATTGAAGGCGTATGAGTACCAAGATGTTCCGTTTGAAAAGATTGTAGAAGTCATACAACCCGAGCGAAGTACAAGTCATTCTCCGATCTTCCAAACCATGTTTACCTTGCAAAATACGAAACAAGAGCTACCAGAGCTTCATGAAAGAAGTTTAGATGCGATGGAAAGCCATGCTTCGGTCGCCAAGTTTGATTTGAGTTTAAACGCCGTAGAGGTGGAAGAGGGTCTATTCCTTTCTTTTGACTATAAGACTGATTTATTTGACGTTGTAACTATTAGACGTATGGCTGAGCATTTTGAAAACTGGTTGAATGAAATCGTGGAACATCCCGATAAATCACTAACGAAGTTGCCGATGCTATCGGGATTGGAGCAGCAGCTACTGGAAGAGTGGAATGATAACGCTGTAGCGTATCCACGCGAGAGTGTGATTCATAAACTGTTTGAAGATCAAGTGAATCGTACACCTGACACGATGGCGGTAGTGGATGAAAATCAGCAGTTGACGTATCGAGAGCTGAATGAAAAAGCAAACCAATTGGCCCATTATCTCCAGAAATGTGGAATTGGGACCGAGTCATTGGTCGGGCTCTGCTTCCAGCGTTCAGTCGATATGATTGTCGGGCTCATGGGGATCTGGAAAGCTGGGGCAGCCTATGTTCCATTGGATCCATCGTATCCAGAAAGTCGCCTACGATATATTTTGGAGGATACAGGAATCCGAGTATTGGTCACGAACGAAGCATTAGAAGGGTGGATACCTGAAGAAGTCGAAGCAGTTTGTTTGGATCGGGATCAAGCGATGATTTCGCAAGAAAGCACCCTTTCACCAATATGTGAAGTGACAGGAGAAAACTTGGCGTATGTTATCTATACTTCGGGTTCGACTGGGAATCCAAAGGGAGCTTTGGTGCAACATCATTCTGTACTAAACCTATCGTATGGTTTACAGAAAGAAGTTTTTTCCTATGAGACACCTACTAACATGCGCGTCGGTTTAAATGCTTCAATCGCCTTTGATGTATCCATTCAGCAATTACAAATGCTTTTGTATGGTTCTAGCTTGTATATTATTCCGAACGAAGTTCGCAGTGATCCCCAACAGTTTGTATCCTATATTCGGGAGAATAAGTTGGAAATGTTCGATATGACACCTTCATTACTCCAATTACTCATAGATGGTGGGTTGTTAGAAACAAATGCTGGTGTTCATGTTCCAAGCAAGGTACTGGTCGGTGGCGAAGCAATTGTGCCGTCACTGTGGGAACAATTAGTAGAGGCTGAGAAAATTCATTTTTATAACGTGTATGGTCCTACAGAATGTACTGTTGATGCGACATGTTATCGTATCAAAAAAGATAGTAAGAGAGTAACCATTGGGCGTCCGTTGCCGAACGTTCAAGCCTATGTATTGGATGGGAATTTGTTACCTGTTCCAGTTGGTGTAACGGGTGAACTTTATATCGGTGGAGCAGGCCTAGCGAGAGGATACTTGAATCGTCCAGAGTTAACGTCCGAACGTTTTATTTCTCATCCATTCAAAGAAGGAGAGAGGCTATATCGAACAGGAGATCTCGTGAGGTACCTTCCTGATGGTAACTTGGATTATCTGGGAAGAATCGATAACCAAGTGAAAATTCGAGGTTTCCGGATTGAGCTTGGGGAAATAGAGGCAACCTTACAGGAGCATCTCTCGGTAAAAGAGGCCGTTGTGATGGTGAGGGAAGATCATCCGGGAGATAAGCGATTGGTAGCCTATGTAGTGGGTGAAGGGCGTAAAGAAGAGTGGCGCGAGTATCTCAAAGCACAACTGCCAAGTCATATGGTTCCCTCCTACTTTGTCGAGATGGAAGAGTTACCACTGACTATAAATGGAAAGATTGATCGGAAATCTTTTCCTGTGCCAGATCGTCAAGGGACAGAAGAAGGTTACGTAGCTCCCAGAAATGAGCGTGAACAAATACTTGCCATGATTTGGGAAAATGTACTAGGTACAAAACCTATTGGCATTCATGACAACTTTTTTGAAATCGGTGGAGACTCAATCCTCAGCATTCAGATTGTCTCTCGTACGAAGCAAGCAGGTTTGCAATTGACACCAAAGCAAATGTTTGAACACCAAACGATTGCCGAGTTGGCACAAGTAGTCAAAGAAGAACAGGCTGTACAAGCGGAGCAAGGAGTTGTAACTGGAGAACTGATTCTTACACCTATTCAGCAATGGTTTTTTGCACAAGAACACCCCAACCCACATCATTGGAATCAATCTATGTTTTTTAGAACAAAAGAGCGACTGGATATAGTATTACTGGAGAAAGCTGTGCGTACCCTTCTGATCCATCATGATGTCTTACGTTTAAGATATGAACGTTTACCGGATGGAGCTTGGAAACAGCGGAACGAAGGAATCGAAGAGCAATCGACGCTGACCGTGATTTCATTAGACGAAGTGCCACAAACAGAATGGCATCAAGTGATTCAAACGGAGATTGACAATGCACAAGCAAGCGTGGACTTACACGCAGGACCGCTAATGAGAATGGTGTATTTTGATGAAGGTGAGAAGAGAGCCGGCCGATTATTCTGGGCGATTCACCACTTAGCAGTGGATGGTGTTTCTTGGCGGATTTTACTGGAGGATCTGCAAACGGGATATAATCAAGCGAGCCAGGCTCAGAAGATCCAATTACCTATGAAGAGTACATCCTTTAAAGCGTGGTCAGAAAAATTGCATCATTACGCTGAATCTGGGATTGTACAAGAAGTGCGCGATTACTGGGAGCGACAGTCCGAACAAGAAGTGGCTATGCTACCAGTGGATGCCACCCTCGAAGATTCAGCAAACATAGCAACCGAGGAGATTACCGTGGTGCTGGATGAGAAGGAGACCCATGCGTTATTGCAAGAGGTTTCAAGCACCCATCGTGTCCAAATCAATGAAGTACTATTGGCAGCATTGGTACAGGCTACGGCAGCATGGACAGGTCGTTCGACGCTGACTGTGGATCTGGAGGGGCATGGTCGGGAAGAAATAATTGAAGACATTGACCTATCGAGAACCGTGGGATGGTTTACAAGTATCTATCCTGTTCACTTGAATATTACAGGTGCCAACACGCACATTGCAGCATTAAAAGCGGTCAAAGAACAAGTACGCCAAATTCCTAATAAGGGCGTTGACTATGGGATTTTGCGGTACTTGAATCCAGCAATGCATGAGCGATTCCAGTCTCAGCTCACGCCGTCCATTAGTTTTAACTATCTTGGACAATTTGACCAAATGTTCTCTGATGATGCAATGTTTGCTCCGGAGACCGGGTTTACGCGATTAGACCATGCTCCTGGTTCCAAGCGATCACATTTAATCGATGTAATCGGGATTGTAATCAATGGAAAACTTCATTTCACTTGGGTGTACAATGTTGGACAGTTTGCAAAGTCGACCATTCAGAGTGTTGCAGAGAATATGCTCCATCAACTGAGTGGATTGATTCATTCTTCGGGTGAAGGATCTGCGCTGACCATTTCGGATTTTGCGATTGCAAATCTCACTCCAACAGATTTGAACAAAGTACTATCTAAGATGAATCGTGGAAAGAATTATTCGATTACCGACCTGTATCCGCTATCACCTTTGCAGGAAGGCATGATCTTCCATACACTGCATGATCAAGGGGATGAACATTCCGCGCCGTATACGGTGCAATTAAGTTTCCTGCTTAGAGGGAAATTGGATATCCTTACTTTCGAACAGGCGTGGAAATCGGCGATTCAGCGGTATGAGATCTTTCGTTCGGCATTTGTGTGGGATGAGATTGAAGAGCCCTTACAAGTGGTGTATGAACATATCCCATTTAAGTTGAATGAAGTGGATTGGCGTGAGCTGTCTGTTGAAGAAAAAGAGGAGAAACGAAAAGCCTTTTTGGAATCGGATCGAAAACAAGCCTTTCTTTTTGATGAAGCGCCATTGATGCGGGTGACTGTCATTCAAGAAGCGGAGGAAGAATATCGGGTTGTTTGGACGCATCATCATATTTTGTTGGATGGATGGAGCTTACCACTGGTCTTTAATGAATTGCTTACAGTGTATCAGAAGAGGCTGAAAGGAGAGACTGTGGATTTACCTAAGTCACCGCCATACAAGAAATATATTCAATGGCTAAAAGAGCAGAATCAGGAGCAAGCGGAACAATTCTGGAGAGAGAAACTCAGAGGCTTTACAGCGCCAACCCTGCTTGGCTTAGAAAGTAAGGAGCAAGAAAAAGGCTATACAGAGAAGGTTGCTCATTTGTCGGAAGAGCAGACCAAAGCGTTACAAAGCTGGGCGAAGCGCAATAAGCTTACCTTGAGTACGGTGATTCAAGGTGCATGGGCGTATCTCATGAGCCGATATAGTGGCGAGAACGATATTGTCTTTGGTGTAACTAGCTCGGGACGCCCCACGGAGATTGTTGATGTCGAGCACATCGTAGGTCCTTTTATTACTACATCACCGACGCGGATCCAATTGACAGATGACATGAAAGTAAGGGATTGGTTGCAGAAGATACAAGAGGAAGAGATAGAAAGAAGACAGTATGAATATGCTTCTTTAACAGAGATTCAGGGATGGAGTGAAGTTCCAAGGGGGACCCCGCTGTTCCATAGCTTGTATGTGTTTGAAAACTACCCGGTGAAAGAGGAATCTTCAGGAGATTTGGAAATTGGTGGCTTGGAAGGAGAAGAGCAAACCCACTATCCATTAGGATTGGCTGTTGCTCCAGAAAGTCAGTTGTCGTTAAAGCTGTTGTATGATCGTAGCAAGTTTAATGGATTAACCATTGAACGAATGCTGGGTCATTTACGTCAGGTGTTAAAGCAAATAATCGAGAACGTTGATCAAACCCTCTCGGAGCTGGTGTATGTTACGAAACCAGAACAGAAGCAACTAATGGAAGAATGGAATGATAACGCTGTAGCGTATCCACGCGAGAGTGTGATTCATAAACTGTTTGAAGATCAAGTGAATCGTACACCTGACACGTTGGCGGTAGTGGATGAAAATCAGCAGTTGACGTATCGAGAGCTGAATGAAAAAGCAAACCAATTGGCCCATTATCTCCAGAAATGTGGGATTGGGACCGAGTCATTGGTCGGGCTCTGCTTCCAGCGTTCAGTCGATATGATTGTCGGGCTCATGGGGATCTGGAAAGCTGGGGCAGCCTATGTTCCATTGGATCCATCGTATCCAGAAAGTCGCCTACGATATATTTTGGAGGATACAGGAATCCGAGTATTGGTCACGAACGAAGCATTAGAAGGGTGGATACCTGAAGAAGTCGAAGCAGTTTGTTTGGATCGGGATCAAGCGATGATTTCGCAAGAAAGCACCCTTTCACCAATATGTGAAGTGACAGGAGAAAACTTGGCGTATGTTATCTATACTTCGGGTTCGACTGGGAATCCAAAGGGAGCTTTGGTGCAACATCATTCTGTACTAAACCTATCGTATGGTTTACAGAAAGAAGTTTTTTCCTATGAGACACCTACTAACATGCGCGTCGGTTTAAATGCTTCAATCGCCTTTGATGTATCCATTCAGCAATTACAAATGCTTTTGTATGGTTCTAGCTTGTATATTATTCCGAACGAAGTTCGCAGTGATCCCCAACAGTTTGTATCCTATATTCGGGAGAATAAGTTGGAAATGTTCGATATGACACCTTCATTACTCCAATTACTCATAGATGGTGGGTTGTTAGAAACAAATGCTGGTGTTCATGTTCCAAGCAAGGTACTGGTCGGTGGCGAAGCAATTGTGCCGTCACTGTGGGAACAATTAGTAGAGGCTGAGAAAATTCATTTTTATAACGTGTATGGTCCCACAGAATGTACTGTTGATGCGACATGTTATCGTATCAAAAAAGATAGTAAGAGAGTAACCATTGGGCGTCCGTTGCCGAACGTTCAAGCCTATGTATTGGATGGGAATTTGTTACCTGTTCCAGTTGGTGTAACGGGTGAACTTTATATCGGTGGAGCAGGCCTAGCGAGAGGATACTTGAATCGTCCAGAGTTAACGTCCGAACGTTTTATTTCTCATCCATTCAAAGAAGGAGAGAGGCTATATCGAACAGGAGATCTCGTGAGGTACCTTCCTGATGGTAACTTGGATTATTTGGGAAGAATCGATAATCAAGTGAAAATTCGAGGCTTCCGGATCGAGCTTGGAGAGATTGAAGCGAATTTAGAAAGTCATCCATCGGTCAAAGAGGCAGTAGTCTTGATAAGAGAGGACCAACCAGGAAATCAGAGATTGGTTGCCTATGTGGTGGGTGAAGGAAGTATGCATGAATGGCGTGAACATCTCAAGAGACAAGTACCGAATTATATGGTTCCTGCACACTTTATTGAGGTAGACGCGATTCCGCTTACAACAAATGGGAAGGTTGATCGAAAGGCACTGAACAGTTTAACGATTCAAAGAGGAAGTACCTTTTCTACACCAATCATCCCACGGGATGAAATCGAGTATCAGCTGATTAGAATCTGGCAGGATTTGCTACAGATAGAAGATGTCCATGTAAACGATGATTTCTTTGATAGAGGGGGTCACTCTCTCCTTGTAATCAAATTGATTTCAAAGATTAGAGAGAAATTTGGAAAAGAGATTAAGGTGTCCGCACTGATTAAGAACCCAACAGTGGAAGGAATCGCTTGTCTCATCCGTGACAATCATGATATGGCAAAATCGTTATCGGTTATGGTTCCACTACAAGAGTCAGAGAAAAGGCCTTTCTTCTGTGTTCATCCGTTTATGGGTAATGTATTCTGTTACATTCAGCTAGCAAGGTTACTCAAGGATCACTGCTCATTTTATGGTTTACAGAATCCTCTCGTAGAGAAGGAAGGAATGGATGGGTTGACTTTGTCGGAAGTAGTTCAACTCTACATCAAGGAAATGAAGCAGGTTCAGTCAGAGGGACCATATCGTCTGGGAGGATGGTCTCTGGGCGGTGCCATCGCCTATGAAATCGCAACTATGCTACGGAACCAGGGAGAAGAAGTTGAGATGTTGGTACTTATGGATACTAAGGTGCCTTCAGAACAGGATTACAAGACAAAGGAGGATATGTTCTCTTATATATTGAAGCATTTTATCCATTTAGACCTAGTGGAGCAGGAAGAAGAACTCGTTCATCAACAGGACATGCTTGTTGATCAGTTGATTGTAGAAGGAGTGCTCCCGCCCGATGCGGATCTTACGAGTCTAAAGCAGATTACCAATGCTCACAGGAAGTGTCTAAATTTAATGGCAGAACATGTTTTAACGCCATATTCTGGGGAGGTCATCTACTTCAGTGCTGAAGAAGGCAGAGAGTTGTTCACGGATTGGAAGCCGTTATTACAGGGGAAAGTGAATAAGTATTCGGTGCCTGGATCGCACGAAGAGATTGTCTTCTCCCCAGCAGTGGAAAAAATAGCTAAATATTTCGTGAATGGGTTCTGGTGCAAACATCATTTGATAGAGATATAGAAACCTACACGGACTGTTCAATGACATATTATGATGCAATTCCAAACAATTTATGTATGAATCTAACTTCATTTTGGACAGACTTCACCTATGGGTGAAGTTGTCCTTTTTTCATCATATGTATGGTTTGATATTATCCCCTTAGGGTAGAATGTGTAAAAAGACCATGAATAAACATGGATGTTACACTTTTACTGGGAGGGGATTTTATTATGGTTAAAAAAGGAGATACATTTCAAACTTATTCAGATGAATTAATGATACGAGTTGTAAAAAGTTATTTAAATGGTTAAGGCAGCCAGACAGCTATAGCTAAGAAATATTAGCTGAAAAGTAGAACGCAGTTAATGAATTGGGGCCGAAGATATCAAGGAACAGGCGATATTTCAGTTTTGCGGGGAAACAACGGCGGCAATAACGGCTTAAAAACCTCTTGAAAGGTCGTCCTCGTACGAATTTCGATAGCGTGGAAGAAGAATTGGAATACTACAAGGCACAGGTGGCTTAATTAAAAAAGCGACGCTTTTTTAATGGGAAATCTTCAAAGTTTTTTTCAAATGTAGTAGAACAACAATTCCGAAACCGTAAACCAAATGAGGTACTTGTCACAGATATCAATTATTTGCCATTCAAAGATAAATTTCTCTATTTATCGGTCGTTCAAGAGAGTTATAACAATGAACTCGTTGCTTGGGAACTCTTACATCGCAATGATTTAGAACTTTTCCTACAAACGTTAGATATAGCAGCACAAAAAAAGAGATGTGTATGGAACCATCATCCATTCAGATTAAGGATTCCAATATACATCTCAAGCTTATCATCGTATGCTTCAAAACAGCTAGGCGGCATCGGCAGCCACTTCTGCAAATCGGAAAAACCCCATGTTAAGCAAATTTCAGCATAAAATGATATGAATTATGTCCCGTTAAGGGTATTTCGATGGAACACAACATCATTTGTGTTCCATTATAAGAAGAAAAACTATTAAAATTGTTCGCTAATGCAACACAATTTACTAAAAATAATTCATTTTTGTATGCAACATAATTTAAAATAGGATTAAAATGACTCCAAAACTCTTAGTGTGGTTATTTTTCAAAATGCTTGCGGTACTTCTCATAGGAATAAAACCTATGGGGGCTTTTTCAACACAGTACATGATAATTTCACGTACCATATTTTTTAAAAAAATATATAATCAAAAAACTCAACATTGGGGTCTACCCCATGCCCATCAAGCTAAGCTTAAACAAGTTTAATTTCATTTGAGATTTTTTCTTTTTTCTAAAGACTCGGTGTAAACTCTTTAAAAATTTTCATACCAAATAAACCCTATCGGGTTTCAATTTTTTTGATTACGCTACATGATTGTGAGACATAGAAAAGTTGTATACGACGTCTAAGATATCAAAGACTGTTTTTTTCTCATACCTATGGGATTTTCGCCCGTTTTTCTGTAAGAGATTAAACAGACGAAAGAGAATCTTTGTTAATTCTTGGGTGTCTTTCTTACGATCAGTCAACATGTATTTTTAAGTTTTTACTGGAGTAAATATCAGAATGAACAAATACTTGTTATCATGCATACCAAAGATCCCTAATATATACTCGTTTTTTTACTAGGGGTGAGATATGATATGATGAATGAAACTATGATATTAGGCCGTTAACCGATAATCATAGTGTATATCATGTGTAATAAGGTGAAAGAGGAGTTTCAAGAACTTGTTTACACATGCAATGGACGCAACTTTATGACATTTGTTATAGGGTTGCGTTTTTAATTTATCATAATACTCAACAATGTGATTTTGTCCGTAACGTCGTTGTTTAATCATGTTCTGGATGATGAGGAAAAGGAGCTTCCGCAAATGTTTATTTCCACGTTTATTAATTTTATCTTTAAAAAAGGTTTTACCTGATTGAAAACGGCGTATATCAATACCAGCAAATGCATTGAGTTGCTTGTTATTGTTAAAGCGAGTAATATCTCCTATTTCAGCCATCAAGCGTACTGCAGTATTCGGTCCAATCCCAGGAAGACTGAGAATGATATCGTATTCTGCACGTTGCTTGGCTATATATACCATCTTGTTAATACAGCATTCTTTTTGGTGAAGAAGCTCTTGATAGCGTCTTGCGTATAATTTGAGTTGATCACATAGAACATCGTTCTGAGAAACAGCAGGATAGGAAGTTTTCGCTATTTCAAGTATTTGAATCGCTTTTTTCTCCGCTGTAATATTTGATATTTTTTTATTGGTGTTGGCACGAATACGATTTTTTATAATGGTTTTTGAAAGACCTAAAATACAATCTGGGTGGGGGAATAGTTGAACAAAATTTAAAAACAAATCAGATTTACTGGTAAACATTCTCTCCAACTCAGGAAATGTTAATTGGATTACTTTATGCATACGACCACGAATTATCGATAATTCACTATCCAGTTCACTATATATCTAGAAAGAGATTTTAGCTGGTAGAATAAATTATCAGTTCCGGTAAATACTCTTCGGGTAGCTGTAAAATGAGTGAGAGCTAATCGGTGTGCGTCGCTTCGATCGGTCTTATGAATCCGTAAGGAATCACATTGTAGCTTGGCTTCTAATGGGTTTAATAAACAATATGTATACTGATTATCTTGCATCAATCGTTCTAGCTGCCTGGAATAGATACCTGTTGCTTCGAATACGATTTCAGGCAATTCACCGGTCTTATCTGTAAGCTCATGAATCTTTTCTTGTAGCTTTTTGAATTCAGGTTTAGAATGCTTGATTTCACTTTCAAATACACATTGTTTCTGTGCATTATAAATTACCATATAACTTTTACCCATACTGATGTCAAACGCAATTACGTGTTTCATAAAGTTCCTCCTTAGGTGGAATTGAAGTCTTCAACTTACACTTATCGATTCTCATTTCTTATACACGATCTCGAAGACCAACATACTAAAAACTGATTCAAATAAGGTAAGTGAAGAAGATCAGTTTTGTATACGGATTCAGGATCCCAAGACACCCACGACCTTCTCTTCACTTCTACTATATAAAAAATAGTAGTGCGAACCAATGCCTTGGTTTGCACTACTAATCTTAGTATGTTTTGTAAAGATTGATGAATAAGTGAAAAATAATCTTTGATGATATAAATCGCTTTATATTCGCTTAATTCTCGTTTCTTCTTGATGAGGAGTAATTGGCGCATTTGAAACATGGTGGAGGAGCAAAGAAGGATACTTATTAATTGTCCGTATAAGTGACATTCTAGTCGTTCTAATTTTACAGAATTACATTGATGAATACGAAAAAATGATTTCCATGTTTTAAAGATAAGTTCAATTTGCCATCGTAAGGAGTAAAAATCGTATACTTGCTCCTTTGGTAGATATTCCAAAGGAATATTTGTAATGTAAAAGTTAATTGCACTAAGCCGCTTACTGCGTTCTTTATAGGTAATTTGCTTCTTATGTTCTTTAGATGCTAAATCCTTTTGTCTACGCTTCATTTGCGTTTCAGTTAATTTATACAGAATAAGTCTTGCAGGAAGCTTTTGATACATTCCAATATAGATTTCAGGAATTTCATATGTTTCACCTGAATGTAATTGGTCAATAAATTGTTCCATATCTAATTGGATGTACTCAGAGTGTTTTTTTATGGTTCCATTTTGAAAGTATTCAGGTTCTTTATTCTTCTGATATATACGTGTATTGAGCTTTAATCGTGAAATAAAATAAGTACCACACTCGCTTATAGTATGTAAATCTTTTAAGTCGAAATATCCTAAATCACGTATACATACATCGTTCGGTTGAAGGGACATTAAACAAGTAGAACCATAAGTTTTATCATTGTGCTTTCCCGATCCTACATGAACATGCAGAAATTGACCACTTAGTAAATCATACTCTAGTTGAATTTTCACACCAGCATTTTGACCGCTACCACCTGAACCTTGATATGTAGAAGTGAATTTATCTGGAATTTGAAAATGTGTAGAATCCAATATGCGGATACGTCGAAAATAGTTTGTATACAAAGTTGGAATCTTGCTAGAAGAACAAAATTGTTGGTGAAGTAAATGTGCTAAGAGTTGTTGCAAAAACTGAACAGCCTGAGAATTAAAACGTTGATTGAGTCCTTCTGGACTCATGGAAATACTTGTAGTAGCTTCTAATCGACTACATAGTTGTGTTAATGAAGTATGAGCTATGTTTTTGCTTAACCAAACACACAGAGCCACTAAATCTTGTGCACGATATTTACTTTTTCGTTGGACAAATCCTACTTTTCTTGCTAAATTTTCTAGGGCGTATGGTGACATATGTTGCTGTAATTCTCTAGAAAACAATTGTAATTCATCAGAAATTGATAAATTCATACCAAAAACGCCATCCTTTCTGTATATTTCTACAAAAAGAATAGCGTTTTTTTCATTTTGTGAATACAAATTCGCTTTAGTTTGATAGAGATGTGGCATGGCTCCTTTATAAACACATTCTACTATTTATAACAAATTACTTTGACAGACAAAGTAATATTTCGTCTTATATACTATAAGAGGTGATATATAATGAGTGTTATATCTACAGACTTAATCCGTGGGCATACGGACATGATCATCTTAAATGTTCTTCGTCAAGGTGATAGTTATGGATATGAAATATACAAAAGGATTATTGAATTAAGTGACAATCAATACGAATTAAAGGAAGCTACTTTATATACAGCTTTTCGTCGATTAGAGAAAGAAGGTCACATCTCTTCCTATTGGGGAGACGAAACTCAAGGGGGAAGACGAAAATATTACCACATTACAGAATCTGGTGTGGATTTTTATAAAAATGGTAAAAAAGAGTGGAACATTGCGAAAGAGATTATAGATCGTCTAATTAAAGGAGAGATTACAGATGTTAGTGAGAACTAAAAAATTAGATGAAAGAATACAGGATTACATCGATAAACAGTTTATAGATGTAAAAGGAACACAACAACTTTTTGATATGAAGGAAGAATTATTTATAAATCTAAAAGAACGAATTTCAGATATGATTAAAGAGGGTTATACAGAAGAAGACGCATTTAAAAAAGGAGTCATTTCAATCGGGGATTTAAGTGACTTAGTGGAAGAAATGCAATTGTATGGTCAAGATGAAATGAAACAATCTATTGACTCTAAAGAAGCAATGCATATTTCAACAAAAGGATTGATTGGTGGAATATTATTATTTCTTTTTGGGATATTCGCATCCTCAATAGCAACTCATTTACTTGGATCGCAATTGTTTTGGGTTACCTCTTGTCTTTTCACTGTTCCAGGTATGTTGTTGATTATTTATAGTTTACTAATAAAAGAGACACGTAAACGTTATGCAATGAATAAAACTCGTGCTAGACGTTATATTTTAGCAATCGGAACTTTTCTGTATGGTTTGTGTATATCGATTATAGTTTACTCACTTCCACTAGAACTTGTTGCACTAGTCTTATTCATGGTATCCATTTTGATTAGTCTAGCTATCCTTTTACCTCTTCTATTGACTGGAAGAAGTCGCTTAAAAAATAGGAGGATATAGGGGATGAATGAATTCAAACGCAAGTCCCTTACATTTTCTACTATCGGTATAGGTATTGTTTTGGTATTAGGAGGACTAGGACTTTTTCTCACCAATAAAGGTTTAATATCAATTGGTCAAGATAAGATTCATAAACAAGCCGTTAAAAATCCAATCAATTTTAAAGAAGTTGACACGTTTTTGTTGACTACCCATATACCAGAGGGGCATGAAGCAATTTGGAATCAATTGCAACAGTATGAAGAGCAAAGGGATTTTCGTATCAGCATGGTAAATTTAATAGACATAAAATCTCAACAAACACGAGAAATAAATACAAAAACATACAGTCCTTTCTTTCATGTATCAAATTACTCAGAAAGTAAGGTGCCTATAAAGGCCATATTATATAAAAATCATGAAGTTAAGTATGAACAAACATTGAAACCAGGTGACATGTTTGCAAGAAATGAACAACTAGGTCCAGGTAAATATACTCTAAAACTAGAATGTATTGGTCAAGGTTATTGTAAAGGTAAAGGAGCTATAACTACTGGAGATATCAATTGGGATTAGGAAGAAACTAAATTACAACCATTAAGCAGTAAGTCAATAACCGGTTCCTTAACGTACAAGGTACCGGTTAATTTGTGTCTAAACGTACAATTTTCCCGAAATAATATGGTGACCCTATGCCCATCGACTTAAAGATTTTGTAGCACCCCAAAACGAAAATTTCATATTTTCATAGGTGTCCATGAGAATTGAGCTCATTTTTTTCGTTTTGGGGTAATTTTGAGTTCTTAAGTTGATGGCAATGGGGTCTACCCCATCGCTATCAAGCTAATAAAATATCCCCTAAAATGAAAAAATACGCTATTCTTTCTGTAGAATCATAGGAAAGGATGGCGTTTTTGTATGTCCATTTCTGTATCTGATGAATTACAACTATTTGTTCAAGAAATTCAAAGCTTTTTATCCCCTAATATCTTACGAAATCTTGCTAGAGATGTTGGCTTTGTGCAACGAACAAGTAAATACCAAGCCAAAGATTTAGTTGCTTTATGTGTATGGATGAGTCAAAATGTCGCTACGACTTCTTTAGCTTAGCTATCTAGCTGTTTAGAAGCATCAACAGAAGTGCTCATCAATACTGAGGGACTGAATCAACGATTTAATAAAGCGGCCGTCCAATTTTTACAACATATATTAGCTGAACTACTAAACCGAAAATTGGCTTCATCTATACCGATCTCTTCTCCATATACTTCTGTTTTCAAGCGCATTCGTATTTTAGATTCAACTGCATTTCAACTCCCAGATCCCTTTTCATTTGTTTATCCAGGCGCAGGTGGATGCAGCCATCGAGACTCGATATTTAATCGGAGCCTGATGGTTGAGTCGTTTTTGAAGCCCTTATTACCGCTACTTTCCCCCGTATGTCTGAAATACCGCTTGTTTCTTGATATTTCCGAACCAAATCCATTCATTGCATTCTACTTTTAATCCCATACTTCTTCGTTATAACTGATTGACTACCCTCACCATTTAAAAAACTTTCTACAGCTTATATCTTTAATTCACCTGAATAAGTTCAAAATTTAGCCCCTTTTTGAACCATAATAAAATCCCTTTCAAGTAGAAGAACATCCGTGTTTGTTCATGTTTTTTTACACTGTATACCTTAAGGGGATAATATCAGTGGATGTCTTTTCTTTTTTAGTATGATTTTTATTGAATACGAGAATTTTGTCAATTTATATTTTAAAATATAAATTGACAAAATTTTTAGAATTGTTATATATTGTTTTTGTAATATTAAATTATACAGGCGTTTACTATGTTTTCGACTCGCAAAGCGTATACCAAAATAAAGGGGGGGTATTATGCAACATATATTTAGGCGATTTAGAGGTAAAAGCATTAAGAAAAAACTCATTTTTGCATTTTTACTAATTTTAATTGTACCTGGACTGATTATTGGTGGCGTTTCTTATCAAACCGCCAAAACTAATTTTGAGCAGCAAATTATGGAGAAAGCGAATGAAAATACTTCAGTTTTAAATGGGGTTATTAACCAAAATATGGAAGCGAAGTTTGTTGATGTAGCATATTTTGCGGATATTTTAACAGAGAATACGTATTTAGATGGACAAGAAGAGACTGTGAGAACGAATTTAGCACAATATATGAAACTTCACCCTGAAGTAGAAGGAATCCATATTGGAACAGAAACGGGAAAACTTATACGAGAACCGTTTATTCAAATGCCAGATGGATATAATCCGACGGAAAGAGATTGGTATAAAGAGGCAATTAAAAGTAAATATGAAGTAATTGTTACTGCTCCACATCAATCGGCTTCTACTAAAAATATGGTGGTAACCATGGCGAAACAGACGAAAGATGGTAAAGGTGTTATAGGTATTAATTTAAATTTAGATAATATATTAAAAATTTCTAAAATGGTTAATATCGGTAAAAAAGGCTATGCAGTTATTTTAGATCGAAATAAACAAATTGTTAGTCATCCTTCCCAAAAAGGTGGATCCAAAGCAACAGATGCTTGGGTAAAGCCAATCTATGAGAATGAAAAAGGTAATGTGTTTTATACAGAAAAAGATGATAATAAAAAATTGACTTTTACAACGAATAAGAAAACAGGTTGGAAAATAGTTGGCGTTATGTTTGAAGAGGAAGTTATTCAAGCTGCTGAACCAGTCTTTTATAAAACATTAATTGTAATTGTAATTTCTATTGTACTTGGTAGTTTGTTAGTATACTTCATCACACTTTCAATTACAAAACCATTAAGAAAAATTGTTGATTCTGCACATGAAATGAGTCAGGGGGATTTGACAAAACAAATTGCTGTGTATTCAAAAAATGAAATTGGTCAATTAGGAAATTCATTTAATGAAATGGTTACCTCTTTACGTGGGGTTATTTCACAAATTAATTCTTCAGCAGAACATGTTGCAGCATCGGCTGAAGAATTAACGGCGAGCGTACAACAAGCAAATGATGCGACAGATCAAATTACAATAGCAATGGAACAAGTATCAAGTGGTGCGGAAGCACAAAGTCAAGGTGTAGAAGAGGGGGTTGTTACACTACAACAAGTAAATACAGCAATTCAAAATGTAACAGGAAACGCTGAATCTATTTCTATGTCTTCTTCACATGCAAGAATAAAAGCCGAAGAAGGAGGCAGTTTAGTAGAGAAAACAGCTGTACAAATGCAGTCGATTTTTCAATCTGTTTCACAATCCGATACGGCAATTAAAATGTTAGGTGAGAAATCAAAACAGATTGGTGCGATTTCAGAAGTTATTCAAAATATTGCACAACAAACGAACTTATTAGCATTAAATGCAGCAATTGAAGCAGCAAGAGCAGGAGAACATGGACGTGGCTTTGCAATTGTGGCAGATGAAGTTAGAAAGCTAGCAGAACAATCAGGAGAATCATCAGCAGAAATTGCTAAAATTATTACAGAAATTCAGCAAGATATTGTGCAAACCGTGGACTCGATGGACAATGTAACAGAAGAAGTACAATCAGGCTTAGCAGTCGTAAGTCAGACAAAATCAAGCTTTACGGATATTTTAAGCTCTACCAATGACATTGTGTTACAAATTGATCAGATGGTAGAAGTGACGAAGCACATGGCTGGGGATGCAAATGAAGTGACGAATGCCATTGATGAAATTGCCGCCGCAACAGAAGAAAATACAGCAAGTATGCAAAGTGTAGCGGCATCAGCGGAAGAACAAATGAACTCAATGGAAGAAATTAGTGCTGCTGCTCAAAATTTAGCAGGAATGGCTGAAGAACTACAAGCGATGATTAAAAGATTTAAAGTATAATATCATAAAATAAGTAAGGTGTGAATCATATCACCTTACTTATTTTTTTATTTGTATAATATTATATAAAGGTATATTTTTAACTATAAAAACTATGACAAAATTTATCCTGTTTTCCTTTTTGCCTACTTGCTAAATTCAGCAAGTAAAATATTTTTAAAAGGATTAGGACTGTTAGCTTTACCCATGCTGTTTAAATTGACAGCCAACGTATGCTTGCCTCCAAGTGTACCTCCAGCAAGAGTAGAAAACCCTGGGACGCCACCTGTGTGTCCCCATATCAAGACACCGTTTGGAAGCTTAATTTCATAGATTCCAAGACCATATCCATCGATTCCCTCTCTTCCTGTAGGAACTGTAGTAAGCATTTGTTTTAGTTGCTGTTCCTTCAGTAATTTGCCACTGAGTAAGTAAGAGAAGAATTTGTTTAAGTCGTCAGCAGTAGAAATCATATCTCCATCCGAGCTACCTGGGTTAGAATAAGTAACGTCTTTTAGCTCACTTGCTCCGTCTGGTTGGACATATCCACGGGCATGCTGGGTGCCTGGAATAACGCTTGAATTGCCAGGTAGGAATGTATTCGACAATTCAAGCGGTTCAATAATCCGATTTTCAATCTCTTCCGCATAGCTGTTTCCAGTTACTTTTTCAATAAGGATACCCAGTAATACGTATCCTGTGTTTGAATAAGACCAGCCCTTTCCTGGGGCAAAGTCTGGGGGAAGAGAAATCCCCATCTTTACGAATTCGTCAGCCGTATACGATTTTTTTGTATCCATAATATCAAAGTCTTTTGACTTTATGTAGTCAGCGATACCACTTGTATGATTCAATATCTGCCGGATAGTAATCTGGTTACCCTCATATCCGTTTCCTTGAATGACACCAGGCAACCATTTTTCGATGGAGTCGTCTAGATTCAAGCGGTTCTCTCCAGCTAATTGAAGTAGAACTGTTGCAATGAACGTCTTCGTCACGCTGCCAATGCGAAAGCGAAAATCTGTTTTCATTGGTTGCTTGGTTCTCAGATCCGCTATCCCAGCGGCATAACCCCACGTTTTTCTATCTTTAGAAATTTTAGCAAGTATCCCCGGGAATCCAAGATGCAATGTATCCCGCATTGCTTGCTTGACGGAATTACGATCTCGTTGAGTGCTTGTGTGTGACGAACTAGATACATTTTGAGTGGGCTCTGCTTTTACAATTGAGGTTGGTGTTGTGTATAACAGGGAACTTCCAGCTATTAAAAGGGCCAGACTTGCAAATGTAATTTGACTACGTGTTTTCATAAGGTATTCCTCTCCTCTATTCATATTGTATAGGTGGTTGCTTGCTGTTTCATACTAACCACACAGCTATCATCTCCACCAATGACAAAAGGTCAACATTGAATTCGTAATCATCTTCATAATTATTATTTTTACAAACACTATTCTGTCCTAACAAACAGTAAATCCCTCTTTTTTCACATGTATGTTAACCCCAGAAATTACTTCTTTTTCTTGAAACACTCTTGTTACTGGTTTGTTTTTCATATATAAGTCATATCTGTTCCGTCTTTCACGCCTCTTTATACTTTTATCATACACAATGAAAATCTCTTTTTCCTTACCTATTCCTTACAAATTCCTTACGTTCAAAATAGCTTCTATAATAGGGTAGAAGGAGTATCTGTGCCTGAAATTTCGAAGTATTTTCCAATAAATATATGAATCAAAAAGAAACACAGAAGTTTTTCACTTCTATGTTTCTTTTTTTCGTCCTTTAAATATTAAAGATTTGGTTTACTCTTAACAGGGTGAATTCCGGCTCTTTTCTAATGTGATTTTTCTTCTTGCGATACAACATGAATGACATTGTGCTGCATGAAACACTCCTAACGTTGTTAAAATCACTTGTTTCTAAGTCGAAATGTATTTTTAACCTAGGGGGGATTCCATATCTATCAGCTTAAGAAAAATAAACGCCCTCAAAACGAAAAAATAAGCTGACTTCTCAAAGTAACTACCTGTAGAAAAAGAAAATGTTCATTTAGGGGGGATATTAAAACCTTTGCTTGATGGCGATGGAATACCGCCACATGACCATCAAGCTAATATTTTGAAGTACCCTAAAAATAAAAAGTTTATTTCTCTTTTTTGTTCTAGGGTACTATATAATTCTTAAGTTGATGGTCATGTATGGTGAGGTCTATTAGTGAGATACATTTGAATCGTCACATCTAACCTTTAAAAGATACGAATAATTCTATAAATTTACAATTTATTAATAATTAGTAACAAAACATTTACATTTTTTTTATTTTTCCTTAATATTTGTTTATTATTATCATTATTTGGAGTGTAAACAAAAGCAAACAAATAATATATCAAAAAGGAAATTTTATTACACTTTTATTATTTGTTATTCTTAATATTATGTTTTATTGTTTAAGGGGGAGTTTTGTGAGTAAAGTATTACATTTTGTTGGGAATATGAAAGTTGTTAAAAAGTTATTAATTTCATTTTTTGTGATTTTAATTGCGGCTGTCTCTATTATTGGGGGTATGTCCTATCAAACGGCTAAAAAGAATTTTGAATCACAAATTATGAGTAGTGCTCAGGATAATATTAAAATATTAGATCACTTAATCACTCAAATGATTGAGGAAAAATTTAATGATTTGAATAACCTTGCACGAGTGATTCATGGTGATATGTATCAAGGAGATAATCAAGATGAATTAAGGAAAGTGTTATCTCGATATAGTAAATCAAATAAAGATGTTGAACGAGTATATGTTGCAGGAAACAATAAGAAATTTGTGGCGGAACCCCATAGACAAATGGAAGCAGACTATGATCCAACGACACGTCCTTGGTTTAAAGATGCAGTGAATAAGCAAGGTGGAATCGTTGTCACGGAGCCGTATAAGACACAAGGATATGGAAATATTGTAGTAACGATTGCAAGGCAAACAGAAGATAAAAATGGTGTTGTAGCTCTAAGTTTAAGCATGGATCATTTATTAAAAACAACAAAGTTAATCAATATCGGTAAAAAAGGATATGTTATCATTTTAGATGGTAAGCAGAACAGAATTGCTCATCCGCAAGAAAAATTAGGTGATAAAGTAACTGGTACTTGGGCGAAGAAAATGTATGAAGATAACCAAGGTACTTATTCCTACTCTTATGGCGGTAGCGAAAAGAAACTGGTATTTGCTACAAATTCAAAAACGGGTTGGAAAATTGCTGGGACGATGTACTCAAATGAAATCGCTGAAGCCGCTCAGCCTGTATTTTATAATATGTTAATTGTTATGTTTATTTCATTGGTTGTAGGAGGAGCGCTTATTTATTTTGTGACGCTTTTTATTACGAAGCCTTTAAAGAGGTTAGTTGTAACTTCTAAAGAAATAAGTGAAGGGGACTTAACGAAAACAATTGAAATCCATTCTAATGATGAAATTGGTCAGCTTGCTAAAGGGTTTAATGAAATGACGTATTCATTGCGTACATTAATTGGTAGAATTAACACTTCAGCAGGACATGTTGCAGCTGCATCTGAAGAGTTGACAGCAAGTGTGAGGCAAGCGAGTGAGGCAACAGAACAAATTACAATGGCGATGGATCAAATGTCAAGCGGAGCAACTACACAAACTGCGAGCGTTGAAAATGGAGCGATGTTACTTCATGATGTGACAGAGGGAATTCAACATGTAGCAAATAGTTTTTCTTCCATTAGTAATGCTTCTGCATATACTCGCGAAAAAGCTGAGGACGGCGGAACACTTGTAGAAAAAACAGTGAATCAAATGCAGTCAATTGCAGAGTCTGTCTTGCAATCAGACGCTGTTATTCAATTACTGAATGATAAATCGAAACAAATTGGTGATATTTTAGGGGTCATTCAAAATATTGCTGATCAGACAAATCTGCTTGCTTTAAATGCGGCAATTGAAGCAGCGCGGGCAGGTGAGCATGGTAGAGGATTTGCTATTGTAGCTGATGAAGTACGAAAATTAGCGGAACAATCTAGTGTATCATCAAGTGAGATAGGTAAATTAATAGATGAAATACAGGCCGATATGAATAAGACTGTGAAGTTCATGGGGAATGTGAATGAAGAAGTTCAATCAGGTATTATAATAGCGAATGATACGAAACAGAATTTTGCGGAAATATTGCACGCTACAAATGAAATAGCAGAACAAATTAAAATGATGGTACAAACTGCAAACGGAATGTCTAAAGGAGCAAATGACGTTTCTATATCAGTTAGTGAAATTGCAATAACAACGCAGAGTAATGCGGTGAGCACACAAAATGTTGCGGCATCAGCTGAAGAACAATTAGCTTCTATGGAAGAGATTAGTTCAGCTGCCAGTACATTATCACAAATGGCTGAAGAGCTACAAATGTTGATTGAAAGGTTTAAAATGTAAAAAAGAGGAGACTGTCTCAACGATAGCTTGATTGCTATAGAGACAGCTCCCTTTTTATTTGTCGAAAAATAAAGGGAATTGTTAAGAGTGTGTGTAATTAGGGGTCACCATACATGACCATCAAGCTAAAGCGAAATTGTATCCATAAAACGAAAAAAACGCTATTCTTCTCGTAGAAATATACAAAAAGGGTGGCGTTTTTGTATGAATTTTTCGATTCAAGATAAGTTTCATTTGTTTGTTGAAGAACCACAGCGATATCTATCTTCACATATTCTTCAACAACTCGCACAGGAGACAGGTTTGGTAAAACGTAAAAGTAAGTATTGCTAGACTCTGAATAAAAAAGAAGATGAAAATATCTTGATGAGAATTTGAAATAAAGGTACGATGTTTATAAAAAGGATGAACTGAAACCCATCTGTATATGAATGGGTTTTATTTTTCGTATTGTATTTATTCAGAACGTCTCTTCAAGTGGAGGATCTACGTTTTAATAAATTGAACTTAAATCCTATAATGTATATTATAAATCAAAATAAAATTGATAGTAGGTGATTCATTAGTGAATAATAATTTGCTTCTAATAAAGGATTTTAGCAAGTTAACTGGCTTATCACGAAAAGCTTTGTATCTGTATGATGAACATAATATTTTGAATCCTGTGTTTATTCATCCAAATAATGATTATAGATATGATGAAAAAACAGATTGATTTACGGGATCACTCTGTTCAAAATCCAAAAGAATTCATTCACCAAATATTTGGATATAACAGTATAACTTAACATTCTGCTAGAAATATATGTGCTATATTTTCGTTTCTCTTATTTTTGCACCAGAACCAAGAAACTAGTACAAAAGAGCGATTAGAAGGCATTAAAGAATGACTAAGGATTTTTTAAGATATGGCCCATTTCTATTAGGGACAAACTAGTAGAAGTGTGCTATTTTTTACTATATGAGTGAAAAGCAAATAGGGTATTTTAAAATTGGGTTATTTTTCTAAGGTCAAAAATAAAATAAATCAAACCATTTTCTTATATTATATGATACTATATTGGTCTGATAAGTTTGTTATCGTCTATACAAGCGATATAAGTATCTTTAAATTAATGGAATCGATATCATGGAGGGGAAACATGGGGAATATTGAAAAATTTGCAAGCTTTCTGATAGAAGAACCGAAAAGAGAACAGTTATTTCCACTATTTGAAGAAGTATTTGGTATTACGATTCAAACACTACAAGATTTTGAGAAAAAAGGATATTGGGATAATACATATAAAGCATTTTCTTATTTACAAGATGAGAATGTGATAGCAAATGTTTCTAAGTTTCAACTCCCGCTCATTATAAATGGTGAGAAGGTACATGCAACTGGTATTCAATCTGTAATGACACATCCGAATTATCGCAGACAAGGGTTGATGAAACAGTTATTTAGTAAGATGTTAGAAGAGATTGACGAAGAGTATGAATGTGCGATGTTGTTCACAGAAAAGCCAGAACTCTATGAAGCATTTGGGTTTGAAATTGTGAAAGAACATCTGATGACATTATCGTATGATAAAAAAAAGGCTGAAACATCTTCGCTTCGAAAGTTAGATTTTTATAAAGAAGAAGATATACAGTTAATAAAGGAAACACTTGAAGACAGTCAAAGAATTTCTAATATGTTTTCACCAATAAACTACCAATCTTCTTTTTACCTTAACATGTATGACCAAGAATGGAACGAAAAATTATATTATTCAGAAAAATTAGATGCAATTATTGTATTTGAAGTGAATAATCAAAAATTAAAATTATTCGGAGTATTCGCGCCGGTTATTCCAGTATTAGATGAAGTGTGTGTCGAAATTTTCGAGGAGTTTACAGAGATTGAATTTTATTTTTGTCCAGATCAATTAGGACTTGAAGATGTACAATATAAAGAGTATCAGTCTAATAAATGTTTAATGGTTCGAAGTAATCATATTTTGAATTTAAAAAAATGTAAGTTTCCAATGTTGACTGAGTTTTAAGAGGTTCTGTTGTAAAGTTTTCTAGATGAAGCTACACTCTAGAAAATAGGATTTAGGAGAATCAGGTATGAGATATTTTAAAGGAAAACAATTCAAGAAAGATATTATTTTAGTAGCTGTCGGCTACTCCCGCCGTTTTTTTAGTTATCGCGATGTATCTGAAATCCTGAAAGAACGTGGTATTTCAGTTCACCCAACAACCATTATGCGATGGGTTCATGAATATGGCAATCTCATCTATCAAATTTGGAAAGTGAAAAATAAATATGCACGTTTATCTTGGCATTTGGATGAGACTTATATCAAAGTTAAGGAAGAATGGCGTTATATCTATCATGCAGTTGATAAAGATGGACACACATTGGATATTTAACTTCGTAAAAAACGGGATCATCAGGCTGCCTATGCCTTCATGAAAAGATTAGTAAAACATTTTGGAGAGTCAACGGTTCTCACTAAAGACAAAGCGCCGGCATTACTTTGCGCATGTAACAAATTAAGAAAACAAGGATTTTATCAGATTACAATCCATTGTACAATCAAACATTTAAACAATCATATTGAACAGGATCATAGGCATGTCAAGAGACGTTTTGCCAAATCCGCAGGATTTCAAAATCTTCGTCATGCTTCACGTACGGTAAACCTAAAAATACAGATTGACTAATCGTAAGAAAAGGTATCGAGGCCATTCATGCCCTATATAAACAAAGGCGAAGTCTTCAAAGAGACTCCGCCTGTTCAACGTACAATGAACTCCAACAATTACTAGCCACTTCCTAAACAATTCTCCTCATTTCTCAACCTGTTTATACTTTTTTCAAACTTTGCAACAGAACCGTTCTATAGATCAATAAATTATGTTTATTTGAAATTGTCACATTCCTGTAACATTAGTGATTTATTTTATAATAGGAAACTAACATGAAAAGAAGGGGAATTTATGAAAAAAATCATACCGATAGTCGCATTAATAGGCATGATGAGCTTAGGAATGCAAGAAATGAGTGTGAAAGCTGAGACATACAAAAGTGCAGGTTCCAAAATGGATTTTTGGAATTCTAAAAGAACAGGCACTAATTTTATGAATAGCACTTCAATACCTGAGAATTACAAGAGTGCAAAGGAGGCCAATATTGAATATGTTCGTTTAGCACCTGATAAATGGGCAAAAGATAAAGCTTTCTTCTCTGGAGACAAACCAGATACACCAGGAAAAGATTTTCTTATAGGTAATGCAGATAACTATCAAGGATTAGTGAAAGAGGATGTAGCAAAATTAAAAACAGATTTAGATGCTGCACAATCACAAGGAGTTAAAGTTGTACTTACAATGCTTTCATTACCTGGTGATCGTTGGCGTCAATTTAACAATAATCAGAATGATGATAGAATCTGGGAAGAAGAAAAATATCAAGAACAAGCAAGCCAATTTTGGAAGGACCTTGCGTTTGAATTAAAAGATCATCCTGCTGTGGTTGGTTACAATATTATTAATGAGCCACACCCAGAAACATCTAAGAAAAATAGATATAATGATTTTTGGACGGAAGATTATGAGAAATGGTATTCAAAAGTGAAGGGAACTCCAGCAGATTTAAATAAATTTTATCAAAAAGTTGTTACTTCAATTCGTGAAATAGATAAAGAAACACCCATTATTTTAAATTCAGGTCTATATGCCACACCTTGGGCTTTTAAATATCTTGAACCAGTTAAAGATAATAAGACATTGTATGCATTTCATATGTACGAGCCATATCAATTAACAAGCCAACGTGAAAATCAAAATAAAGAGTATCAATATCCTGGAATTGTAAAAGTAGGAGATTTAGAAACACCTATGATGTGGGATAAAGATGGATTAAATACATTCTTACAGCCTGTTCAAAATTGGTCTGAGAAAAATCATGTACCATCTAATCGAATCATTGCTGAGGAATTTGGAATTAATCGTACCGTTCCTGGAGCACCTCAATATATGCAAGACTTAATTTCTATATTCAATCAGAAGGAGTGGCACAAATCATTCTATGCATTCCGTGAAGATACTTGGACAGGAATGAATTATGAATTAGGAACAGGAAAAATAAAATGGGATGAAGAGGGGCAACCAGTACGTCAAGATAATCCAATTTGGGATGTAATAAAAAATGATTTACAATCTCATAAACTTCTCAAGTTAGGCGGCCGAGTATGGGAAGATAATAATCAAAACGGCATTCAAGATCAAAGTGAAAAAGGAATGGAAGGCGTTCGTGTTCAACTGTTAAATAAAGATGGTAATGTAGTAAAAGAAGGAAAAACAGATAAAGAAGGGCGCTACTTGTTTGATGGATTAACAGCAAACACATATCGTGTAAAAGTAGAGAAACCATCCGGTTATGTCTTCATGCCAAAACAAAGTGGACAAGATGTAACGGTTGACTCCAATGTAAGTGAGGCTGGAGTGACAGACACTATTACTCTTTCAAATGACGATTTAATAATCGATGCCGGAGTAAATAGAAATAGATTCAAGGATGTCCCACAAGGACACTGGGCATTTCATGCGATTCATGATTTAGCGAATAAAGGAATTATTGCAGGTTATGGAAATGGAATATTTGGTATGGGTGATAATGTAACCCGTGAACAAGTAGCTGCATTAATGTACCGTACTTTGCATATAAAAAAACAAGATAAATATGAAAATCCATATAGAGATATCGATAACAATTCAACAATGTTTCCGGAGGAAATACTAGCTTTAACTAAGCTAGGGATTTTTAAAGGTGATGATCAAGGAAACTTTAGACCGAAAGATACGTTAACACGTGCAGAAATGGCGCAAGTTATTACAAAAGCTTTTAAACTAGATGTGAAGGCTCCGCATAATTTCAGCGATGTTCCAGCGAATTCATGGGCAAAAGATACGATTAGTGCCGTGCAATCGAACCATATTGCAGCAGGAGTTGGAGAAGGGAAATTCGCTCCAAATATGAATGTAACCCGTGAACAGTATGCACAGCTTTTATATAATGCAATTTTGAATGAGCCGTCTCACCAATAATAAGAAAATATAGTTGAGTGCCTGAGCATCATTATAGGAGAGTATTACTGTCCGTAAAAGCCCAATTTGTGAGGGCTAATATAGAAAGACATGAAAGTCTAAACTGGAAATTCATGAACAAACGTTGATAAATAGCCATTATCACAAATTTTGCAGGTGTTTTCTTAGCTCAGTTGAGGGGCATGAGAGCCTAAGCTTTTTGAACATGAGACAAGAAAATCTAAAATACTTAACCAGTAACAATACGTGATTATAAAAGAAAAAAGTAATCAAAACAATAATCTGTACCTTTTGTAAAGGACATTTTAAAAAAAGTTAGGCAACATCAAGAAGATGATTTCTGTATTCAACAGGATTCATCTTTTTTAAATTCCATTAATATCTATAATGATTATAGTACGTCATATATTTCTTAATCTCTTGTTTTAATTCAATAAAAGACTCGCAAGATTTTATATGTGCTTCATCCTTCAGGTGACCAAAAAACGATTCTTGTGGGGCGTTATCCCAACAGTTTCCTCTTCGTGACATGGATTGTCCGATCTTTAGTTTTTTGGTAGCATCTAAAATCACCTAGAGAAATAAAAAATAGCACCTTTCATGCTGAAAGATGCTAATAAGAGCGTAATGGCTGAAATTGTATATTTATTTAGAGGAAATAGATATTTTAAAAATTTGGAATTATGGACTCCCATTATAGTTTACGAATAATTTTACTTAATTCACATATTCCTTCTTTTATATCTGTAAGTGAAGCATAGGCATAGGATAAACGTATATATTGTCCTTCATTTTGTCCATAAATATGCCCTGGATTTATTAGTATCCCTTTTGCTAAGGCCATACTATATAAGGAGCGCGTGGAAACTATTTTTTTTATATGAATCCAAATAAACAGTCCTCCTTGAGGGACTTCCCAGGTAGCGATATCCTGTAAGTACTTCTCAAGCCATTCTACCATCGCATCCCTTCGAACTTTTAATTGTTCTCGTACGGATAGTACATGCTCTTGATATAAACCACTACTCAGCCACTTAAAAGCAATATGTTGGGATAAAGAGCTCGATCCATAATCAGATTGCATCTTGATATCAGCTAGACAATTAATAACAGATTGCGGACCTGCAATCCATCCAATGCGTAATCCTGGAGTAAGAGTTTTAGATAGACTTCCAAGATAAAGAACCTGACCATGTATGTCTTTTGCTTTTAAAGCTAAAGGAGGCTCTTTATCAATCCATAAATCTCTATAAATATCATCCTCTATGATGGGAATTCTTTCTTCTTTACAAACCCGTATAAGTTCATCTCTTCTAGTATCTGACATAACATATCCTGTAGGATTATGAAAAGATGGAATAGTATATAGAATGCTTTGCTGAGATTTTTGTTTTTGAGCTAAAATGGCTTTTGTTAATATCCCTTCATTATCTATAGGTAATCCCGTAAGAAACATACCGGCGGATTGAAATACATGTAAGGAATAAAGATAAGAGGGTTTTTCAAGTAAAACCGTGGATCCAGGTCTTAATAAACCCACAGATATAAGATCTAAGGCCTGTAAAGCGCCTGAAACGATAAGGATAGAATCAGGCGATACTTGTATACCATGAGATTTTAGGTGTGTGCTAATAGATTGACGTAGTGGAAAAAAACCTTTAGGTTCCTCATAGCCAAATGCCTTTAGGTCATTGGCTAACCCTGTTATGCTTTGTTTCATCTGAAGCAGAGGGAATAGCTCTGGTGACAACTCACCTTTACTAAGTTGTATTAAATTAGAATTTGACTCGGCTTCATTAATTTGCTGTACCATTACTCGACTGGGTTGATGAAATCCAACGTTTACATGATCATTCCAATTCTGAGGTGTACTCGTTAATAAAGACCATGTATTATTTGTAACAATATTTCCGCTTCCTTTTTTTCCTTCAATAAGCCCCTCAGCTTGAAGTTCCTCCAGTGCGGTTATTACTGTACTACGATTGACTTTAAACATATTAGCTAACTCACGTTGACTATATATTTTACTTCCAATCGTCCATTCTCCTATCTCAATTTTGTTCTTTATGTATTCTACAATTTGCATATATTTAGGTGTTTTGAATGGTTTAGTTTTATTATATTGATTCATCTTTAATTTTTCTCCTTTCTTAGAGTGGTTGGTTTTCTATTTTCTCACTGGTTGAAGACATTGTACTAATCTAAGTTTATTATAAAAAAATATACTCGGTCAGTATAGAGGTGGTTGGTTTTTAGATTGTAATGAGGAGGAATTGGTAATGAAATTATTCAATACGTCCATCTTTGTTTCGCATCTATTTATCATAGTCCTGTGGGCTTCTGCTTTTCCAGGTATCCGTTTAGCACTTACGGGATATAGTCCAGAAAGCTTGTCTTTATTACGCTTACTTATAGGATCTTTTGGGTTAATAATTTTTGCAATTGCTACACGTATGAAATTACCACAAGTAAAGGATATACCAGTAATTATCTTTTTTGGTGGATTAGGGTTTACAGGCTACTATCTTGCATTAAATCACGGAGAAAAATTTGTAAATGCCGGTACTGCAAGTCTATTGGTTTCATTAACTCCTATTTTCACAGCGATTTTAGCTTGGGTTATTTTTCGAGAACGTATAGGTTTATGGAAGTGGGTAGGGGGAATAGTAGCATTTTCTGGAGTTGCTCTTCTTTCATTAGGTTATTTGGGAGGAGTGTCATTTCATAAAAGCGCACTTTTTATATTAATAGCTTCTTTAGTTGAAAGTCTATACTTTGTTCTACAAAAACCTTATCTAAAAAAATACGGTTTCCTACCATTTACTTGCTATACAATCTGGGGTGGAACGCTTTTAATGTTAATTTTTCTCCCAGAATTATGGAATGATTTTTTAAACGCTCCACAAGAAGCAACATGGAGTGCTGTATACTTAGGGGTTTTTCCTACTGTAATTCCTTACATTGCTCTAGGTTACCTCACTGCAAAAAGAGGAGCTTCAGAAGCTACAAGCTCTTTATATCTTACACCACTTTTGTCTTTCATTATTGCTTGGATATGGCTAGGCGAGGTACCAAACTTCACTACAATTTTAGGGGGAATAATAATTATAGCAGGGATACTGTTAACTATACTCCAAACAGATGAGGTAAAAGTTCAAGAAAAGAAAGAATCATTTCAAATATAATTTTTTGTGAAATTAATACATTTAAAACGACCGAATTATGGAATGCTTTTTTATGCAATAATATGTAATTTTTAGTTGTTAGTGTATTAATCTACTAAATGAAGATTATGTCTCCGGCCCTAAAAACTCCTATGTTTTATACCGGACATAGGAGTTTAATTTTATTCATCACTAGTTCTTTCTGTAAATATAAAAAACATACAAATATATCAAGTAATTATTTTTTTAATAATTACATTAAAGTGATTGGAGGTATTTAATCAGTTAATTATATTCTTTTTAACCAATATGTATTTTTTTTTTAGGTAATATTGGTAAGGATTCATAATCTACATAATACAGTTCATATAGGGATTTTTTTTGGCAAAAAAAGCATCTAACCTTTTTGTTTGTTTTTTTATATTCGGTAAATTTAAAATTTCTAGACCATTTAATACATGATTTTCGCATATAAACAAAATGTACACTCCTCTTTTTAATTGTTTTTCAACAAGAATTCTGAATATAAAAATATTTAATGGTTTTTTACATAAAAATACATTAAATTTCAAAAAATATCAAGTATTTGTATTTATAATCCATAAATAATGTAATTTGAGAAAGAAAAAATATTATATTCAGAAAATAAAAAATTTTCTTTTTCAATTGACCATTCAAAATTATTGCTATATCATACATTTCGTAAGGTAAAAAATGTTAAAGAAATACATAAAAAGTAAACATTTAGGGGGAGTTTTTGTGTTTCAAGAGAAGTTTGATAAATTAGTTGAAGATCATTTAAATGGATTATCTGAAGAATATACTGATAGTCTTAAAAGTGAATTTATGGAAAATCAGGTTGTTATCTTAGATAAACTAATTCCTGAACCATTAAAAGCAGGTGTACATGCTGAAGCAAAATATTTACTTTCAGAACATGGGTCAAGAAGAGATGTAGCTAAAATGGAAGTAACAGGCGATTCACCTCGTCACTATAATAGTGTTGGACGTGACAGTATTGCGGAAAATGCAAGTTTAATTCCTGCATTTTTTAATTCTAAAGTAATTAAGGAGTTTTTAGCAAAAGTAAATAATGATGAAACTTTACATGCTGTTCCATATCAACCAGAAGAATATATAATTAATAGTCAACAAGCAACGGGGGATACACACGGATGGCATTGGGATGACTATGCCTTTGCTTTAATCTGGATTGTTAAAGCTCCAAAAAAAGGTGATGGAGCGCTAATTGAATATGTTCCAAAAACTGAGTGGGATAAAAATGATCCGAAAAATTGTGTACAAAAAGTATTAGATACACATGAGGTTAATACTTTATATGTTCCAGAAGGGGCATGTTATTTAATGAAAGCTAATACAGCACTACATCGAATCACACCTTTAACAGGAGATTCTCAGCGAATTGTTATTGTCTTTACATATGCTTCAAATGAAGACTTTAAAAAAGAAATCACTCATGAAACTATGGAACAAATATACAGCAAAGAAATTGTTACAGTTTAAAAGACATGTAATTAATTTTTAAATAAGGGCGGAATAAGTTGTTACTAATCTCAAGAATATAGTACTTATTCCGCTATATTTAATTTATATTTTATAAACAATATTTTAATGAGGTGTAATTTATATATGACTAATAAATATATATGTATTGTTGATGCATTTTCAACTGGAGCAGAATTAGCTCCTCAATTTAAAGCATATGGATATAAGGTTATTCATGTTCAATCTTCAGAAAACATTATTTCAGATTTATTAAATACTTTTAATTCAGAAGACTTTGACCAAACATTTGTATTTAGAAATGATTTGAATGATTTGATTAAACAAATAGAAAATATAAATATTAGTCATATAATAGCTGGAACAGAAACAGGTGTATTTTTATCTGATTTATTATCAGAAAAATTAAAACTACCTGGAAATAATCCTGATACATCTATATTGAGAAGAAATAAATATGAGATGCATGAGGCTTTAAAGGCACATGGTATAGCACATGCTAAACAGGGATACTTTTATAATCTAGAGGATGCTGTTTCTTGGGCAAATACTCAAAATATATGGCCTGTTGTGGCGAAACCTTTAGATAGTGCCGGTTCAGACAGTGTTTCGTTTTGTTTTAATACGGAGGAATTAATTACAGCATGTAATTTAATTTTAAATAATAAAAATAAGTTAGGATTTGACAATAAAGGTGTATTAATTCAAGAATGTTTGGATGGACAACAATATTTTGTGAATGCAGTTACAATAGATGGTCAACATGTAATTACTGAAATTTGGAAAGATAAACGCAATCAAGGAATTTGTGACATAGAAGAGTTGCTACCTTATGATGGTGAAGCACAGGCGGAAATTATTAAATATGTGAGAGAAGTTCTGACTTGTCTAGGAATTGAACAAGGTCCTTCACATACGGAACTTATGTTTACCAAACGTGGCCCCGTTTTAATTGAATGTGCAGCTCGTATGATGGGAACAATTCTTGAATCAGCAGTTATTGCGTCAATAGGCGATAGTCACGTAACTACAACAGTTGAGCGATATGTTGAACCAGAAAAATTTATGAAAAGATTAAAAAATGGATACAAGTTAAATAAAAACCTATTTTGCATAACTTTGGTTTCAAAAGAAAGCGGTATTGTGACTGAGAATCATGTGATGGAAAAATTAAAAGAACTTAATTCTTTTTACGAAGTATTTCATACACCAAAAGTTGGGGAAAGAATATTTGAAACAGTGGATCTTTTTACGAATCCAGGCATAATATATTTGCTGCATAGTGATAGAGAACAAATACAAAGAGATTATGAGAAAATCAGAAGATTAGAAAAGCAAGGAGAATTTTTCCGTGTCAAAAGTACAGTATAAAAAAGCCTCTTTAATAGGAGTAGGGTTTGTATTAATTTACAATATATTATCCTCAATAAAAGAAGTAGTTTCTGGACATGTTGTACAAACCATTTCACCATTCTTATTGGTTACTATGGCTTTTGGGTTTGCGTTTGTTTTTTTTCAAATTTTATCATTTTTTAAATATAAAAATGAGTATAAAAAGCCATTTCAGGACTACTCTACTCTAATTAAAGTTAATATTTCGACAGTAGGAGCTTGGATTGGATTCTTTTACGGGGTAAAATATTTGGAACCTGCCATTGTTAGTACACTTATTGCGGGAATTGGTCCAGCTATAGCTACAATTTATCAAGGTTTCTTTGCTTCAAAGAGAAATATAAACCCAGTTGAAAATTATTCAGCTTTTGGGATTTTAATCTGTTCAATTTTATTAGTTTGGATTTCGCTTAATGGGATGACATCTGTTAATTCAGTAAATTATATTGATATTACTAAAGGGGTCATTCTTACATTCATTAGTAGTGTATGTGTTGTAATCACAACATTCTACACAAAGAAACTTTCTGGTTTAGGGTGTTCACCTATGACAATTATGGCTCATAGATTTTATTTATTAATTCCTATTTCCTTAATTGCTTTTCTCATTACAAATACACAAAAGGTTAATATCCTGGAGAACCTACCAATTATTATTTATATTGCTGTATTTGGTGCAACGATACCGCTACTATGTCTACAATATGGGATAAAATATTGCACACCTATAATGGTTGTTACTTTATTAGCTATAGCACCTTTATTTACATTTTTATTTGAAATTGCAGATCCAAGATTAAACCTTAGTCCAGTATCAGGTGGGCTCATTACATTGACAACAGCTATATGTATTATATCTACTCTTAGTTCTTTAAAAAAGGAAAAACAAATATCTACTCCTAGTTCTTTAAAAAAGGAAAAACAGGCTGCTAATTAAATTCATTAAGTCAAAACCCTTAGATATAATCATTCACTTATCTAAGGGTTTTGTCTATTAAATTTTAGATTGTATTTTTAAAATTAAGCAATAGATAGCTAAAAAAATTTAGCACGAAAAATATAATTCTTAAGGGGGAAAGTCATGAATTCTAAAACAAATGCTGTAGTTTCAAGTAGGGAGGTTACTGTTGGTGATATAAGCAAAGTTAATAAGCCGACAGCAAAACTCCAAAAATCACTAAAAACTAAACATCTCACGATGATTTCGATTGGGGGATCAATCGGAACAGGATTATTTATTTCTAGTGGAACTTCAATATATATTGCAGGTCCAGGTGGTGCTTTAGTTGCTTATGTTCTGATTGGCATTATGGTATATTTGCTCATGATGAGTTTAGGGGAGATGGCAACATATATGCCAGACTCTGGATCGTTTAGTACATACGCTTCTAGATACATAGATCCAGCTTTAGGGTTTGCTTTAGGTTGGAATTATTGGTATACCTGGGCGATTACAATAGCAGTCGAATTATCAGCTTCGGCCATAATTATGAAATTTTGGTTTCCAAATATACCAGGTATTATTTGGAGTGCGCTTTTTTTAGCCATTATTCTTATGCTGAATTATTTTTCGGTAAGGTCCTTTGGTGAAGCTGAGTATTGGTTTTCTTTAATTAAGGTAATAACAATTATTATTTTTTTAATTGTTGGAGTATTAACAATAATAGGTATCATGGGTGGAGAACATATAGGCTTTAAGAATTTAGCATTTAGTGAAAATACTTTTCATGGTGGTTTTCTTAGTATTTTGTCTGTGTTTATGATTGCGGGCTTCTCTTTTCAAGGAACTGAGTTGATTGGGATAGCTGCTGGGGAAAGTCAAAATCCCGAGAAGGACGTGCCTAAATCGATAAAACAAGTATTTTGGCGAATTCTTCTTTTTTATATTCTTGCTATTTTCGTAATAGGTTTGATTATTCCTTATAATCATCCTAATTTGATGAATGAGGATGTACAGAATATATCAATGAGTCCGTTTACAATTGTATTTGAAAAATCAGGAATTGCTTTTGCGGCTTCAGTAATGAATGCTGTTATATTAACGGCTATTCTCTCTGCTGCAAACTCAGGAATGTATGCCTCAACTAGAATGCTATGGGTTTTAGCAAAGGAGGGAAAAGCTCCAAAATTTTTAACAAAGGTAAGTAAAAGTGGTATCCCTGTTAACGCTCTAATTGCCACGGCTTTAGTTGGTATGTTTGCATTTTTATCTTCATTTCTAGGTGAAGGTCGCGTATTTATGTGGTTACTTAATTCCTCTGGACTCTCTGGTTTTATAGCTTGGACAGGGATAGCCATTAGCCATTATAGATTCCGCAAAGCATATATAGCACAAGGGGGGGATGTAAATAAGTTACCTTATAAGGCTAAGTGGTATCCTTTTTCTCCAATTGTTTCCACTGCACTTTGCATAATTGTAATTATTGGGCAAAAATATGAGATTTTTATGGGAAAAGAAGTTGCTTGGGAAAGCTTATTAATGACATATAGTGGGTTGCCGATATTTTTTGCGTTATGGTTTTTTTATAAATGGAAGAATAAAACAAAAATTATTCCTCTTCAAGAATGTAATTTACAGAGAAAAAGCTAAATTTATCGATAAATAAGTATAAAAGATGATAAAATAAATTACTATATTTAGACGTATAATTATTATTATGCTAATCGAGGTAATATTTTGGAGAATAATAAATCTCTCAACTTAATGGTAATATAGTGTCCACTTTTAGAGTAATAAAAAAATTGAATTGTACTCTATAAAATGGATAGTTTTAATAAAAGAACATGAATAATTAAGCACTTAAAAGATGGTTTCACTATTCTACCGGAGTCATCTTTTTTAGTATTCAATTTAGTGTACCATCTCCACAATGTTTTTTATTAAACGTCTACGATTTGGGATACAATTCACTTCGAGGATAAAAAGGAAGTTTCTTTTTTGTCAGGAATCCCCAATTTGCAGAACGTTTATTAAACAAGATTTTTCTACAATACATGAATTTAAAGTATTATTGGATAGAATGAACCAAGTACAGAATGTTGAAGAGAAGGAATTTAATATAAGAACTCCTGGATCAAAAAAATAGGAAGATATCGATAAGACAAATTGAGAATCTTCCTATTATATAGATACTAAAACAATGAATCCCCTATATCTATTGTTACCAGATTTTGTCGCCTTGTACGCTCTCTTAAATAACGTTCTGTCGTCATAATAGATTCATGTCCTAAATAATCAGATTATTTATTGGGGTATAAAATAAAAGGATAAAAGTAAAAATTATATAAATAGATATAATATTTTATAATGAGATGTATAATCAAAATGACACACCTTTTTATTTTATTTAAGTTTTTCTTTTTTTATTTATAGGATAAAGGAGGAGCACTTGTGAAAGATGAACGGCGAGCCATTATTAAGGAAGTTTCCTATTTAGAAATGAAACATTGTATCGAATGTCCTTTATACAATTCAAAAGAAGTTGCATCCGAGAAAGGTCGAAAGAGAAAAATTAGAAATAATAAGTTATGTGAGGGCTGTCCGGTGTATAAGGAGATTCGAAAGAGAGGAGACCGATTGAATATATTACCAAAACAGGGGACATTTAATGCAATAAAACAAAAATATATGGACAATCCAGGTGTTTATTTGCAGTGCAAAGAATATCCTATTTATTTTTAAGGTACTTATTAACGTTATATTGAGGCGAAGTGGTCTTTAGATAGGGAACTATATTAAACTATTAATAAAATCCTCATATAACGAGATCTGAAAAGTCGTTTTTTGAAAGAGTTAAGTTGAATTGCTAATTTTATGGAAAAAACAAGGGGTTTTATTTATTTCACAACCAATTCAAAATAAACACCTAGTATTCTACATTTATATAGCTAAACAAAGAAATACCAACCTATTAGTATACATATTTAAGTTATAATGAACTAAAGATCAAATAAACTCGTTAATTAAAATATTTTGAAGATTACGATAAGAGTAACGATTTTCTATTTAAGTGATTAGAAATATGGTAAAATAGAAGTATAACTGTATATTGTCATGGCGGGAGGTTCCTTTCCTTTCTCTTTTATTTTAGAGAGAAGGGAGGTGAACCGAATGGATATTTTACTAGATTTATTGCGAGATACTGCAAAAATCCTTTTTACAGTGTTTATAACAGCTTATGCAAATGAGTTCGTTAAAAAAGCAGTAATAAACGTAAAAGAACCGCCCCCAAAGCCTGCAAGCAAAAGGGCGGTTCTAAAAGAAAAAGAACGAAATAAACTTAAGGAACCGACCACCTTGCGGTAGCAGTTACTAGACGGGATGTTGACGCATCCTATCTTTTTAGTTTATGTAATTCAATTAAGAGCTATACTTTATATATATTAAATATGCATTCAATATATATTTATAATGTAAACATATCACATTTTTATTTTTCTGTCAATTGTTCGACATAATTAATAATGAATCTCCTGTAAGTCTTATTGCAAGGCATCTCAAATAAAGTATTTATAAAAGAAAATAAAAAACGGTTTTTTAAATATAGACCGTTTTTTAACTATGATTTACTTATTTTGGTTCTGTTGCAAAGTTTGAAAACTGCTTCAAAAAACGAATCAAACATACGTCATTTTGTATATTTTACGGTGTTTATTCTTGCTAATTGTATTTAAATTCTATACTTTTAAGTTAGAATAAAACTTTGCATCAGAACCATTTATTAATATGCTCATTTTCCGTTTGACATCTCTTTAGTTACATCTAGAGATTGATAAACGTTATTTTTGCAAATTGGAAATTCATTTATAGCATAACATATAAAGTACAATATAGTAACTTAAATTAAACTAAGTAAGATATAGTTACATTACAGCAAGGCTCTACAAGATCCCCTATAGAAATGATATATTTTTAGGGAAACTTGGCGAAGAATTAATTTAGAGTACACAAATAAATAGTCTAATAAGTAATTGTAGTTATGTAAAAAATACATAACTACAATCGATAATATTATATCCATGTAATTAATTATCAAGAGGTTAAATTAGAATTCATCTTCCATAATTAGATTTCCGGCATCATTATCTTTTGTTAATCTCTGCTTCAGATAATTTTCTTTCGTAGTCCGATCGTTTTTATGACCAACTGCAGCTGCGATGACATGAGGTGGCAATCCTTTGTAATCATACAAGTACTGTACATAAAAATGTCTAAAGAAGTGGGGAGTAATTCGGATATTCTCCGTAAAGGGTAACTGAGTAGCCTTTATAATTTTAGAAATATATTGTGACAAGTAATTATCTCTATAAGCAGTATGGTTCTTAGTTTGAAATACCGTTCCACCATTTGTATTTCCAATGTCTATAGGTAATCTTCTTCGAATTCGAAACGCGACAATACGATTAAAAATCTCCTTATTAATAGAAACAATCCGTTCATTATCTCCCTTTGTATCAACTGTTAAATAGTAACGTCCTCGTATAGCGTCATACTCAAGATCTTCCCACTTTGCATGGGCCACCTCTGCAACACGTAACCCTGTAGTAGTAAGAACCGATAATAAAGCATAGTTAATTTCATTATCCTTGTAGTAGTTTAGCAGTTGCTTCACTTCTTCATATGATAACTCGCGCTTGGGTTTATGTTGTTCGTTTACCGTCGTACTAAGAATCTCCACATGAAGAGGTTCCTGGATATATTGAATCTCATATAACCATCTTAAGTAAGAGCGAATCACTCCGAGTTTCCGACTAACTGTAGATGCCTTGTATTTTTCTTTCGATTGATAGGAGATTGCCTCCTGGGATAGCCATTTTTGATAGTTACGGATATGTCGTTTTCTTAGATTCCTCCAAACTTGGCCATCTTTAAAATCTTTTACATCATGCTGCAGAAACTCTGTACTTTGTTTAATAAAGAAGTAAAACTGACTTAGATCCCGCGCATATAAAGTCCTAGATTCATCTTTGATACGTTTTTCTTGGTCAAAGTGAGTTTGTCGGTTCAAATAGTAGTACAATATTTCTTCATCTGAAAATCCCTCATATGTATATGTATCTTCTCTTTCGTTATTTTCCTTTTTAAATTCAGCTTCATCTATATAATCACGATGCCATAATGCAATTATGTTTGCAAAATTTTGTTTTTGTTTCTTTATATTTTCTAAAGAAGTTTCACTATGAATTGTATTCAATTCAAATTTCATTATCCTTCAACTCCTTATTAATCCCTTTTATACCTATTATTATAACGGAATTACATTCAAAATTACTTACATAGTAAAATTAAAATTTATAAAAATGAAAATATGAAACAGATATAGAAAAGGTCCCATTTTCTATGGTTATTATTAAATTAATTAAAATGTATTTACTTATTATAATTTACAATGATTTAAAAATGAATTTTAAAAATAATTTAAATTAGACGTTACTTTAATTATTAAAGAAATATACAATTACATTATGGTATAATTAATTTAAAATATGACTTTTATAAAATATAATTTACATAATATTATTATGTTATATAAATGGAATGCAAGGGGGAAAAGGGATGCTTAGCATATATAAAATGACTATGACTACAAATGAAGTAAAAGATTACTTGGATATTAGTCAGTTTATTTTTAATAATCTAATAAAGAAAGGGCAGTTAACTCCGATCAATAAGGACACATGGCGTTTAGATGGAAGCTTTTTATTTAACAGGGCGGAAGTAGAGAAATTAAAAGGTGATCGTGAAATAGAGGGGATTACTTTATATCAAGCAAGTAAAGAGTATCCTATTAGTATGAATCAACTTGAAAAATGGATAGAAGAAGAGGAGCTTGTTTATACAGTACAAAAATATCGCAACCGAGAAACGAAATTTGTGAAAGAAGAGGATATTCGTAAACTTGTTCAGCAAGTAGAACAAGCAAATGCTGTCTATACATTTTCTCAGAAACATAATGTAGTAGTATTTCAAAAGTTTATAAAAGGGAATACATTAGCACGTATTATTTCTATTCCGAAACGTGGTGATATTATACTCCTTGATGAATTTGGGAATAGTCTGACACTTAGTGCTGCATTAAAAGAAGGGTATGAGTCTGCCTATATGTTATCTAATAAACCACGAAGCCATCATCAAAGATTTGTGAAATTCCGTTTTCCGAAATCCAATCAATTACGAAATAACATTTTTCATTTAATCGATAATATATTGGAGTATGTGTCGCCAAGGAATTTAAAAGTATCAGAAGAAGAGGGATTCTGGTATTTTGAGGTCCGTCAATCTTTAATTACATTGCCACCAGGAATACAGGCAGAATGGATAAATGAATTAACACCCTATATAATAGAAGGAAAAATTGTTCCACGTGTCAATCATAGTGTATATTTGGACAGTAACACAGTAACAAAACCTGTAATACTCACAAATAAGGAGTACCAATATATAAAAAAAATTACAGATGAAACAAATAGCTCTATTGAAGAATTTATTGCAATTGCAATTCGAGATAAAATTAATCAACACTTACTTAATCAAAAATAAAAGGTCCATTTAAACAAATTTTCCTTTTTCAAACTGATTACACACCTTTTTTAGAATAATAGTATTAGTATGTCCAAGATTAAAAGATCACTTGCATGTATCTTGAAGTTTTTGCACCAGAACCATGATTAGAAATATCTAAGAATCTTAAACATAAAATAGTAATGACACCGAGAAAAAATCATTGTACGTTATTCTTATCGTCGTGTTTCAAAAAGGCACCTAAAAAGGTGCTTTTTTTGCTTTGCACCCTTCAAGAAGGACATGCATAAGGCATAGGGCAACATTAACAATGCAAAGGGAACTTGCTACATTCTTATATGCAATATTACATATAAGAATGTATTGATAAAAATGTAAGCGCTTACTATAATAAGAGTATAAAGATAAATCACATCTTAGCAACAACAAAAGAGGAGGAAATAATATGACAATCGCAATGACAATTTTAAAATTTGTAGGTGGAGTACTCCCATTCGTTCAAGAACTTTTAAAAGCATTTATGTAAATTCACTATTTAGCAATTATTTATAAATAATTATCATACCTTAGTTCGAAAAAAGGAAGGGGCTGATTTTTTTGGAAATTAAGAAAAATAATAAGGGAATAAAACTCCTAGCATGTTTATTAGTTAGTTTAAGCACTATTAGTTATTCATCTATTTCCTTTGCGGAAACAAAAACAGGTAATTCAGCTGGTGCAACAAAAAATGCAAGTGGCATTGATACTGGTATAGCAAATCTAAAGTATAATAATCAAGAGGTTTTAGCAGTAAATGGTGATAAAGTAGAGAGTTTTGTTCCAAAAGAAAGTACAAATTCAAATGGTAAATTTGTAGTAGTTGAACGTGAGAAAAAATCACTTACAACTTCACCAGTCGATATTTCGATTATTGATTCTGTGGCTAATCGTACATATCCAGGAGCAGTACAACTTGCAAATAAAGCTTTTGCAGATAATCAACCTAGTTTGTTAGTAGCTAAGAGAAAACCTTTGAATATTAGTATAGACTTACCTGGCATGAGAAAAGACAATACAATTACTGTCAAAAATCCTACATATGGTAATGTGTCTGGTGCAGTAGATGAATTAGTATCTACTTGGAATGAAAAGTATTCAAAAACACATACGTTACCTGCAAGAATGCAGTATACAGAATCTATGGTGTATAGTAAATCTCAAATAGCAAGTGCTCTTAATGTTAACGCTAAATATCTTGACAATGCACTGAACATTGACTTTAATGCTGTTGCAAATGGAGAGAAAAAAGTGATGGTTGCGGCATATAAGCAAATCTTTTATACCGTAAGTGCAGAACTACCTAACAATCCATCAGACCTTTTTGATAATAGTGTTACGTTTTACGAGTTAACTCGTAAAGGGGTAAGTAAGGCGGCTCCGCCTGTTATGGTATCAAATGTAGCTTATGGTAGAACAGTTTATGTGAAATTAGAAACATCATCTAAGAGTAAAGATGTACAAGCTGCTTTTAAAGCCTTAATTAAGAATCAAAGCGTTGAAGCGAGTGGACAGTACAAAGATATTTTTGAAGACAGTACCTTTACCGCTGTAGTATTAGGCGGAGATGCAAAAGAGCATAACAAGGTTGTTACAAAAGATTTTAATGAAATCCGAAATATCATTAAAGATAATGCAGAATTAAGTTCTAAAAATCCAGCATACCCAATTTCATATACAAGCACTTTCTTAAAAGATAACGCAACTGCTGCTGTTCATAACAATACAGATTATATTGAGACTACAACTACAGAATATTCTAGTGCTAAAATGACGCTTGATCATACTGGTGGATATGTTGCTCAATTTGATGTATCTTGGGATGAATTCTCATATGATGAAAAAGGAAAAGAAGTACTAACCCATAAAACTTGGGAAGGAAATGGTCAAGACAAAACGGCTCATTACTCTACAGTTATACCGCTTCCACCAAATTCAAAAAATGTAAAAGTCGTAGCAAGAGAATGTACAGGTCTTGCATGGGAATGGTGGAGAACAATCATTAATGAACAAAATGTTCCATTAACAAATGAAATAAAGGTTTCAATTGGAGGAACAACATTATATCCGACTGCTAATATTAGTCATTAGGTAGAAGTGAAGCGCCCTGTAAACAGGGCGCTTTTTTACTTGGTCGCAAGTATATCGGCGCTTTTTCAAATATATGATACTCATCTAATTGGAGTATCAAACTCTAGAGAATTGTGCACTAGAACCCGGAAAACAACTATTAAAGATTATATTGAAGATACTTTAGATAGATTATAAGTTGTTAAAATAGTCTGTAAAGCAAAATCTTTCACAAGAACAGGAAAAAGAGCATTCAATAAATAGCTTGAGAACTTCCCAAAGCATATTTCTTAAAAATCTAGTTTACATAAGAAATCTTATCGGTAGTTGTGAAAAGTGAAATATTTCGTCTCAAAATAAAAAGAAATATTGTCTTATTGAGACGGAAATGAGAGAATTTTATAATATCTAGTAGGGGTGCACTTCAATGTATGGCTAAATTTTCTTCGAAAGAAAAAATACGAGCGGTGAGACGATATTTAGAGGGGACTGAAGGTGGAAAAACAATTGCTAAATCTATTGGTGTTCACTCCAGTATGCTCTATCAGTGGATTAGACAATATGAATCTTTAGGTGAAAATGCTTTTGAAAAACGCTATACATCCTACTCTCCCCAGTATAAACTAGATGTACTTCATTATATGAACGAACAAGGGACATCTATTAGGGGTCACCATACATGCCTATCTCCCGAAAAGGTTGCTTTTTTCTTAGATTGTATAGAAAGAATACCGTTTTTTTGTACTTAGGGATAGTGAAAATTCTTAAGTTGATGGGCATGGGTCACCATACATGCCCATCAACTTAAGAACCAAAATAAAATGGGGTTTCCTTCAAAACAGCTAAAAACTGTTTAACATATTGGTTATTCTTAAAAATACGCATGCTAAATAAACTCTAACGAGTTTTATTTTTAAAATTATGCAGCTTTCTTTTGTTCTCTAGCTATACTATACTCATAATGAACACCCATGATATCGAAGACCGTTTTCTTCTCATATCTGTGAGATTTCCGCCCGTTTTTCTCTAGAAGGTGGAACAGGCGGATCAGAAGCTTTGTTACTTCTTGGGTGTTTTGCTGTATGGCTTGATAGAGGAGAAATAGATGGTCTTGAATCATTCCAATTGCTTTATATTCACTTAATTCTTTTTGCTTCTTCTGTAATAAAAGTTGACGCATTTTAAACATGGTAGAAGAACATAAGAAAATAGCGATCAGTTTTCCGTATAAATGGCACTCTATTCTTTCTTGTTTGACAGTGCGACAATGATCTATATCAAATAATGATTTCCACGTTTTAAAAACAATTTCTATCTGCCAGCGTAGTGTATACAATTCATGTACTTGTTCTATCGGAACCCACTCCCAAGGTGCATTTGTCACATATACATTTAATCCCGCTACTAATTTACTTTTCTCTGAATAGGTTCTGTGTTTTGACTTTTCTTTTTCTGCAATTTTCTCTAGGCGTTTTTGTAATTGTGCCGCTGTTAAACGATGAAAAACGAGACGTGAAAATAACTGCTGTTTATCTCCAATATAAGCTTGCTGGTATTCTACCGTTTCTCCAGGTTTAAGTTGATTTAAAATCTGTATAACATTAATTTGTATGTATTCTGATTGTTTTTTAATGGAACCATTTTTAAAATATTCCGGATTTGGATTTTTCACATATACATTCGTATTTAACTTTAACCGCGAAATATAATACGTACCACGTTGATCCATTTGATCTAAATCCTCTAATGAAAAATAGCCTAAATCACGAATACATAAATCGCCTGGTCGTAACGTATCTAAACATTCTGTTCCAAATGTTTTATCATTATTTTTTCCAGGACCCACTTGAAAATTAAGAAATTGCCCACTATGTAAATCATATTCTAATTGAATTTTGATCCCAGCTGTTTGCGCGCAACCACCTGAACCAGGATATATATGTTCCAAAGTATTAGGCACTTGAAACATGGTAGCATCCATGATGCGAATGCGCTTAAAATGAGCAAAAAGTTGGTTAGAAATATGAGTTTGTTCACAGATTTTTTGTTGTAATAACAAAGAAAAGATATGTTTTAAAAATAACACTGATTTTGCAGTAAATCGTTTATTTAAGCCCTCCGGGCTGAGTAAAGTACCTGTAGCTGCATGAAGCCTACTACATAGTCGAACTAAAGGATCACTGGCCACCCGTTGGCTAATCCAAATACAAATCGTAGCTAAATCTGATCCAGAAAACTTACGTTTTCGCTTTATAAACTTAATCTCTCTTGCCAGTTCTTCTAAAAATCCAGGTGTGATATAGCGCTGTAATTCTTCTGCAAATGGTTGTAATTCCTCTTGAATCGAGAGATTCATAAAAAACGTCACCCTTTCTCATAGATTATTAAGCAAGAATAACGTTTTTTTGTACTTGGGGGTAATAAAAAGTCTTAAGTTGATGGGCATGGGGTCACCATATCAAAAAAAGAAAATTGTACGTTCAGACACAATTTGGACACATTTTATTGCATTCTTTATAAAATATCATGATTTTTGATTCCTTTGATTGATTTTTACTATCTATTTCTCATGATTTCAGTGAAAATGAGAAATATGCCATTATTTCAGACGGAGGAAATAAGAATGAAATGTTATCAATTACATTTGGAATTAGTGGGATGTCCTTTCCCCATTTGGAGAAAAATTATTTTACCAGCAAAATTAACTTTTGCTGATTTACACGATGTGATTCAATGTTTATTTCAGTGGGAGCACCAACATTTGTTTGAATTTACTGTAGGAAAATATGCTATATCGGCTCCACCTGATTCGAGCATTTCCTTTTCTACATTGGAAAAGACGACGCCATCTCGGATGCTACTTGCTGGTAGAACCATGTTACTTGAACAGATCAAAAAGAAGGATCTGATTTTTCAATATGTATACGATTTTGGAGATCATTGGTTGCTACAGATTCAAGTTGAAAATATACTGGATCAATCCTCTGATGAGGTAACATGTATAGGCGGAGAAAATGCAGCCCCATTAGAGGATATTGGAGGTATTCCAGGATATCTTGAATTTTTAGAAGCAATAAAAGACCCTTCACACCCACAATATTCACTCTATGAGGAATGGGATTTATTAGATTTTGATCCTTCTTTCTTCGACATACAAGAAGTGAATAAAGGATTAGCCTATTGTGATTGAATCATAAGTAAATGGTAGTTTCCCTTTATATAGATTTAAAAAAGGATCTGATTTTTTGCTATACAAAAGGTTAGGTCCTTTTGTATAGCAAAAAATTTGTTTATGAACAGAGGATAGAACTCAATAATATCAACGTTTTCTAGCTATAATCATGTTCATAAAGTGTGTAAACAAATCAATGTTCAATTAAACTTAGGTTTTTATCTTTCTGAACATGTATTCATCTTTATAAAATACTGTAATGATAAGGGTTTGTAGTCCTTAGCGTACAATTTTCCCAGAATGATATGGTGACCCCTGTATAATAGTGTTTTTCTTTTGACCCTTAACTTCATCTGGAATGTTCAATTAAAGGGCCAGTTTGTAGAGGATTTTAACAGGTTTTTTAGAGTTATTATTTAAATAGGGATTTTGAAGTCTTTTGGTGAATATTAAATGTTAATCTAAAAGATGGAGGTTGCTGTGATGTTGAAACTGTTTCAATATAACTGGCAAGTTCGTGATGATTGGTTTACATTGTGCGAAGACATACCGGATGAAGAACTATTAAAGAAACGGGTAGGTGGATTCGGCAGTATCCTACATACCCTATTTCACATTGTAGATGTGGAATATATGTGGATCTTAGGTTTGCGAGGTGAACCAGTGCCTGAAGAGCCATTGTTTGAAGATTATGCTCACTTACAAAAAGTGAAAAATCTTTCAGCTCAATACCACGAGAAAGTGAAGACATTTGTGACATCTTGGGCAAATAAAATGGATTCTCGGAAACTTTCAGAAACTGATTTCAATGAAGAACCGATTAGCCCTAGAGACGCACCAATTAGGCGCCGAGTCATTGAATGTACACATGGGGAGATCATACGTCATGTCATTGCCCACGAAATCCACCATATCGGCCAGTTATCTATATGGGCACGTGAAATAGGAAAGGAGCCTGTTTCCGCAAATCTGAGAGGAAGAGGGCTATTCGATAATTAGACTGCCTTTGCCAATTTCACAATCGGGCGCTTTAATGGCACAAGGATCAAGAAATGATCAAACTTATTTAAAAACGAATGGTTTAATTGAATATATTTAAAGCGTGTTTTGATCAAACTTTTTTTAAAACACACTTTTATCTATTTATTATTTTATCAAGGTTTATAGAGTTAATTTAATTAAACTTTATTTCAAAGCTACAATTCTTATGAGTATTGGGATTTTAACAATGCATGAAATTAAGCATGTCTTGTCGATGTAGTAAAACTTCAGTAATGTTACTCCACTAAAGATCCAGATTGTGGAATAAGGACATTGAATTAAATAACAATGTATCTGAAGAAGGAGTCATATTTCCATTAGTTGAATTATTTAGTGAAAACTTTTTAATGGTTACAATACGCGCTAAGGAGGATTTGGAATGAACAGGATGGAATCGTTACTTCAAAACTGGGACTTTTGCTACGATAAAGAAGATTGGTATCCGCCGCTCGCTGATGCACTCAAAACGCTTACGGCGGAGCAAGCAGATTGGCGCCCGGCTGGCGAGCATTCGAACACGATTTGGGAGACAGTTGAGCATTTGATTTTTTACAAGAAACGGTTGCTCAAAAGAATTACCGGTGAGGAATCGCAGTATCCGGAAGGGTTGACGAATGAAGATACGTTCGCAGTCGCTTCGAAAACGGAGAGCGATTGGGAAGCCACGCAAAATAGGCTAAAAAGCGTCCATCTTGGCATCCGTGAGCGTATTACGAATTTAAACGTTGACCAATTGCAAGCTCTTGTTACTAATCGTCCATTAGACGAGTGGCTGAACAGCCTCATTCTCCATGACGTTTATCATACGGGCCAAATTATCCTAATCCGCAAGTTGCAAGGCTCTTGGCCAGCGCGCCGCTCTTTTGAATAGGGCAAAAAATTGCACTGCAGTTCGAGAACGTGGGCCCTATATATCACGAATTATATCAAATATTTGTCGAGCTATTTGACAAAATGTTGGCAACGGAAAAAACGCCTCCTAACAGCAGTTTTAGCACAGATATGCTACTGACGGCATTAAGCAGCAATTCCTATTTATTCAAAGGGATGAGCACGGTTATTTACCTGAGGAAATTGCGGAATAGCTCTGTTAACATTTATTTCTGGTCTACGGGTTTGAAACAAATAAAGTAGGTCTGCCTTAAAAAAGTTAAAATAGGATGATTGAGCTAACGAATACGATACTTGAATGACAGAAAAAAAGCAGGCCAAGACTGAATTGTTCCAGTTATGGCCTGTTTTTTGTGATGCTCTCACAAGAATACATTACATGTAAACAATGTGCAGAGCCTTATATTTCAAGGGTTTTTCACATTTGAGTATAGATAACCGCGTTTTCCTGACGGTACCCCATCGCTATCAAGCGAGGGCACTGAAAAACTCCATCTAGTTCCACTTGGCGAGACATTCAACTTAAGTTCGTACATGGCCATTTACGATATGGTCGTGTCAAAAAATAATATGCTTCGGCAAATTAACGAACTGGTAGACTTCTCATTCATTTTAGAGGAATTGAAAACAAAATATTGTTTAGATAATGGAAGAAATGCGATTCCTCCGATTCGAATGTTTAAGTACTTATTGTTAAAAGCCATTTTTAATGTATCCGATGTAGACCTTGTCGAACGTTCAAAATATGATATGTCTTTCAAATATTTTTTAGGTATGGCGCCAGAAGATGACGTGATTGATTCAAGCTCACTCACAAAATTCCGCAGACTTCGTCTTCAAGACGTAAGTTTAGTAGATATGCTCATTGGAAAAACGGTTGAAATCGCACTCGAAAAGAACATTATCAAAAGTAAAGCAATCATTGTGGACGCAACGCATACCAAAGCACGTTATAACCAAAAATCACCAAAAGAATTTTTACAAGAGAAATCAAAACATACTCGCAAAGCAGTGTATCAATTCGATAAATCTATGAAAGAAAAATTCCCCCAAAAGAATACTTCTAACGAGGTAAAAGATGAAATCCCTTACTGTGAAAAATTGAACGTGTTAAAAGAAGCTGTAGACGATACGCAAGAACATCTAAATTATTCAACAGACGTCGATGCACGAGTAGGATATAAAACAGTACACAGTTCTTTCTTTGGTTATAAAACACATTTAGCAATTAGTGATGAACGTATTATTACAGCAGCAGTCGTTACAATAGGTGAAAAATCAGATGGACATTATCTACAAGAACTGATTGAAAAAAGTAAAGTAACAGGAATGGAAGTTGAAACCGTCATCGCTGACACGGCTTATTCAGGGAAAAACAATTTACTTTATACAAAAGAACAAAGCATTCAACTGACTTCTAAGTTAAATCCAATGATTACTCAAAATGGGCGAGCAAAAGGAAAAGGATTTGACTTTATTAAAGATGCAGGTTTATTTGTATGTCCAGCAGGACATTTAGCAAAAAGAAAAAGTAAAAAACCAGATTCACATCCAGGAGCAAGTGCAAGAATGGTTTATTTTTTTGACGTTGAAAAATGTAAGGTCTGTCCACTCCGAGAAGGGTGTTTTAAAGAAGGTGCAAAAACTAAAACCTATTCTGTTGCCATTAAATCAGAGGAACATTTAGACCAACAAGCTTTTCAAGAAACAGAAGAATTTAAACGCTTAGCTCGAGAACGCTATAAAATCGAAGCAAAAAATAGTGAGTTAAAAAATAAACACGGGTACGATCAAGCATCGGCTGCGGGTTTATTGGGCATGCAAATTCAGGGAGCAACGACGATATTCGCTGTCAATCTAAAAAGAATCTTGAAGCTTCTGGATGAAAAAGGGTAATAAATAGACAAAAAAATAGGGCGTTTTCTGTTCGAAATTGAACAAAAAGCGCCTTATTTTTCTCTATAATGAATTTATTTATAAAAAACGTAAGTTTTTCAGTGGCTTCGTGCAATACCGAACACATACCAAAGGGGCTGCCTAATAAAATAATATGTCTAACTTTTTGGGGTCACTTCACAAAGAGACTCCGCCTTTTCAACGTACAATGAACTTCAACAATTACTAGCTACTTCCTAAACATTGTTCCTCATTTACCGACCTGTTTATGCTTTTTTCAAACTTTGCAACAGAACCAAATAGTTCCTATTTTCATGTCTTTCTACAAATTCTTTAATTCCATTACTTATGTACCAATCAAAGTAAAATAAAATTATGTATTTTTTATATAATAAAATTAGATGCAAATCAAATAAGGAGAAGCATTTATACTGTAATATAAACTTTAAAAATATTTATATGTAATTACTGAACTTTTTATTATTTGTTCTTTCCTATTCTACCTAAGCTGTCTTTGATAGTTGTTTCTCCAAGTTGTGTGTATAATAAGGCTGTATCTTGACTAGTATGTCCAAGTTGTTGCATCACCTGTAATGAATCCTTTTCTTCCATATATAGCTTATTTGCTAATGTATGTCTTAATTTATGAGGAGACATTCTTTTACCAAAGGATTTAGTATATTTTTCTACTATATCTTGGATAGCTCTAACTGAAAGAGGTTGTGCAGTATGTTTATACTTCGATAAGAACACATTTTTCAATTCTTTCCCTGGGACATATTTATTCGCTCTAATTTCTATATATTTTTCAAGATCATTCAATGCAATTGGGGTAATCCATACAGAATCTTCTTTATTTCCTTTTCTTATTACATCGATAAGTCTTTCTTTTAAATTTACATCTTCAATACGAAGATCGGCCAACTCACTTACACGAATACCACTCCCAAGAAAGAGGGAGAGAATAGCTACATCACGTTCTTTATCTCTTAGAAAATAAAACAATTGATGTTTTGTTAAAGCTTTTTCATGTTCGTACTTAACATAATTTAAAAATTCTTGATCGTCATCATTATGGAATATTTTAGATCTCATACGCTTTGCACGGGCATTTAACGTTTCTTTATCTTTATGTATTTCAATTTTAGCCATTACATTTCTATAAAAATAGCATTCACCATCTTCATCTTCTGAAAGGGAAGTTAGATACTTAAATAAAGATTTTAAAGCTGAAATCTTTCTGTTAACAGAAGAATTTTGCATGTTTTGCTGTAGTTTTAGAAACCTCATAAAGTTCTCAACATCTTTTTTCTTTAAATTCTCCAAATCAGAGAAGGATATGTCTTTAATGGGCTTAAAGTTAATAATTTGTTCAGATAATAGCCAATTAAAGAAGACTCTAAAATCATATACATAATTCAGTAGGGTGGAGGGAGAGGCATCATGCAATTCTTTGTACTCCACAAATTCTTCTATGTAAAAGGGCATTTCTTTTAAATTTTCGTATAATTTTTTACGATGTACGGATTTTTGACGTTGCTTGCTGTAATCCATAATAATCACCTCAATATATACTATAACAGAAAACAAAAACGAACACAAGTTCGCATCAAATTCAATTTTTACACAGACTTATTTACATAATTAAATTACGTAATACTAAAATGTATACAAAATTGAATGGGATAGTGTAGTTATTCTAATATGAATTATAGATAACCAGGTAATAAATTTGTATTAGGCTATAAAAACTGGTACAAAAATACTATATATAAAATAAAACTAATTTAATATATAAATTCATACAGGATGCTTTAAAAATTGTTTACAAGTCGTTATAAAATATTAATTGCTTAGTTTAATCATGGTTAATCAGGACTTAATTAGGTCAACATAAGAAAAAATCGTGTAAATTAAAATGTAATTAATAATACAGGTTGTTTATGAGTAAATCAGCATTTAATTATTTTTATATAAAATATGAATTATATAGATCCAAAGTAATACACTAAGAGTTATCCATTTAGGCTTAAAATCCCTAGATGCTATATTAGATTTTTATAAGACCACTTTATTATTCGTAAAATTGGTATTTCGCGCGAAGTTGTAGAGGTTAAAATAGAGGATAGATTTTCTCTATCCTATTGTTTGATTCATTCTTTATTTATTTTTGAGTAATCTTAATGTCTACATCAAACTCTGTGTCATCATTTTCTAAAATATCTAAGATTAATTTCATTCTTCTTGCAACTGTTTTAGCATCATAGTTTCCTTTAATATCAAATGAGAATGAGTTATTTTTACATTGAATATCATATTTATTTTTCTTTACTAAATCTTCTTTAAGATTATTAGATTCTGACTCCAGTAATGATTTTTCTATATTGTCACAAGGATTTTTAAGCTCAGTATTTTCTAGCTCAATCTCTACTGATTGTTCCTGAATATCTGCTTGTCTTAATTTCTTAACTTTAGAATTCATTGCATATAAATTCGCCGCATTAGTATTCATCATTCTTGCTAAATCGGCTATGCTGTTGTTTGCGTGTTCCTCAAGATAATAAATGAATAACTCTATTTGTTGTTGTAGGTCAATTGATTTGTATACTTTATAGTTGCAAACGTTTAATTTCATATTATTAAATTCTTCTTCAGATAAGATACTTTTCATTTTTGACCCACCTTTAATGTTAGCGTTTCTAATCTTAATCCCTAAATTATTTAAAATATTATAGTATTGGTTTTTACTTATATCCATTCCATCTATGATTTCATCCACCGTAAATCTCGTTCTCCACGCTTCTATTAATATAATCTGATCTTCTCTAGATTTCTTTAAAAAAACACTTTCATGTAAAATAACTTCATACATATTATAATTTGTCACCTTTCCATAAAATCTCCTCAAATGAGTATACTTGATATATTCAAAGTATATGTTGTATAGTTACGTAATTCAATAATTGGTTACATAACTTTCATTCAGTATTGTGTTATTAGTTTGATTTTTGAGAATTATCACTAAACCCCCATAGAAATATTATTCTTTCACATAACACGAATTAATTTTTGTTTTCAATATCTGCTTCATGAACATAAACTAACTTTTTTTCAAAAATAAATAATGTATGAAAAATAATTATTTCAACGATTAACTACATTGAAATATAAAATGAAATAGCGAAAAATAAAACTTATAATTTCTTCTTTGTAATTTGATGAATATCATGTTATTATGGCGAAGGCTATAAAATAGATGTTGCTATCTATAATCATTTTACAGAATATTCACTCCTGTAAAAGCGTAATTATGCCAATTGCTTGTTTCATGTATTACCTACAAAAGGGCTGCTTTCAATTTCTTTTTATACATAACTAAAAGTAGCTTTTTTAAAAAAAAATTTTTTTCTATCTTCCTCATCGGTTCTAATATAAATAGTAAAAAAACACTTTTTTTAAGTACTTTTTTACTTTCTTTTTAAGGATAGAAAATCTAATAAAACCCAACATATAGATTAAATTCATTCATAGTCCTACTTATAAACTATCAGAGAGGATTAAACTATGGGAATTCCTACACTATTATTAAATACCTTTATTATTATTATTTGTATTCTTAGCTATCAAGTATTTTGGCTAGACCATAAAGAAAAAATGGCATGTAATAATATATTAATCTCTATTCTTTCCTCAATTGCAATTATTTTTTGCCTGACTTTTCCTTTTCATTTACATGCTGGATTTATTTATGATTTACGTTTTATTCCTGTTATATTAGTTTTTCTATATGGAAATACAAAAAGTATTATTTTTATAGGAGTTGTATATCTTTCTTATAGATTTTACTTAGGCGGAAGCGGAGTTTTTCCATCAGTTATTATCTATAATATTATTACAGGCGTTACTGTAACATTTCGTTACTTGTTACCCATTTATTTTAAGGAAAAAAAGATATTATTAAGCATACTACTTATTTTGATTTGTACAACTTCACTTTCTATCTGTGGTATTGTAACTCAAATTAACACAGGTGGTAAAATTGACTCTACTCTCATTGAATTTTTATTTAATTATATAGTCATTAATATTTTTACAGGATTATTATCAGTTTATTTAATAGAAGGAATGATTGAGAAATTTAAAATGAAAGAAAAGATTCAACGAGCAGAAAAATTTTATATAGCTAGTGAACTAGCTGCATCTATTGCTCATGAAATTCATAATCCACTAACCACGGTACATGGATTCACTCAATTATTAAATGATAATGAGAGCTCTAAGATATCTCAAGATAAGTACTTAGAAATTATGTTAATTGAAATGCAGCAAATACAGGCTACTATTAATAATTATTTATCTTTAACCAAACCACAAAACTTTATAAAAGAGAAGCTAGACATTAATCACATTTTGAATCAGGTAACAGATACTATTTCACCACTCGCTCTATCATATAATGTTGAAATAAAACATAATATTGCAGATTCTCTTTATATAAACGCTGATTCTGAAAAATTAAAACTGTGTCTAATCAACATCGTACAAAACGGAATTGAGGCTATGAAAAATGGTGGAGTATTACAAATAAATATACAAAAAATAAAAGATGATATTGTAATTGATATTATTGATTCAGGAATTGGAATGTCCTCTCAACAAATAAAACGAATTGCCTTGCCGTTTTATTCAACAACAGAAAAAGGTACTGGGCTTGGTACTATGATTGCTTACAGTATTATAAAAGAATTAAACGGAGATATAGAGATAGAGAGTAAAATAGGAAAAGGAACACGCTTTTCTATCAATATCCCCTGCTAATATGATAGAAGATTTTTGGTTCTGGTGCAAAAAGATAATGAAGAGTAAAAGGGGTACGGAAACGATTCTGGGCATGAGGGGCCACTCTGGGATTTAATTACAAATAAAAAAAGAACTTTATTCAAGTTCTTTTAATCTACGATACAGAGCGGCCTGACTCACACCTGTAATTTGGCATATTTCTTTCACTGTTTTAGTGGTGTGCTTCCGTAATTCAATCGCATGATTCATACCTGGGTGTTTATCCGTGTATTTCTTCAATCTTCCTCTATACACTCCTTTTTATTTCGCTAACTTTAATACTTACATATTGCGAAACGAACCAGGTTGAATTGTTAGAAGAATACATTTTTGAGGAAAAGCAAAGTGGAAAAAATATGGAGAGAGAACAATTCCAAATTCTTATGAAGCAATTAAATCCAGGGGACACACTTATTGTCTATAAGTTAGATCGTTTAGGTAGAAATCTTTCTGATATGATCCGTACTCATGAAAAACTGATCAAAAATGATATTGGCGTCATTGCTATTAGTGATAACATTGATACTCGGAAGAAAGATAATATGACTACTAAAGTCATGGTTACAATCTTATCTTTATTTGCTGATATTGAACGAAACTATATACTGGAGCGAACGCAGGCTGGTCGTATGAAGTATGTAGAAAGTGGTGGGAAACTGGGGAGAACCCCTAAGATCAATAAGTCTAAAACTGATTTGATACTTGAGTTACTTAATCAAGGAAAAACGAAACAGGAAATTGCTGATTTTTTAAATGTTGACAGAACCACTATTTATCGCACATTAAAACGAAATGGTTATTAAGAAAATTCTTAACAACAATTACCCTTTATACTTATATAGGCTATATTAATTTTTTAAAAAAATTTCGGTCTTACTGAAGAGGTTTATCACAACACCAGGAGCTAAACTATAAACCTTAGCTCCTCCTATTTATAAATGATATGGTTCTAAAATTATACAGAAAGATACTGTAAAAGTATTTTTTTATCGATTTTTTGAATTTATTTTTTATGTAAACTAAAGAAATCGTACACCACAAATATGATTGTTATGATAACCATTAGACCATTAACTGTAAGAGCTATTGGAATAGATAAGTCAATAATAGGCAATAACATGATACAAAGTGAAACAATTGATGCAATAAATGGAACAACCTGTCTTGTTATGCCCTGCTCTTCGTATTCCTTAAGTTAGGGAATTATGGTTCTGTTGCAAAGTTTTTCTAAGGGAAGTTAAAATGTAAGAAACATGAGGCGCGGAGAATACTATATGGGATATTTTAAAGGAAAACAATTTAAGAAGGATATTATTTTAGTAGCCGTTGGCTACTATTGTCGTTTTTCTTTAAGCTATCGCGATATCTCTGAACTTTTGAGAGAGCGTGGCATATCGGTTCACCCAACAACTATTATGCGTTGGGTCCATGAATATGGAAATGTGATCTATCAAATCTGGAAGAAGAAAAACAAAAAGGTACAATCATCGTGGAAATTAGATGAAACTTATATAAAAGTGAAAGGAAAATGGCGTTATTTATATCGTGCGCTCGATAAGGGTGGATATACATTGGATATTCAACTTCGAAAAACAAGAGATCATCAGGCGACATATGCTTTTATGAAAAGATTGGTGAAGGCTTTTGGAGAACCAACAGTTCTCACAACAGACAAAGCCCCAGCGCTACTTTGCGCGTTTAACAAATTAAAAGAACAAGGTTTTTATAGACGTACAACTCATTGTACAGTCAAACATTTGAACAATCTCATTGAACAAGACCATAGGCATGTAAAAAGACGTTTTGCCAAATCTACAGGATTTCAAAGCCTTCGTCATACTTCACGTACCTTGAAAGGTATTGAAACCGTTCATGCTCTATATAAACAAAAACGAAGTTTGCAACAACCAAACTTCGTTTTTTCGACGTATAATGAATTACAACAATTACTAACGATTGCATAAAATCCATCTGCAATCATACCAACTTTTTCTCTGTTAAAAAACTTTGCAACAGAACCCAAATTTGTATTTAATATAAGTTCTGTATGTTTTTATATATTTACTTTAATTTCAAGATACGTTCTACTTCCTCCATACTTAACTTACTTGCTTTTGCAATAGTTTCAAGCGGTACACCAATTTCATGCATCCCTCGAATCATTTGCATCTTACCTTGCTCAATGCCTTTTTCTATACCCTCTTGTTCTGCATGTGCTAGCTTAGCTTGTTCATCTAGAAGTAATTTCTCTCGAGCTTCATATGCTGTTCGGAAAGAAGAATCATGGCTCATATTTTCCCATTTATTTATTGCCTTCTGTAAAATTGGATCTTGATTCATCGCAATCTCCTCCAATGTTTGAGTTAAATGTTCATCTGCATGTGCTGGTAATAATAACATCCAACGAACAAATGTATTTTCCCACGGGTTTACTTTTTCTTCACGCCATTGTTTTACCAATTTCGGTATCTCCACAAAATGGATTTCAATGTCGTCACTTAATAGTTGCTGCATTTTTGTATTCCATAATTGTCCGATGGTATGAAATGCGTCATCCTGAGAAAACAAAATAAAGTCTAATAAGTTAATGGTAATTGTTTTCCGAAGTGAACGATATGGCATCCCTTCTTGCATTTGGGATGTATAAAGTTTACTCCAATAATATAAAGATCGCTTCACCATATCATGTGTATTCCGAAGCTGAATTTCGATATTTACTTGCGTCCCATTATCTAGTGTTGCTAATAGGTCTAAAATCGATAACTTATCATCTTCATAAGATTTATGGAGATGTGGATCTTCTAGTTGTAGCGATGTAATAGGTGTATCTAAAGATTCTTCTAGAATTGCATTTAAGAAACCCGTTAAAATTTCCTCATTTCCTTTCGTCCCAAATAACTGTTTAAAAGCAAAATCAATGCGTAAATTTACTAATTTAGTGGACATGGATTTCCTCTCCCTGTCTATATCATCTCTTATTCTTATTGTACATAAAAAAAGGTAGAACATGCAAACAGGCTCTGGTTCTATTGCAAAGTTTTCTACAAGAAGCTACACTCTAGAAAACAGGATCTATAAGAATAGATTCCATTAGGGATCTATTTACCTCTTTCAAATAAATGCAACCTTTGCACCAGAACCCTAAAAATTGTTCAAAATGTGTCCAAACGTACAATGTTCTTTTTTTGATATGGTGACCCCTAGTATGGCTCTGTAGTAATTCTATATTTTCTTCCAAACAACCATGTCATAGTATGATTTCATAATATGTGTATGGCTAGATTCATAGTAAAGATTGATTTAAATCTATAGTTATACTGATGAGATAAAAAGTCCCATATCTCAAAATAAAAAGTATTCTTGTTTTTTGAGATACGAGACGGAAATGAAACGTTCCCATGAAATCTATATCTCTCCCCCATCAGTTAAAAAATTATAGATTTCAATTTCGAATCCTCTTTTTAAACAACATGCAATTTCAAGTTTATTTTTTCATTCTGAGCTAGCAAATAAGCGTATTGAAATTGACCAAAATATAAAATTATGGTATGTTTTCAGTAGTTTAACTAATATATATTGGATGCATATTCACTATATATTGAGTATAGAGATTAGGTAATATGCATAAAATAAAAGAAGAGATGCTGGTAACATCTCTTCAAGTAACTGTTTACCGCAAGGCGGAACGGTTGCTAAGGTTTATTTGCGTTTAGAACCGCCCTTTCGCTTGCAGGCTGAGGCGGTTCTTTTGTGTTTTTTATTACTTAATTTCTTTGCTAGCTCATTCGCACAAGCTGTCGCAAAAACTGTAAAAAATACTTTTACAGCATCATGCAATAAGATAATTAAAGAATCCATTCGGTCACCTCCTTTCTCTCTAAAATAAGAGAAAAAGGGTTAGCAACCTCCCGCCCACGCTATACAGTTGTATCTATTTTATCATAGATTTAAATGCTGTCCTACCTAAAATTGGTGTTTCACACCTTCACATTTTTGAGAAAGGAGTCTTCTGTCGGAGAAAGATAAAGGGTACAGTAGAAGTTAAAATAATTATCTCTCTTAATAAATCCAATAAGTAACCGCTAAAGATCGAATAATAAGCTTATAATAGGATTACTCTATTCTTGTAACAATATTAAGTATGTCTTTTGAATCACCTTCTGAAATATGATATGTCAGATACAATGCGATTCACTCCCTCTAACTTTATATAAAAAGGTAGAAAGCAACCTTATAATTTGAAAGCGCTCTCCCTCCCTAATATCCCATTATATAAAGCTATCTAGAAGTTGATAGCGATGTATGTTGCCCCCCTTATAGTCCATATGCCTTCTAAATTTATCCTTTTTATCTTTTAAATTTAATAAATGATTGTAATCTTATTCTAAAAAGTTCTTTTATCTGAAAGCGCTTTTTTCATGTAAAATAGAACCAATAGATAAGAATATTAGGAAAGAGAGGAATAATATGGATAAATTTCAATTATGGACAAAAGAAGCCGGATTAAAAGTACTAGAATTTAAAATAAAACAACAAGAGAATTTAACACAAAAACAACTATTAGCATTTTTTGATAAAAAGTGGTTAATAAAAAATGATTTAGCTATACCGCTAATTAAGTATTGGAATGGGAGCCCCTATGAAATGCTAAATAATTTATATCCAAACCAGTTTAAAGTATGGCAATTAAAAGATTTACCTAAAGGATATTGGATTGGAAAATCCTCATCAGAAGCATTAGAAGCTTTAAGGTGGCTAATAGAAGAAAAGGAACAATTAACGGAAGAACAAATACTTCAAGTGTATAATAAAGGGTGGCTAATAAAACACAGATTAAAGATGCCGTTGCTTGAGCATTGGAACGCAAATACATATGAGATGTTAAATGAATTGTATCCAAATCGTTTTAAAGTATGGCAATGGCATTCCTTAAAAAACGAATATTGGAGGAAAAGCACATCTTTAACTGCATTGGAAGAGCTTAAATGGTTAATAGAGGAGAAAAACCATTTAACTAAAGAAAGTGTATTAAAAGTTGTTGACTTAAATTGGCTAATAAAAAATAAGTTTATTATCCCTTTAAAGTTGTATTGGGAAGGGAATCCTCAAAAAATGCTAAATGATTTGTATCCGGATATTTTTAGAAAGGATCAATCATCCAAGTTTTGGAAAAAAGAAAAAACCTTAACCACCTTACAATGGATACTAGAAGAAAAAGAACAGTTAACTGAAGAACAAATTTACCAAGAATTCAGTACAAATTGGCTAATAAAAAATAAATTAAATACGCCTTTAAAAAATTTTTGGGGCTCTAATCCTTATAAAATGATAAACGATTTATATCCAAATCGTTTTAAGGAATGGCTATTTAAAAATGTTCCGAAAGACTATTGGACAGAAAAAACAGCATTAAAGGCCTTGAAATGGACAATTGAAGAAAAAGAACAACTAATAGAAGAACAGATACCACAAAGAACTGATATAAAATGGTTTGAAAGAAACAAGCTAGCTGTTCCATTACGAAGATTTTGGAGTAGTAGCCCTTATAAAATGATAAACGATTTATATCCAAATCGTTTTAAAGCGTGGCAATTTCCAAAAGTACCAAGGGGTTTTTGGACGAAAGAAAAAGTATTAGAAGCTCTAAAGTGGACAATAGAGGAAAAAGAACAATTAACAGATAAGGAACTAATGATGATTTTTAGTGCACATTGGTTAAGGAAGCATAGATTAGTACAACATTTAGTGACTTATTGGGATTATAGTCCATTTAAAATGCTAGCTGATTTATATCCGGGACGTTTTAAAGAATGGGACTTTAAACGTGCCCCTAAAAATTTTTGGACAAAAGAGAAAGCTTTGGAGGCATTTAGTTGGACGATAAAAGAAAAAGAACAGTTAACTGCAGAACAACTATTACAAAAAATTGATCGTGATTGGGTTAAACAACATAAATTGCTAACACCGTATCAAAGATATTGGAATGGAAATCCTCATAAAATGTTAAGTGATCTTTATCAATATGCATCCTTACATTAACATATATCGAAAATTATAGAATGACTCTATAAGGAAGAAACACACAGCTTCCATCTTCTTCAGGTAATCCCAGCTGATGTTGTGCAATGTTCTTTAAATCAAATTGTGTAGTACTCTCTGTAGACTTCGCCTCGAATGCAATTGCTTTTACTTTATAAACGCCATCATAGTCTTCTGTACTTTTATCTTCATAGGGATAACGAAGAAGGGGAAACCATATTAAAAAGAAGATTGTATGTTTAGACACAAAATAACCAGTTTCCTGTACCTTAAGAAACCGGTTATTTATTTTACTGCTTTGTTATGAGTTTTTGTCCCGTAATGGTTTTTAATTTTGCTTTAGCTTGATGCAGATGGAACACTCCTCCTAAATATTTGCCATGATTCATGTTTGTATGAATGCCTACTTCTGTATAATAGGTAGGGCATAATAGTCAAAAGCTAAATCGAACAAGGCACTTGCTTCTTGGCGCAGTAACAGATCCTTCGGACGGAAAATAAATGATCCATCAGCGTTGATCGAAGTATCAGGGTCTACGATTCCTTGGGATGCAAGTGCTTGAATAGATTGGACTGCCCAGTCATCCGCAGCATCAAGCAATTTAACTTTCTTAGCTTGGTCAGGTTGAATCTGCTTCAAATTTTGAATCATGGTTGCTGCGACCTGTCGGGTAATCGGAGTAGCACGGTCATACCCTGGAATTCCTTTCATAATTTTTTCCCTTGCCTCCTTGGAGTCGTCTGGAAAACCGTTCCATCCATAAGCAAGTAACAACGTATCCGCAAACTCTCCTTGTGTCATGATGTCCATCGGATTGAATAGATTACCTGTTTTAGCACCCATAATATTTAGGGCATGAAGATTATCAATGTGACTTCTATAGTTACTCTTTTGTGGAACATCATCAAAAGGTGGTTTGTAGTTAATTTTCTGGGCATCTGCTATAAAATCAATTCCTTTAGGAGAGTTGTAGTGAAAATATGCGATTTCTCCAGCTGAATTCTTTTTGAAAGCAACTTTTTTTCCTTCCGAATCCTCAAATAATAACGGATGAATCATTTTGAGAACTTGTTTTCCGGTTGTTCCACCTTCCAGGACCAAATTCCCATTTTCATAAGTAAAATGAGTGCGACTTGCAGCAAAACGCGTGTTTTGGAATAAGCCTAGGTATTTATGAGCGTCTTTTTCCTCTAACGGGAGATAACTTGTTTTTGCCCCATTCTTAGCAGGGAAATAGTGATCCATGAGAGCTTCATACATGTCTATACTCATTGTTGAATCATTATTGTAAGACATGAAGAATGCTGTTTTCTGTTCAGGCACTAAAATCATCAGTGATTGATGTCCCGGCATACTTCCCCCTTTTATTACAACGTGTTGACCGTTAGCAAAATCATTGAAAGGCGTTTCAAATCCAATTGTTGCAACAGGAATTGTCTTATCATCAAAAACTTGATAGGCATGCATCATATCCATGCTTTTTTTACTTACAATTTCTTTACCTTTAAACTTTCCGTTCTGTAGCTGCATAATCATGTATTTTGACATGTCTTCTCCGGTAGATATAATACCTCCTTGTGGTGCATCCATTAGACCGTTTCCACTTGTTGGAATTGGATCGCCAGTGGGCCCATAATGTGTAGCCATTCTCTTGAGAAGATTAGGCGTAAAGCTCAAACTTGTAGAGTTCATACCTAATGGTTTGAAAATATTATTTTCCATATATTGCGAAAAAGGTGTATTTGTAACATTTTCCACAGCAAACCCTGCGAGTGCAAATGAAACGTTGTCATACGTATAAGATTCTCCTGGCGGTCGTACTACCGTTGGTATATTTTTAGAGAAAAATTCCTTCATCGGCATACTGTGATTAATGTATTCAGGTCCGGTTATCGTGGTGATATCAGGAAAATCTACTCCGCTGGTATAAGTGAGCATATCAAACAAGGTAAGGGGTTTTCCTGTTTTATTAGGTATTTTCAATCCACTGAGATATTGTTGTACATCTTGATCTAGTTTGAGATTTCCTTTATCAACTTGCTGCATCACAGCTAAGGCAGTAAAAGTTTTTGAGACTGAAGCGATTTGAAAGACCGTGTCCTTAGTGACGGGAATTTTCTTTTCTTTATCAGCATACCCATACCCTTTATTGACGACGACCTTTCCATCATGAACGACGACAAAACTAGAACCGTTTACATTGTACTTCTTCATTTTCCCCTCAAATAACGGATCAGCAAAAGATTCTACTTCTTTTTTATTATTGGGTGCTTTCGTCATTTGAATATCGGTCGTGGCTGCCGATGATTTTGATTTTCCAGCTTCTAATGATTGTTGGGAACAAGCAGAAGTCATACTTGTAGAAGTGAGCAGAATTGCAACTATCCCCAGTTTGTTGATTGCTTTTTTCATTTTTGTACACTCCTTAATTTGATTGGAATTTTTTGTTGGCACAACGAGTTATTGGCTCGTTAGCTTATGAACAGAGTGTAGCAAGCAGCAAGTCATAGTAGATAGTGATTATCTGTCATATTTATGTATGGCGCGAAAAATAGAGGAGGTTACGGCTATATTGATAGTCATGTCATACAAACTATGACACTTTGACACTACCGTATGTGACAGAAAACTACGTAGAATCAAAGAGCGATTAACGTATTAGCAATGAATGAGGAGGAGCGATTTTAATGACGAAAGCATCAGTTCAAAAAACTTTGCAAGATTTCTATTTCTTGTTATTTACCTTTGCATCCGGATTGTTTTATTTTTGCTTCTATCTGGTCAGCATTACATTTGCACTTGTAATGACAGTTTTCTTCGTAGGTATTCCTTTATTGGCGAGGGTGTTGCAAACAACTCACACATTTGTCCAGTATGAACGTATTCAGACGAAAGTTTATACGGACATATCAATAGAGTCATTACCACTAAGGGTAAAAAGAGGAGGGGATAGATGGATTAGAGCAGGAGAAATAATTCTTAATAGTAGCAACTGGAGGACTGTTTTTTGGCTCATGCAAAAATTTTTTGTTGGAATAATGAGCCTTATTTGTGCTGTTTTACTGTATGTAACGCCGCTAGTATTTATCATTACACCCTTACTTTTTCAATATTTTAATATATACTTATTGGGAATTGCTATGAATTCATGGGCGAAAGCTATTTTTGTCATGATTATTGGATGCATTCTCATTTGGATACGTATATGTATTGGAAACTGCTTAGTTCGAATAATTGGAATATACACGCGTACTATGTTTAAAGCTATAAAGGAGTGATAATTTGTTTAAGACTTTGAAAATATGGGTCTGGTATGATTGGGCATTACTTTGTATACGTTTTATCATTTGGCTATCATTGATATTAACGACTATCCAACACCGAGACCATTTAACAGTACCACTTTGGATCATCATTCTTTGGGAAATCGTTTCATTTTCAGTACCTTGGATCTGTTTAATGTTCAGTTATCGCTATTATTTGTTTACTGAAATAATATTTTTTGGCGGAGTGTGTTTCTATTTAACTTTATTATTTCCGTCAGCGTATCTTGCTTTTTTAATGCCAACTTTTATGATTGCAGCAAATAGTGCTCATAAATCTTACCGCTGGTCGGGTCCTATCACAATTATTTTGTTCCCGTTGCTCATTGCGATATTTTCCAAAGTAACAGATTTATGGGGAATCATCTTACAAATTGGTTTAGCCTTTGCTATGGGTTCTTTTTTTCGTTTACTGGTTATTAATTACCGTCAAAGTGAAACCATTCGAAACCAGAAACATGTATTGGAACAATACGTATCCCAAGTTGAGCGAATAACATTACTCGAGGAACGTGATAGGCTCTCAAAAGACTTACACGATACGATGGGGCATTCCTATACCACAATTATTATGGGGATGGAAACATTACGTACGGAATTAAAGTCTAAAGAAGGAGAGAAACAGCTCGATTCATTATTACAATTAGCCCGTAACAGTATGGAAGAAGTAAGACTGTATTTGCATCAAATGGATTTATCACAAGAATCGCTTCCCTTAGCTGTCACATTACAGCAATTGACAGAGGAATTTAAGAAACATGCAAAAGTAAATGTACGTACTCAAATAATAGGGGAAGAGTATATGGCCTCCAAGCAATCAAAAATGACACTATATCGGAGCTTGCAGGAATCACTAACAAATGCTGTTCGCCATGGGCATTCCACAGAAATCATTGTGTCACTTCACTTTGAACCACAACAGATAAGATTGGATGTACAGGATAATGGCTGTGGGATAGATGATTGGAAGGATGGCTTTGGATTAACTGCAATGAAAGAGCGCGTGAGTCAGTCACAAGGAAGAGTCATTGTTTACTCCAAAAAAGGGGAAGGGACGTTAATTTCATGTGTATTACCGAAACAAGTACAACTGTCTAATGAACAAATTCGCTTGTGTATTGTCGATGATCATTCTTTTATTCGAGAAAGTCTTCATACAATTTTGGATGTACAGGAGGATTTACAAGTAGTGGGAATGGCTGAAGATGGAGAACAGGCTGTGGAATTGTGTGAAAGACTAAAACCAGATGTAGTACTAATGGATTTAGAGATGCCCAATCTGGATGGAATTCATGCGACTAAAATGATTAAGGAAAATTGGCCGGACATTCGTGTACTCATTCTGTCAACCTTTCAGGATACAGAAAAGGCAAAGGAAATCATACGAAATGGTGCAGATGGGTATTTGTTGAAATCCATAGATTCGCGTGAACTAACTGAATCAATTCGTCTAGTCTATCGGGGAGGCACGATGATTAACCATGAGTTGTTTCATAGAATGTGGGAAGAAAATGAAGAAACAGGATTAGTTGAATCAAAATCAGATGGAAAAGAGTTTGGCTTAACGAAACGCGAACTAGAGGTTTTGAATCTATTATCACAAGGTAGCCGTTATAAAACAATTGCTTCGAAACTTTACTTATCAAACGGAACAGTAAGAAATTACGCTTCCAATCTCTATGAAAAGCTGGGAGTCAAAAATCGAGAAGAAGCCGTGCAAAAAGCAAAGGATACAGGATTACTTTTGTAAGAGGGAATGTAGTCAACTGCTAGGGTACGTGAACGATTCTATATTTCAGGGCTACATTTTAAAAGATGTAATTTGAATGTCTCTATTTGGGATTTTATCGTTTCTATAGATAATATTTTATTTTCGTCTTATAGGGGTCACCATACATATCCATCAACTTAAGAAATTGGTAGTTCCCCAAAACGAAGAAAATTTTCGTTTTGGGAGCACTTCAAAGTATTAGCTTGATAGGCATGTGGATGAGCCCCATCGCCATCGAGTTAAGAAATTATTCTTCCCCAAAACGATGAAAACGGGCTAAATTCTCATAAATAACTATAGAGGCATAAAATCTTCGTTTAAGGGATATTTCAAATTCTAAGCTTGATGATCATAAGACAGAACTCTTATATGTGAATTTGAAATAAAGGACCCGATCTGTCCTATAGATTAAAAAACGTTCTCTTTTCTAAACACATGATGAAGTAACTGCAGCATCACGTATGCTCCTCTTATATGAAGAAACGACAATCACAGCCAGGAAACCGACACCCACCCTCGAATAAAGGGCGCGATGTCGGCTTTAAACTTAACGGACAAACTCCTTATTGAATATTTTATCCCGACCTGCTATGACTTCCGGACCTACTGCGTTGATGGAAGTTACCAAAATATGCTCCCCTCCTAGAGGGCCACCAACTCTCGATTCAAACCCGAAAGTACCGCCTGCATGCCCCCAATATGATTGCCCGTCCGATGTTTTCTCTTCATAAATTCCTAGTCCGACTTTACCAATAGGTGAATCTACTGTTGTGAGCATTTGGTTCATCATCTCTTGATTTAGAAGCTTTCCGCCCAACAGCGCACTGAAGAAAGTAGTTAAATCTTTGACAGATGAAACCATATTTCCCGCTGCATTTGCCCATGATTGATTTATTTCTGTCAAATCATACAAATGACCCGATCTGTCCATATTATATCCTGTAGCATGTTCACCTGGTATATGAGGATTTGTTTCCATTACGAATGTCTCCTTTAGCCCAAGTGGTTCTATGAAGCGTTTTCTGATTTGCTCTGCATATGTATCTCCTGTTACCTTTTGAATAATTTGACCAGCTAGCACAGTATTGGTATTCGAATAGTCCCAGCCCTCCCCTGGTGCAAATACAGGTGGCTTTGTAAGTCCCAAGCTTATAAGTTCATCAGCAGTATAGTAACGGTATGGATTTTGAGGCAAGGTAATATCTCGCATATCCAAATCTGTATAGGCTGCAATGCAATCCCGCTTGTATGATTCAATAACTGACGAATCGTAATTTTGTTACCGTCATACCCATTACCCTGTACGACTCCTGGTAACCATTTTTCAACCGAATCATCAAGGCTTAATTGTTTCTCTTCAGCCAACTGCAGTATAACGGAAGCTGTGAAAGTCTTCGTGATGCTTCCGATACGAAATGAAAAGTTCGGCTCCACTGGGCGCGGTACCTCGTAACTCGCTGTCCCTGTAGCGTAAGACCAGTGCTGACCGTCCTTTAATCCGCCTGCTATGACACTTGGGATTTTTTTATTGGTTACCACCTGATCCATTACGTATTTGACTTCTTCTCGATGTTTCCTTTTCTTTTCTTTATCCGCAAGTTCCTTTTTGGTTTTTTTTGTAAATTCAGAGACTAGAATATTATTGATATGTTTTTCCGCTCCTAGTACATTGATATTTATCGAGATGACATGTTGACCATCTTCCGTTCCGCCTGCAAAGTTAGTAAATCCGGGAATACCACCGCCATGCCCCCATACTTCGATACCGTCCGGCAATTTAGTTGCATGTATGCCAAGCCCATACTTTCCTAACGGAGAATCCGCTGTACTAGTCATCATTTCCTTCTGTTCTGTATCTCCGGTGTCAACAGCTTTCCACCTAATAAGGCGCGAAAAAACGTCGTCAAGTCTTCTCCTGTCGAAATCATGTCACCGCCGGCATTAGCAAATGATGGGTTAAGCACCGTAATATCTACTAATTTATCTCCTGTATTTAAGTAGCCACGAGCATTTTTTTTCGGAATTTCCATCGAGCTTCCAGGAAGGAATGTGTCTTTAAGCACGAGTGGCTCAATAATTCGTTTCTTAATCTGTTCGGCATATGTCTCCCCAGTAACCTTCTGGATAATAAGTCCCACAATAACCGTATTTGTGCTCGAGTATGCCCACCCCGTTACTGGCTCTAGCTCCAAAGCGTGAGCAATTAATTGTTCGGGTGTATAATTTTCACTTGGATTTTCAAGTAGTTTATTCTTAAGCTCTGGAGTCAAGAAGTCTGGAATCCCGCTCGTATGATTTAATAATTGACGAATTGTAACTTTGTTACCATCATACCCGTTACCCTTTAAGAGCCCTGGCATCCATTTCTCTACCGTATCATCAAGACTTAGCTTCTTCTCTCCAGCAAGCTGTAATGCAACTGTAGCGACAAACGTCTTCGTTGTACTTCCAATCCTGAAAGCAGAATCAGCATCCACCTTATGATTTCTCTCGATGTTTGCTTCACCAGAAGCATATGACCAGTTTGCATCTCCATTTTTCACGGCAACAATAACACCTGGAATATTTTCAGTATTAGCAGCTTTATCAACAGCCTGTTGGGTGAGCGTCTTTTTATACACTGCGTTTGCATTTCCATTAGTAGGTAATACTAGTGTCCCAGCCAGTATAGTAGCTGTTAAGGCAAGTGCTGTTCCTTTTTTAATGATGAATGACTTCATAACGCATCTCTCCTATTATTTTGAAATTTTCTGTTGCTTCACTCCCTCACCTTAACTTCGAAATTGTTAAATAGCATAGTGATAAAACGACTAAATGTTTCATGACAGCGTGCTTAAATCTGTCACATAAACCGTATGATAAACTGTCATCTATCTTATATGACATACTTTACAGCCAGTCTCTGACCTTCCGCCCTCTTTCTATTGACGTATTGGAAGTTATGCTACATGGTAAATCTGAATCGCCAGAAAATTAAACTAAAAAAATACAAGTAGGTGTGCATAATCTATGTTCTCAGTAATGAAAAAATGGTTTTGGTATGATTGGATATTTGTATCCGTACGAACGTTTTGGCTGTTCATTATTATAAGTGTTGCTTTTATACATCCATCATTAATCAATGCGTCACTTTGGATTGTACTTTCTCTTGCTATCGTCGTTTACCTTGTTCCATTAATCGTCCGCCATAGGAAAGAAGACTGGTATCTTGCAGTCGATGTCACGGCATCAGGCTTATTTTATCTTTATTTAGCCTACGTAGCGCCAGGATTGCTTTGGTCTTTCGTTTTACTCGTGATGATTATTGGCTTAGCAAACATTCGAAAAAACTATGTGTGGACAGGTATCCTCTGTGGAATCGTATTCCCAGTATTGAACAGCTGGATCGCCGATCATCTCCCGTATGAATCCACCTTTAGCTGTAGCCTTGGTTTTGTCATTGGGATGGCGTTTAATATATTAATTCGGTACCATAAGCAAGCCCAAATTATACAAGAGCAGAAGCTGTTGCTGGAGCAACATATTAAGCGGATTGAGGAGCTTACGCTGATAGAAGAGCGCAACCGACTGTCACATGAGCTACATGACACAATTGGCCATACCCTTACCTCTCTCATTGTCGGTGTCGAATCACTGCGATTGTCAGTACCAGATTCACAGTTTGAGAGAATTGATTCACTTGTCGGTATTGCTCAGCACAGTCTGGATGATATCCGAAAGCATCTTCATCAGCTCTCTCATAATCCATTAAACCATTCGTTAAGTGAATCGCTGAGACTATTAACCGAAGAGTTTATGAGGTCGACAGGTACAACGGTTACATTCCGTGTGATTGGCAATGAGACTTTCGTAATGCAAAAAATAAATTTTTGCCTATATCGCTGCCTTCAAGAGTCTCTAACAAATGCAGTTCGACATGGCAAAGCGAGCGCAATAGCCGTTCAACTACATTTCGATAGGCAACGGCTTCGGTTACAGATTGAAGATAACGGCATCGGAATGGAAGAAATCCAATTCGGATTTGGGTTCAATGGGATGAAGGAACGGCTTGAACAATATCACGGCACATTGTCGGTTCATTCTGGAGCTGAGCTGGGAAAATTTGTTATATGTACTATTCCATTGCAGACAGAACTTGTGCATGACACGATCCGCCTTTTGATTGTTGATGATCATGCACTTATTACCGACAGTTTGGAGCAAGTTTTGGAGCAGCATGCTGATTTTACCGTCGTTGGTAAAGCAAAGGATGGGCACGAAGCATTAGAACATTGTAATCAGTCGCATCCTGATATCGTGCTAATGGATATTCGCATGCCGGGAGTGGGCGGACTGGAAGCTTTACTTGAGATGAAACAGCGATGGCCTGAAATGAAGATTGTGCTTATGACAACGTTTGAGAATTCCTTGCAGGCAGCAACTGCATTGGAGCACGGGGCAGAAGGCTACATGCTGAAGTCAATTCATCCACGAGAGTTGAAGGAAGCCTTGAAACTTATTTATAACGGAGGAACCTGGATCGATCAATCGGTCGCTACGCGAGTTTTCGAAGAGATGAAGCGTCAACGCGAGCAACTGGAGAAGATCAGCTCAAGTAAGGAAAATTACCCGTACGGACTTACGAAACGTGAGATGGAAATTCTGGAGCATCTTTCGAACGGGCTTCGCTACAAGTCAATTGCCACTAAACTGTTTTTATCGGAGGGAACGATACGCAATTACTGCTCAAACCTTTACTCGAAGCTCGGCGTCAACAATCGCGAAGAAGCAATCAAAATGGCGCGAACAGAGAATATCTTGTAGACGCTGTAGGAGGTTGAACAGGCGAATGAGAATCTTTGATAGCTCTTGGGTGTCTTTCTTACGATCAGTCAACATGTATTTTTAAGTTTTTACTGGAGTAAATATCAGAATGAACAAATACTTGTTATCATGCATACCAAAGATCCCTAATATATACTCGTTTTTTTACTAGGGGTGAGATATGATATGATGAATGAAACTATGATATTAGGCCGTTAACCGATAATCATAGTGTATATCATGTGTAATAAGGTGAAAGAGGAGTTTCAAGAACTTGTTTACACATGCAATGGACGCAACTTTATGACATTTGTTATAGGGTTGCGTTTTTAATTTATCATAATACTCAACAATGTGATTTTGTCCGTAACGTCGTTGTTTAATCATGTTCTGGATGATGAGGAAAAGGAGCTTCCGCAAATGTTTATTTCCACGTTTATTAATTTTATCTTTAAAAAAGGTTTTACCTGATTGAAAACGGCGTATATCAATACCAGCAAATGCATTGAGTTGCTTGTTATTGTTAAAGCGAGTAATATCTCCTATTTCAGCCATCAAGCGTACTGCAGTATTCGGTCCAATCCCAGGAAGACTGAGAATGATATCGTATTCTGCACGTTGCTTGGCTATATATACCATCTTGTTAATACAGCATTCTTTTTGGTGAAGAAGCTCTTGATAGCGTCTTGCGTATAATTTGAGTTGATCACATAGAACATCGTTCTGAGAAACAGCAGGATAGGAAGTTTTCGCTATTTCAAGTATTTGAATCGCTTTTTTCTCCGCTGTAATATTTGATATTTTTTTATTGGTGTTGGCACGAATACGATTTTTTATAATGGTTTTTGAAAGACCTAAAATACAATCTGGGTGGGGGAATAGTTGAACAAAATTTAAAAACAAATCAGATTTACTGGTAAACATTCTCTCCAACTCAGGAAATGTTAATTGGATTACTTTATGCATACGACCACGAATTATCGATAATTCACTATCCAGTTCACTATATAATCTAGAAAGAGATTTTAGCTGGTAGAATAAATTATCAGTTCCGGTAAATACTCTTCGGGTAGCTGTAAAATGAGTGAGAGCTAATCGGTGTGCGTCGCTTCGATCGGTCTTATGAATCCGTAAGGAATCACATTGTAGCTTGGCTTCTAATGGGTTTAATAAACAATATGTATACTGATTATCTTGCATCAATCGTTCTAGCTGCCTGGAATAGATACCTGTTGCTTCGAATACGATTTCAGGCAATTCACCGGTCTTATCTGTAAGCTCATGAATCTTTTCTTGTAGCTTTTTGAATTCAGGTTTAGAATGCTTGATTTCACTTTCAAATACACATTGTTTCTGTGCATTATAAATTACCATATAACTTTTACCCATACTGATGTCAAACGCAATTACGTGTTTCATAAAGTTCCTCCTTAGGTGGAATTGAAGTCTTCAACTTACACTTATCGATTCTCATTTCTTATACACGATCTCGAAGACCAACATACTAAAAACTGATTCAAATAAGGTAAGTGAAGAAGATCAGTTTTGTATACGGATTCAGGATCCCAAGACACCCACGACCTTCTCTTCACTTCTACTATATAAAAAATAGTAGTGCGAACCAATGCCTTGGTTTGCACTACTAATCTTAGTATGTTTTGTATGGCTTGATAAATAAGAAGAAAATAATCTTTAATCATATATATGGACTTATATTCACTAAGTTCGCGTTTCTTTTTCATAAGAAGTAATTGTCGCATTTGAAACATAGTAGAAAAACAGAGTAGAATGGCGATCAGTTGCCCATACAAATGGCATTCCAATCTTTCTCGTTTTATCTTGTTACAATGATGAATATGAAAGAATGCAGACATACAAAAACGTCATCCTTTCCTATGATTCTACAGAAAGAATAGCGTATTTTTTAATTTTATGGAGAACTAATTATTTCTTTTTTTATAATAAGAAAGGAAATTTATTATCATATTAATTAAACATATAAAGTTAAATGAGTACTTAAAAATAGTACTTTTATAGTTTCAAAAAAAACAAAAATAGTATAGCTAAAAGTGATAGTATACTAATAATTAAATGATACATATATTGAGACTGATTCTTCATTAATCATTCCTACTTTTTCTTTAATGTAAAAATATACAGATTTCATATTATCATAGGAAAAATTAAAATAAATAGAATATACCTAATTGCATATCTAAATAGTGAGATGCCAAATGTGTTTATAATAAAACTGATGAATCAAATAATAAATAAAAAAGGAGTATACCATTTCGGTTATGCTCCCTTCTCTTTTTATGGCACTTCTATTTCTTCATGTCGGTAAGGTAATTCAATCTCAAGTAAGATTATTATTTAAATAACATTTGTAAATGTACAGGCTCAGTAACTAGTATGTAAATTGTTAACACATCACTCATACCTGTCAATACAAACAAAGCGAGGGACATTATAATATTAATCCCTGCGTAGCCTCCTTCGTCTTGTAAAGCATACGCTATCAGCCCGAATACCAAGGACATAAAAAGGAGAGTCATCTGTAAAATATCCAGTCCAATGGTTAATCTCACTTCAGCTGGGGTGAAATCTCCAACAGTATAATTGTATTTACCGTGTGTAAATAGCAGAATCCAACAAACAAGAAACAAAATTAGACAGCTTGATGCTATGATGTTGTACTTTTTAGAACGCATATATCTTCCCTCTTATGTTATTTCTCCCTTTCTATTCAAAGAGTTAATATGTTAAGTTTTCTTATGCTCAAGTGAATATACCTCAACATTCCGTCAATACTGCAGATAAGACAACCAGCCAAAACTCATTTAAATTTTTTAATCCGCCCCCCTTGAAGCCGAGCAGTTAGCTTTTGCTAGTTGCTCTTTTGTTCTGTTTTTTTATAAACCTTACACACTTGTAATAAACGTGTAAGGCTATTAGATTTAGATCCATACTGATCGCTTTTCTATCCTTCAGATCCTTATCCAACAAAAATTCACTTATCTAATTGAAGCCCATATTGATGTACCCAACACATAATCGTTGTATGAACACTGGATAGTCCAAGTTCTTCCATCCTTTCCTTTTTAGAATATCAGCATGTCCAAACTTTATAGTTTTCTTGAAAGACTCTTCTTTTTCTTTGCACCAGAAGCTGTAAAAATAGTTCTGGTTAATATATTTTTAAAATTTTATATCTCTGTAAGGTCCCTTACAATAATGTAAGGATTTTGTTAGGTATTTCGATGTTTTTAATACTCAAGTTAAATTAAACTAAAAATAACAAATCGTTTAAAATACACACAAAAAAATTATAAAGGAGTTGATAATGAAAAAAATGTTTGTTTTACTTAATGTGTTCACAAAATTAAATAGAAATAATAAGTATAAGGTGGTCTTCAGCAAAACGAAAACTACCCTCACGAAGTAATCTTTCTAAAATGCTGGTGGACATACTGAAATACTTGCTATGCAGATGTAATCATGAATCCCTCGTATTTATAATTGAAGGCGATCAAGCAAACAATTAGAAAAGAGGGGTTTTCCTTTTGTAATATATTAATTCCCATAAGAATCATAGTATAAAATGATTCTCTTTTTAGATAAACATCTTATAAAAAAGGAAGCTATTTAGGATTGCGTTTTAATTGTTTTCTTATGATATCTTTAAATTTTTTATATTGGAGGAAACCTAAAGTGAAAAAACGTAATGCTGAATTTTTAATAGCTTTGATTGGATCTATATTAGGAACTATTAGTTCTTTTTTCGTTTTCTTATTAACAGGGTTCATTCCGGCTACGCAGAATTCGCTATCATATATGTTTTCTGGTTCTTTTATAGTATTTTTGCTTCAAATTGCAGCTATAGTTCTTTCTTGCAGTATTAACTATATAAACAAAAAGTTATATGGGGTAATAATGATTAGTATTGCGCTTATTTCTTTATCTACATATTTTCTCTTCTTGTTGATACCTGCCGTTCTTTACATGATATCTGGTGGATTAGCATTTAGACCACTAGAAAATCATTCACTTCAGAAAAAAGCATAAAAAAGGCACTAAATTTTAGTATCTTTTCTTTATATAAAACTTCCTTATACAAAATCTTGAAATCCATGGAAAATATCAATTTATATCACTTGAAAAACTATCGATTTTTCTTAAATTCTTCTATTTCTTTTCTCTTTTTCATCAATCTTCTACAAGGTTAGTATAAACATCTTACTCTAAAAAGATTCCTTGGATTCTTACTTGGATATTAAACCTTTATGTCTTGTATTCTTCTTAATATTTATTATTAATCAAATTACATTCGTTATTTTATTGTCAATTTCACATTAATCAACTGTAATGGTGAATGTATACCTTTCATCAATTTTAACATTATAATTCACATTAAAGTTTAATGTTTATTTATAAAAAATTGTAAAGGAGATGACTTAACATGAATAAAAAATTAAGAATAACAGGCTTTGATTTCGCACGAGCATTAGCTATTTTAGGAATGGTTATTGTTAATTATAAACTAACTATGGGGACCGAATATAAAGGTTCAACATGGATGATTTACTTAACTAGTATTTTTGATGGGAAAGCCTCTGCAGTATTTGTTATTTTAGCTGGAATTGGAATTTCTCTTATGACAGAAAAAGCACGCATAACTAAAAGTACTAACCTCATAAAAAAAAGTCGACAAATCATTTGGAAACGCTCTATATTTCTTTTAACACTGGGTATGTTTCTGTATCTAATAGGATGGAAAGCTGATATATTACATTATTATGCATTCTATATGTTTATATCGTCTTTTTATATCATTACATCTACTAATACTCTGTTATATTCTTGTATTAGCATTTTAACTATATCTCAAATTTTACAAATCATATTTAATCATGTCGACAAATCAAATCTATTGATCGATGGTCATTCTCCATTTCCTAAATTGGCTGATATTTTAAATAATCTTCTATTCAATGGATATCATCCTATTTTTCCATGGATTTGTTTTCTCTTACTGGGTATGTGGTTAGGGAGGCTGAATTTTAGATTACCTGAAGTCAGAAAAAAATTACTATTGTTTTCACTAATTTCAATGATTATATTGGAAACTTTTTCCTTTCTTCTTATCAAAATAACCAGTCCTTTGTTAGGAACGGAAACTGCTGACTCTCTATTTTCTACAACTCCAGTACCACCAAATATATTTTATATTCTCTCTAGTTCAAGTATAGCTATAATAGTAATTGTTTTATGTATATATTTCACAGAAAAATTCGCTGGAAAAATAATAACAAAAATACTTATTCTAACTGGACAAATGTCATTAACATATTATATTGGCCACGTCTTTGCATTAATTATTTTTTCATATTTAGGATTAGTAAATGATGCGGATTTACTCACAACTCTTATACTATCTTTGACTTTTTATATAAGTGCAATGTGTTTATCTTATTTTTGGAAATTGTATTTTACAAGAGGACCAATTGAATTGATAATGAGAAAATATAGTGATTAATAATCAAAATCAAATTATTTATATACAATGTATATTTGTTTTTCATTGAAAGTAAAAAAAAGCTAGTTTTCAAAATTAGCTTTTTTCTATATATACAATCATCAAACTCTTTTGCACTTAATCCATTCACGTTTGTTATGTTTTTCCCAATAACTCACTAATATCCATGTTGATACTGCGCCTAAAACAAATTTCTTAAACATAATACCACCTCTTTTCTGAGCTTTTAAACTATAACATTTACCTTAATATATAAATTTTAATACCTTAGCATGCAGGTGGAATAGAAAATCCACTAAAATTCTCATCATCAGAGTAGACCCAGAGTGGTTTAAGGAAACCTGTTAGCCTCATGGAATGATAATACTTGAAGTTACAGTTACTCTTTCGGAACTTATGATTTCCCACATCTATATTTATCTAGTGTATTAGAACTAAATTAAACTTGTTAGAGACCTGGTAAAAATTGATTAGGCATCTATTTAAAGTCTAATTAGAACAATTTAAAATAAATTAATCTATTCTCCTATATACATCAGTATGTTTTTATCTTTTATAAAAGTCCAAACAATACAGCCGAAAGGAATGAACTCTTCCGGCTGTAAAGATGTATAAATTAGCCTAAAGCTTAAACTTCAACTAACTCCTTAGTATCTTCATAGATTTCTCCCATAGTCTCATGAGAAATATTTTTAGATAAATCTTCTTCAGATGCATAACTAAAGACCACAACAGTACGGTGAGAATCATTTTCTAAAGGTGTCACCCTATGTAATGTAGTACCAGCTTTCATAAGGTAACAATGGTCTTGAGGAACATATACATTTTGAATTTCATGACTTTCAAGTACCGCTTTTAATCCAGCTTCAGGGTTCTCTTTATCCCATACAGTATTAGGAATATATTCAACAATAGCACCTTCACCTTCTTTAGGTGCTTCAATTACCCAAATTAAAGCAAAAGTGTAGTCATCCCAATGCCACCCATGAGTATCACCTGTTTTTTGCTGATTATTAATAATAAATTCTTCTGGTGTATATGGAATACGATGTACTGGTTCATTATTATTTAAAAATGTTAAGAAATTTAAAATCACTTCAGATTTGAAAAATGCTGGAATTATCTTTCCTTTTTCAGAAATACTGTCACGATTTACTACATTGAAGTTACGAGGGGTATTACCTGTGGCTTTAATTGTAATATCACGACGCTTTGCATTTTCTGAAAGAAGATATTTCGCTTCAGCAGACATATCTGCAATTAAAGGCTTTGGGATTAATTCTTCTAAAATAACAAGCTGATTTTCCATAAACTCATTTTTTAAACTAGCAATGTATTCTTCAGAAAATCCATTTAAATGATCTTGAACTAGTTTATCAAATTTTTCTTGGAACATAAAAAATCCCCCTAGAAATTTACTTATTATGTATTTCTTTAACATTTTCACCTCGTAAAGTATCATATATTAAGTTTTTTGAATGGTCAAGCAAAATAGAAAAATCTTTATTTTCTAATTTTAAGTTCTTTTTTCATTTAAATTTCATTTTAATGGATTATAATTACATATATTTGATATTTATTTGAAATTAATGTATTTTTATGTACAAACACACTAATTTATAAATTCAGAAAATAAATTCATTAATAACAAAAAAAGAGGAGTGTACATAGTATTCATCTGCAAAAATCATGTATTACATGGATTGGAAATTTTAAATATACCTAATGTTAAAAAAAACCAAAAGACAGTTAGGTGCTATTACCAACATTACCAAAAAAATAAATATCGGTAATAAAGAATACGCTTAATTCATTAACCCTCAACTGTGTTATATGTTATATCAGAAAAATATTCCTAAGATATTCCTTATATCTTTTATCTGAAATTAATGCATTTCATAGAGAAAACATATTATCAAAAAAATTAAATCCTATGTTTATATCATCAGTATAAAACATAGGATTTTTTGAAGTGACAAAGATATACCCTCTATCTTATAGGTCCAATACACTACAGTTTTTCTGAAGAAACTTATAACTTTATTGATTCTTTCTTGTTTTGAGTTTCCATTTCATTTGTTTGGATAATAGTTAACATTGTACCCGTTATAATATCCGCCTTGAGAGACACCGGCTAATTTACATAGCTCCAATACGGGGTATTTACAAGCTAAAGTATCTATAACATCAAAAATTGCTTGTTTATCGGATTTCACCTCCTTAAGTTTCTGTATAGCTTTTTTAAAAATTCATTCTCCATTCGCAAACGTTAATTTTCTGCTTCTAAATCCACAGGAGTAGGGGAAATAACTTTTCTCCTTCTTGGCCTACTTCTTCCTAGCTCTATAACACCATGTTGCTCATATGTCTTCACCCATGTACGAATATAAATATGACCTTTAACTTGTAATGCCTTTGCCACAGCTTTATAACCCATTCCTTGTTTATAATACATGTCCATAATTGGTAATAATTTAGACAAACATAAAGACCGTAGAAATAATTAATTTCTACGGTCTTTATTACATTTATTTAAAATTCTTTCGTAGTGGCTCCCATACCTCGAATCGTTTCCGTATCCCATGTATGCAAAATTGCATACAGATTCATATTGATAATCGTTATCGTTGTAACTATAATGGTTTCAGTAGGTAGATTTTAAATTTACTTATTGAAACTTTTTTATTAAAGAATATTAAAGGAGGATTTAGAATTATGAAAAAAGTTATTTTAGCAGGAGCATTAGGAATTGCAGTACTTTCGGGTATGAACTTACCAGGATTAGAAACACCAAAAGCTAGTGCAGCAACTATGAATTTAGAAGTTCAAGAGGTTACTAAATATTATTCTTTGAGTTCATACGAAGTGTCTCAAAAAGAATCATTTAATCTTAAAAAAGGGGAAGAAGTTATGGTTTTTGTAACTAATTCAGGATTCCCGATTTCTTATACAGTCTTTGATGCAGACAACCAAGTAATTGGTACATACAGTGCTAATTCAGCTTATGGACGTGTATTCAAAGCACAAAAAGATGGTAATATTTCTGTACAATTTCAAGCAGGAGTGAATTCTACATTTATGAAGAAAATGAATTTTTCAGCTAAATTCGCCCTTTCTAAATTTAATTAATGATAAGAAATTTTTCATGTTATGTAAACAATAACATGAAAAAGGCGTATCCTATTTATTTTGGATATTCATTAACTCATTGGTATAAATTATGTTTTTTACAATTTTCCTTTTGTATGCAATATTGCATACAAAGGCCCCTATTTCTTTTGCTATAATTTTAAGAGTAATTGTTGCATCCAACAATTCATTACACTCTATATTCATTAATATAGAAACCCTAATTGCAAACAAAAAGAGAAGAATATTGGTGATTCTTCTCTTTTTGTTTGCTTTTTTAGTAATAGGTTTAGTAGATGGATACTCTTATGATAGCTATCAAATTACTTAAAATAATTAGGTTAGAACTACTTTTGGACTATCACTTCTGGTTTTCATACTTCTTCACCAGACAATAAAATTTAGTTTTTGTTGCATTAGCTTGCTCCATAGCTTCTACAGCTATAATTTTAGCTTTAGGTCTTCCCAAATGCTTTCCCTGTCTTTCAGCTTCCTGACTGCACTTGACACAGAATCTATCATTTGTCCCGTTTTCGAATTTTATTCACTCGTGTATACACTTCATCTATCACTCACCTAATGGTAATTCCTAAATTCATCATTGAAAATCACAATATCTAGATGTTATTATAATATTGTTCTCCCCACGGTTGGAGATCACTCATTTGCTAAAAGGAGCCCATGCCCTAATGGGTTCTTTTTTGTGTAACTACATACTATTTTCGAGTGAGTGGTTCGCTTCTTTTTCTTCATGTGTTTTTTCACATGGAAAGGAGGTGAATCATATGGAATTCAAAGTTATCCCTTAACAACAAATAAGAAGGAGTGACTTTCATTTCATTACGAATCATTCCAAACTGTATATATACGTACACTTTCTAGAATCCCCTCTAATTCTTCTTGTGTTGCTCTAGCAAATTATAACCCTTGTAACTTTTCTCTAAGTAACCCTTCATCAAACGTTCTAAATCCTGACATGATGTTGCCATTTTAACAAAACTTTGCGCACTTCCTTTTAATCAAACATTAGCAGTCCTCCCATATCGTTCCTCCTTGTTTTTAGGAGATAACATTTGGTATAAATATAAATGCGTTAGATTACATGTATTTTCTCGAGAGCGTTCGTTGCCATCGGACGCTTTTTTATTTTCTGGTAGTATTTCACAAACATTTCTGTTAGCATTTAGTTACCGATATGTGTAACAACCGGCCTGTGCTTCTGTACGGGCTTTTTTGATGTTCCTATCAGCTAATCCACCCTCTCACTATAGATTTATCGTTTTCCGACAGAAGACTCCTTCCTAAAAATAGAAAGCTTGCAAAAGCAATCAGTAAAGTATCTTGGTCACAATTTCGAACTATGTTGGAATATAAAGCAAAGTGGTATGGCAAATAAGCTGTTGTGGTATCTAACACATTTGCTTCTAGTCAATTATGTTCCAATTGTGAATACTAAAACAAAAACCTTAAAAATGTAACAATTCGTGAGTAGTATTGCGCTTCTTGTGGCACACATCACGATAGAGATCGAAATGCAGCACTAAATCTTAGTAACGAAGCAATTCATCTCTTAACCGTAGGAACTAAGGAGATAACCTAATGAATTAGAAATCTCCCACTTCAAAAACTGTACCTTGAGAGGTGCAAGATGCATGCCTCTTCTTATTCAATTCTGAAATTAATTTTTGGAATATCCCTAACCTTTGGTATTGCATCCTAACTAATTGTATATAAAAAACGTCAATCAGGAAGGCTTTACTTTTGACATAATTCTTGTTATCGATAGTTAATTATTCAACTTCCATATTTCTTGTTCCCCTTACAATCGTTTCAAGAAGATAGTCAAGTTTTTGAAGGACGCTCTTACTGCCGGCGTTCACAAGCAAGACGTACAGCAAGACCTGTCAAGACGCTTGCCATGAGCCAACGCTGCACTCGCAGCCACGTTGGGCGTGTGCCAAACCACTTGGCAACTCTACTTGCTGTAAATACAATTAGGAGGTTGACTATAAAGCTAACAGTTATTTGCGTAAGGCCCAAAAGGGCACCTTGTAGAAGCAACGATCCCTTCTCAGGGTCTTCAAATTGAGGTAGAAGTGACACATACAAAATAGCAATCTTAGGATTCAGAAGGTTAGTCATGAGTCCCATTAGAAATAATTTCCGTGGTGGCTCAATAGAAATAGTACGAGGTTCCATAATAGATGTAGTACCAGGTTTAATCGAATTCCATGCGAGCCAGAGCAAGTAAGCGGCACCTGCCCACTTGACTGCTTCGTAGACAACAGGAACAGCAAGGAAAAGAACTGTAAGTCCGAACATTGTTGCGATTATATAGATTATGAAGCCAAGCATGATACCCAATAGAGAAATGACTCCTGCCATGCGCCCCTGCGTAATGGAACGGGAAATGAGATAAATCATGTTTGGCCCAGGTGAACAAACCATGCTAAGTGAAACAAGTGCAAAAGCTAGCAAAGTACTAAAACTGACCATGAATCTTCCACCCCTTTATCTTACATAAATTTCTTATTGTTCATTTTATCATGATTGACGAGAGAAAAGATTAATATATAGCTATTCATATGAGGTTAACATAAAGTCTCATTATCGGTACTTAAAAAGATTTTCTGCTTATTCCCTCCCTTTTTAGTTTGAATACTTTTCTTCAGAATCTCGCAATAATAAAATTTTTTATGCCCAATTTTATTAAATGCTCCAATATAAAAATAAAAGCACAATTCTTATTCCAGAATTGTACCCGATTGTTGCATAACATGAAGGTATTATATCGACAATAGTTACCCTAAAAACATAGCAAATAATTAAAGCACGGAAAATCTTCCCGTGCTTTTCCAAATATATATATTATTTCAGAAGATTTAGTTGCCATAGGGCACCGAACTGATGGTGTACTTATCCTAACTGGCGTTTAAATGCTTTACTGGCGAAGAAGTAAGCGATAACCATGATGCCTACGCACCAAGCAAGTGCAATCCAAATATCGTTGCCAACAGATCCTTCATACAAGAGGGCACGAATCGCATTCACGATTGCAGTCACAGGCTGATTCTCAGCGAACGCACGAACAATTTTTGGCATCGTTTCGGTAGGAACAAAGGCCGAACTGATAAAGGGCAGAAAAATTATCGGGTACGAGTAGGCTGTCGCCCCTTCCATAGACTTCGCTGTCAACCCGGGAATGACAGCCAACCATGTCAGCGCCAGCGTAAACATCCCAAGTATCCCTGCTACCGCGAGCCAATCCAGAATATTAGCACTGGAACGGAAGCCCATTAAGAGCGCAACAAGGATAACCACCACGATAGTAAGCACATTAGCAACAAGTGAGGTTAATACGTGAGCCCACAATACCGACGAGCGCTTGATGGGCATAGTAATGAAACGTGCCATCAGCCCGCTCTTTACATCCGTAAACAACCGTACGGAAGTGTAAGCGACACCGGATGCGATAGCCATCAACAAGATTCCCGGTAATAAATAATTGACGTAGTTATCCGTTCCTGTCTCTATGGCACCACCAAATACGTAAACAAACAACAGCATCATCATAATCGGTGTAATCGCTACCGTAATAATCGTATCCGGACTGCGCATGATGTTGCGCATTAAACGCCCTAGTAATACCCCTGTTTTACTTTTCATTTACATCTCCTCCTTTTTGCCGATGATTGCAAGGAAAATTTCTTCCAACGTCGGCTGCCTCTCGATATACTCCACTTTTGCTGGTGGGAACATTTCTTTTAGTTCAGTAAGGGTACCAGTCGTGATAATTTTTCCGCCATGCAAGATAGCGATACGGTCCGCCAATTGTTCTGCTTCCTCCAAGTACTGGGTCGTCAACAAGATAGTTGTGCCACCGCCTGCAAGTTCCTTGACGGTATCCCACACTTCAATCCGCGCTTCGGGGTCAAGTCCTGTCGTCGGTTCATCGAGAAAAATGACTGCTGGCGTCCCGATCAAGCTCATGGCGATATCAAGCCGACGCTTCATCCCACCTGAATACTGGTCTGCCCTGCGGTTGGCCGCATCGGTCAGGCTGAATCTTACAAGCAGATTATCAGCGACTTGAGCGGGATTGGAAACTCCACGCAACTTGGCGATCATTATCAAGTTTTCTCTCCCAGTGAGCATGCCATCTAAAGCTGCGAACTGCCCTGTCAGGCTGATGCTTTGACGAACATGATCCAGTTGACGCTGGACGTCAAAGCCGCAAATACTTACTTCGCCACCATCTTGCTTCATCAGCGTCGAGAGGATGTTGACCGTTGTCGTCTTGCCCGCTCCATTTGATCCCAGCAGTGCAAAAATTTCGCCACGCTGCACCTCAAAATCCACCCCCTTTAAAACTTCCTTGTCTTTAAAGGATTTTTTTAACCTTTTTACAGAAATTGCTGTATTGCTCATACTTTTTTCCTCCTTATAAAAAATGTTTTGCAAAGCTAGACTGTCTACACTCCTCTATTTAGTGTTACTGATAATCCGTATTACTTAGTACTAGGTTAAAAATATAACTGAATAGCGATGGCGGCAATTCACATTTGTAACCAGCTAATCAGTCGGTATTATCTATTGCATTTATTTTTTTCTCAATTGCTTCATGATACTATTGTTCAAATCTTCACGATACTTAGAGACATACGTTTTAGCGTTTGCCACTAGTTCGTCAGCAAAGGATGCCACGTCCTCCCCAGTGATTTCCAGCACTTGTCTGCCTTCCGCCGCACCGGCTTCAAACAACTCGATTAATTCATACTGTATGTGTAGCATATCCATCCCGTTGCCCGCTGAGAAATTCCACATGTAGTTTTGAATTTTCTTAAACACAAACTGGTAGTCCTCTGGCAGGACTCCAACCCGTGCCATCATCATTTTGTACTCTTTTTTATCACCAATTAATTTTTTGAACATTTCCATCATATTATTTTTCCTCCTTTTTTATAAAGCAGAACAAGAAACTTCCAAAATATCAGCCAGAATATTTTATCTTATGAGGCTAGTTTGACTTCAAGACGTTAATTTTTGACGATACAAAATCCCATTTTTTCCAAAACAATTCAAGCTCCTGGCGGCCAGCCTCATTTAGTGAATAAAACTTGCGAGGCGGTCCCATATCTGACGGTTTTTTTTCAATATTCACAAGTTTTTTCTTTTCTAATCGCACAAGGATGGTATAGACCGTCCCTTCCACGACTTCAGTAAACCCCAGCTCATTCAGGTGGCGGGTAATCTCATAGCCATAGGTTTCACGGCGGCTGATGATTTCCAGCACACAACCTTCCAGCGAACCTTTCAGCATTTCAGTTAAATTTTCCATGTTCTGATCCTCCTCTACCCCCTCTATTCTGTCTGACTTATATTCAGTATCACAGAGTACTAAGGTGAATTTTTACTGAATAGCTTTTGGGAAATCATGCTATTCAGTATTACTTATTACATATATATTGTATCACAGAGTAGAGGGTGTCAACTATTTTTCTTAAAAATATTTTTGCAACCTCACTATTCAGTGTGACCTATTACAGGTATATCGTAACACGCAGTAGATGAACTGTCAAATGGATTTTCTAAATATTTTTAAAACCGGCTAACCTCATTGGATACAGCCGATTTTCTTTATGGAGCTTTCACTTCCTCCTATGCTTCTTTCACAATGATTACACCGCGGATCATTCCCATCCAGCAGCTGTACATGTAGGTTCTCGGTTTCTCTGGTGTGAAAGCGATGAGGTTTTCTCCTACTTCCAGTGATTTCTTAATCCCATATTCATACTGTGAAAACAATTTTAGAGATTTCCTTGTCGCTACTTTGCGTTCTATGACAAGAACTCCTATACTTCTTTTAAATCAGTTTTTAATTTACATTGTTGGAGATGGAAATCTCGTAGCTTCAAAGTGTGTACTTGAAGGATTTGAAACAATTATACCAGCTAGGGTACTTTTTACAGATACTTGTACTACATCTCCAGCGTTTAACTGAATATTAGTAGAAACAGATGTAATATTGTTATTTGTGATTGTACTAAAAAAATCATTATCAATGGCTACTTCAGTATTATTTACCCTGATGGCTATTAATATTCTATAATCGGGAGAGGGAAAAGTAGCAGGCCTAAATTCTTCCGCAATTTGAAGACAAAATAATTAACCTCCTCTATTCATGAGAGATAATACATTTAATGCCGCATGTTTTTTTGTTTGTACGTTTGTCCAGACTGATTCCATTATAATTTATAGAAATGAATATCGTATTCATGTAAGGTTAACATAACGTCCTATTATCAGTAGTCAATAATGAATAGAAATTTCGTTATGGGGAGATTTTGATTCTTTAGGTTGATGGCGATGTGGCGGGACCCCTTATTGAAAACACAGAAAAGAAAATACAGGCCCCAGAAAAAAAAAAGTTTAAAAATCAACAGGGAAGTATTAAAATTTCCAGTCAATCCAAAGAAGAACTTGAAGCGCTAATGAAACTCACAAACACGAAATATGCTCACGAAATAATTGATTTACTTATAAATTGTTATGTGGAAAATGAATTGACTGTGGAGCAGAAAATAAAATTCAAATTACTAACCGAAATATAAAAAAGAAGTATCCCTGTTTCTAATTAGGGGTACTTTTTATTATGTATCTAAAGATACATGTATCTTTTTATCTTTGTATCTTTAGATAAATGTATCCTTTTTTTCGGAGATTGAAAAGTATAGTGACCTTTATTAAGTAAAAGATTTTAGCAAAATTAAGTCTGTTTGTAAGTTAGCTAGTATGTCTGCTAATTCATTTCTTAGTCCTTCAATAAACGCTACTTGTAATGTAATTAAAATAAGTGCTTGATCTATAGGAATTCTACCAGCTAAACCCAAAGTTACAATCAAAATTAGATCAATCTGAGCTCTTTCAATTTCTCTTAATTTTGTTCTAGCTGCTCTTGCTTGTTCAAGAATATCCTTAAGAACAATTTTTTTATCAAGAGTAAGAGACATTATTACTCACTTCCTTTCCTTTAGATTCGTCTAACCTTCTAATAATGGCTTAATTAATTTTTCAACTTCTTTCAAAATTTCTTCTATCTCTTCTGCATCATGGTGAACTTTCTTAATATCTTTACGCAATTCATGACGTAATTTTTTCAATTGATTTTCAATTTCTTTATTATTTGGCATTCTTATACCCCCAATAAATTAGAATGATATATTTTATGCATAGAGGAATAGAGATGAAACGGACATTCAGACCAATCAAAAAAATATTCCCTTTTATTTTTAATCTCCCAATACAAAAAAATGTTGAAGGTAGACAAGCATACACTTCTACTTTCAACATTTGTATAGTTTATTCGAAACCACTCACCAGAACTTCCACCACGGCTTTTTCTTCTCTTTTGCTGCAGCAACTTCTTCACGATATTCCTGCATTAATTTCTTTTCCTCTTGGATTTCACGTAATGTCTTCATGAGATTTTCATCTTAAAACCGAATGCCATGAAATTTATAAAGCTATAACGAAAATCAAAACAGCTCTAGGGATTTCCCACGAGTTGTTTTTTTCTATATTTTCACAATAACAAGGTTCTACAAGCTTCCCTATGAATATGTTTTATATTTAGGGAAGCTTGGCGAAGAACTAACAAATCCTTTATGGGGAGTATCACAAAATCTTAGCTTGATAGATATGGAGTACCGCCCACATTTTAACGAAAATATACGCTAAGCCCTCGATCATGACCATTTTAGCGTTTTTTCATACTCTAAGATGGTCATGGTAATAGATCCCGGACCATCAGTCTTACCTTAACTGATCAATCATCTCTTTTGACGTTAACACATTTCCAAAATACGGCATGATTTTCTTTTCTACATACATTTGATCTTCAATGGTGTGAGCAGCCGTGCAATCAGAGAGTAATGTGCAATGATACCCTCGATCATAGGCATCACGGATGGTCGATTCTACACATACTTCCGTCACAAATCCAGCAAAAGCAACATGACGTATTCCTCTAGCACGAAGTAAATGGTCCAGGTTGCTTCCAGCAAAACCGCTGATTCCTTTTCTTCCTTCGGCTACTAAATCAGATGCTGCCGGGGTAAACTTCGGATAGATTTCTGCTCCATGAGCATTTTGTTGAAATCTTTTATTTTCCTTAATGATTGAAACAAGTGCTGTTGCATCCCTCAGAACCTCTCTATAATCTGGAGTAAATGAAAGCGGAACATGAATAATAGTAACTCCCTTTTTTCTTAACTCATCAAGCAAGTATTCTGTATTTGACACTAATCCTTTCTGCTCTAATTGTTCTTTAATAACAAAGTGTAAAGAACCATCTGGAGAAAGCCATTCATTTTGAAATTCAATTAGTAAGAACGCTGTTTCTTTTGCATTCATTGAACTACACTCCTTTTTGTTAGTCGAATGTATATCATATACATTAATTATTACTTAAACATAAAAAAATCCTTTTAATTCAGGAGTAAATTGAAGAAGGATTTACACTTGATGTAGCAGCTAAAAAAGTTGAAGGTTGGATGAAAAATATTAATGAAGTTTTTCTTAAATTAGCGAATACTGCTTCTAACAAAATAGATGTTGAATAATTCCAACTCTCATCAAAAACAGCCGATTGTACTTAGCGTATATTTTCGTTAAAATATGAGCGGTACGCCTTATTGTTTATTCTTAGCTTTCATTTGTTCTTCATATACAAACTTTACTGTCATAAAATCGTTAGGGAAGTCTTTCAATGCGTTCTTTATAACATTTAATTCTTCTTGTGATTTAATTTCGATACCATTTAAGAAATCGAATGCTTTAGATTGTTCATCAACAACAAAGTTTTGAGTCATGTAATCATCTTTGAAGTCTTGTTTAGCTTTTTCTTTCACTTTATTCATTACTTCTGTTTTATTGATGTTTTTAACAGGATTCGTCAAAGATCCTGTAGGTTGCTGCGGTTTCGCTTCTTCTTTCTTTTCCGGTTAAACTGTAGATTGTTGAACTTCTGGTTTAGGTTCATCTTTTTTAGACTGTTCTTGTGGAACTGTCTTCGCAGCAGGCTGAGTTTGTTGTTCTTGTTTTGCTAATTCCTCTTTTAACTTCTTTACTTCAGCATCTAGGAAGTTATTCTGGGTTTCTAATAATGCTATGTCGCCTTTTAATTTATCGATTTCTTTAGCTTTTTCTTCGTTATCTTGATTAGTATAACTAGTTTTTGGACTTGCAGTTGTTTGTTGTTCTTTTGCAAGGGTACTAAATCCTAACATCATAGCTATAATTGCAAATAAAACAAACGACGAAATTGATGTCCCAAATAAGATAGCGGAGCTCATATGTGATTTCTTTGTTTCTACAATTTGTTTTTTCTTTACCAATTCGATCATTAGAAAAACTAATGATGCTATGAAAGCAATGATACCGAACCATAATAAAGTTCCTGCAATAGCTTCACCGGTTATAGCCTCTGTCCCAAGATCTGTATTTCCAAACAGTTTAAAACTGTTATAGAGACCTCTAATAAACAATAAAACTAATATTCCTATACTGCTTAAAATAAGCATTTTATTAGATATTTTCATTTCCAACCTCCAAAAATGTAAGATTTCAACTCAAGCATAACAAATCCAGTTACACCTAGATTGTCTTATTCTGTCGAAAGGAAATAAAAAAGAGAGTAGAAGTCTTAAAGATGTAATTTTATTCCAATCCAAAGCATTTATTAGGTATGATAAGTATTTTGCGGAGGTGACGTATGTCAGGAGAAAATGAGTTTGACTTATATGAGATTTTATATGGCACTGCGCTTGATCCAAATTCAATAGGTCCTACACTACCACCTGTTCCACCATTCCAACTGCCTACAGGACCTACTGGTCCAACTGGAGGAACCGGAGCGACTGGACCAACAGGTGCTACAGGAATTGGAATAACGGGTTCTACTGGTCCAACAGGAGTGACTGGACCAACAGGAGCGACAGGATTAACTGGAATTGGTGAAACAGGTCCTCAAGGTTTACCAGGAGTAACAGGTCCGACTGGATCTACAGGAACAAATGCACCATCAATTAATTTCCGTGCGGAGAAATTCCCTTTTCAAGAGTACTCTCCCGCAGCTTTTCTTCAAGTATCATTTGAAGACATCGTATTTAATAATGGAGGTGGTTATTCTTCAATCACTAACACGTTTACGGCTCCTATAAATGGTATTTATTCGTTTACGGTTAACTTGAATTTTGCTTCACTCGTTCCGCCAACTGAAGTATTCATTGAGATAAGAAAAGATGGCGTGAATATAAGTTCTGGTACAGCGACTTTTAATACCATAGGTATCTCTTTTATAAACCATACAACTATTATTGATTTAGAAGCAGGTCAGAAAATAACTGTGTTTTTTTCATCACCAAAAGCGGGAGTTCTTAATCAAATTTCTACCGCATATTTTAGTGGAACGATATTACCTTAATTGGTACAGAAAAAAGAGAGCCAAGTGGCTCTCTTTTCATAATTTTACCTCTAGTAAATGGAAAATATTTCTTTTATTATGGAATCAAATCACAGTATTTCTTGGTTCTCACCTAAGAATCGTACATAATGGTCAAGTTGTTTACAAAAGTTCTCTCTTTGGCTTTCAGATAACGCCCCATACGTTTTTGAACACCATTGATTATGTAGCATTTCATCATCTGTAACGTCAGTACGTCCAGTAAGCACGTCTAACGTTACATTGAAATAGGAGGCGAGACGAAACATTGTCATAAGATCAGGCTCAGAAAATCCATTTTCATAATTGTTAATCTGGCTTCTGCTAAGATTCAGTTCATGAGCTAAATCTGCTTGTCTTAAAGAACGAATTTTTCTAAGTTTTTTTAAAGTTTCACCTAAAGTTTTCATACTATTAGGCCTCACCATACATACCCATCAACTTAAGAAAAGTAAACACCCCCAAAAAGAAAAAATGAGCCAAATCCCCCAAATAACTAACTGTAGAAAAAGAGAATTTTCATTTAGGGTGTACTTCAAAACCTTAGCTTGGTGGACATGGGGGGTGGTACTCAGTATTGTAAAAAATGTTCTAATAGGGTAGTATAAATTTATATTTATTGGTCGGTTGACCAAACAAAAATAAGAAGGTGAAATACAATGTCTAATTCTAAAAAAACAGCTACTCGGGATCAAATACTAATGGCTACGTTTGAATGCTTAGCTGAAAAAGGTACAACCGCTATTACATTACGAGATATTGCTACAAAAGCGGAAATTACTTTAAGTTTAATTCACTATTATTTTCCAACAAAGGAGGGCTTATTAGTTAACGCTACCTCTTATGTCATGCAAAAACAAATTAAAGAAATTCAGAATGAACTCTCACATATACAAGATTTCTCAGAGAAATTGAAAAAACTTATATTTGTAGTACATCATCAATTCAAAAGTTCTGAATGGAGAAAAGTGTATTTTAGTTTATTAGCAGCAGCAGCTTGGTCACCGAAAATTATGGAAGAAATTCGAGTTCTACAGAACCAACTGATAGACCTAATTCAAGAATATGCGCAAGCTTCCAATGTAGAAATCCCAGATTTAGAAGCATTCTCCAGGGCTTTATTGGCTTCGATAAATGGATTAGCGTTACAAGTTATGCATGGGGCTTCAGAAGAACAAATTGCTCCGGCATATGAGGTTATAGAAAAAGTATTTATTAGCATCTGCACCCCAAAAAACACAATGAGCGATTATTAAACTATATAATTCCAAGAAAATTCATGTGCCAATCCATTATTCCATGACACCAAATGAAATGAAGGATTGCAAAACATTATAAAGTGAGGTTACAGCATGACCGCATATGGATCATTTTATTTTTTCGCTATAGTGGGTATTTTATTGATACCTACTACCGTAGCTGGATTAAGAGGTAAAATGTTGCGCAAATATAATGCTGTCTTAACGCTAATTATGCTTGCTATTATCTTCTCGGATAAACCAAATCAAGCAATGATGTTAGCAGTATTTATTATTTGGCAATATGTCCTTATTAAAGGCTATTTACTACTAAGAAAACAAAATAATAATACGTTCATGTTTTACATGGCTGTTATTTTGTCGATTTTTCCACTGATTTTGGCAAAAATTGCACCATTTGTACCTGAATTAAAATTCATTGTTTTTACTGGTATATCTTATGTAACATTCAGGGCAGTACAAATGGTATTTGAAATTCGCGATGGCTTAATTAAAGAATGCTCATTTTTTAATTTCTGGGAATTCATTTTGTTCTTCCCTGCTATCTCGACCGGACCTATCGATCGTTACCGAAGATTCAAAAAAGATATTCAAAAACCACCAAGTGCTGAAGAATATTACAATCTACTATATATAGGGATTAACCGTATTTTTCAAGGTTTTCTGTATAAATTTATACTTGCTTACTTAATAAACCAACATATTATGAGTACAACAATCGCTCACCAAGATACAATTTTATCAAATATGATTTACATGTATAGCTATAGTTTATATCTATTTTTTGACTTCGCAGGTTATAGCTCATTCGTAATTGGTGTCAGTTATATGATGGGGATTAAAACACCAGAAAACTTTAATAAACCTTTTATCAGTCGTAATATTAAAGATTTCTGGAATCGTTGGCATATGAGTTTATCATTCTGGCTTCGTGATTTTGTATACATGCGCTTTGTCTTTTTCGCAACAAAGAAAAAGCTCATTAAAAATCGATATACGATTTCATATATTGGCGTCTTTTTAAACTTTTTTATTATGGGAATTTGGCACATTACAGGTCATGATATTGCTCAATATATTATTTATGCTCTATATCATATTGCTCTGTTTATTTTATTTGATATTTTCGAACGAAAAAACAAGAAGCATAAATTTTGGCCAAACAATACGTTCATGCATGTCCTTGCAATTGTGATTACATTCCATTTCGTATGTTTCGGTTTCCTAATCTTCTCTGGGCACCTAAACAAATATTTTTAATGAATAACTTCTTTTCTCACAACTTACTTTGATGTATGTTTCGTCTACCCTCTATGAATCTACAGAAAGAATAGCGTATTTTTGCATTTTAGGGGGTATCTCATTTTTATATATCCAATTCAATTTCTTTGTTCATGCAACAAAATTTGTATTTTTTACCGCTGTTACAAGGACAATTCTCATCAAATTATGTCTTGATAACGTACAATTTTCCCGAAATGATATGGTGAGGCCTATAATGTAGTGTTGAATCACAATTTATTTATAATTCTTTGAACGAAGAGATTGAATGTTTATACAGTCAGTAAGGTATGTGAAGTTATATAAGAAGTAATACAAAAACCAATCTATTAATCAGTAATATAGATTGGTTTTTAACTTAGTGAACCAACACTCTAACTATTTTATTAGATATTCCTCTAATTCTTTCAATAAAACCTTAGCACCTTCAGGACTTAATGTGATTTTACTATCAGCAATTTTAAAATTCTTTTCAGATATATCTCCCGTTATCAAACCAGAATCTTTTACTTTATATGGCTTTAACACAACGCTGTCCTGATCCATAAATATTTCGGTTCTGGTGCAAAAACTTCAGGGAAATTGCAAATAATCTCTAAATCTTGGACATACTGATACTATTACTCTAAAAAAGGTGTGTGATCGGTATGAAAAAGGAAAATTTGTTCGAATGGAAGCACTATCAACCTGATATTATCTTATTAACGGTAAGATGGTACCTACGGTACAACCTAAGTTTTCGTGATTTGGTGGAAATGATGGAGGAACGAGGTTTGTCTATTGCTCACACCACTATTATGCGTTGGGTGCATCAATATGGACCTGAATTAGATGAAAGAGTACGACGTCATCTTAAGACAACAAATGATTCCTGGAGAGTCGATGAAACGTATGTGAAAGTAAAAGGTCAATGGATGTATTTATATCGCGCAGTCGATTCAGAAGGAAATACCATTGATTTTTATCTAAGTGAATCAAGAGATAAACAAGCAGCCAAGCGCTTTTTCAAGAAAGCCTTGGCTGCTTCTCATATTTGTAAACCTCGCGTAATAACAGTAGATAAGAACCCTGCCTATGCTGTAGCAATTCAAGAATTAAAAGAAGAGAAACGTATGCCTGAAGGCATACAACTAAGGCAAGTTAAATATCTCAATAATATAGTGGAACAAAATCACCGTTTCATTAAGAAACGTGTACGTTCTATGTTAGGATTCAAGTCATATATATGAAACAGCCACTTCTATATTGAGTGACGTTGAAACCATGCATATGATGAAAAAAGGACAACTTCACTTACAGGTGAAGTCTGCCCAAAATGAAGTTAGATTCATACATAAATTATTTGGAATTGCATCATAATCTACCATTGAACAGTCTATGCAGGTTTCTATGCCTCTATCAAATGATTTTTGCACCAGAACCATTTTTTGTTTAGCGTGGGTTTTTTCCAAAATACTGGCGGTACCCCTTGATTTGTAAGATGATTTTGAGGTAGCACCAATAAAACGCGAATTTCGTATGCTAAGGATTAAAATCTTTAATCAAACTTGTTTATAAAAATGAGTAACTAAAGAAGGAATAAAAAAATAAATCATTTTTAATGTTACAAATATCCTTAAATTCCCTTAAATTGTTATATAATATTAGTAAATATAATTTAGTAGGTGCGTAATTATGACAGAAAGTCACTCTTTAGATAAAAAAATAATTTAATTGCACGTTTAGACCGACAGCTAGATTGGATTAAAAGCTGTGACACTAAAGCATCAATTGTTATTGCAGTCCTTGGTGTATTCCTTACAATATTTACATCTGAAAATTCAATTAACATGCTACAAAAAATACTTTCACAACCACTAAAGCACATTAATTTTGCAAACTTCTTATATCTATTATTATTTGTTGTTTCATGGGTTATCTTTATATTTGGAGTTTATTGTTTAGTTAGGGTTCTAATACCTAGGTTAAATAAAGACGTATTAGCATATGAAGGAATTCATAATGGGTCACTTCAATCCTCTATACTTTTTTAAACAACCCACAGATTAATTACAATAAAGTTGTTTGAAATTCGGCTTTGGAGATATTTTCAAATACGTTCAACATCCAAACTAAGCTAAGGTAATTACAAATGAAAGTGTCCTATTAATATTTCAAAAAACACCTAATCCCATCCTCTTGCTATATTTTTAGTTCCCCCCTTGACTATAACGCTACGTCATAGTGCATAATTTTAACTATATTAAATAAGGAGTGACAGAAATGAATATAAAATTATTACGCTCAGATAAAATATACCGAAAAATTTTACAAGCTCCAAAAGAGGAAAAGGTTGATTTATACAGACAAGAAATGTTGGCTCCGTTTATGGGAAAATGGGAAATTCAACATGTTCCTTTTAAAGCTGAGGAGCCAAATGGTTTTGATGTTATTACATTGAATAATATAATGAGCATTTCTCCTAATCAGATTACAAATGAGATTACACCAGAATTAGAATTGATTTCGTCTGATTCTTTTTGGTCTGAGTGTAAAGAAGCTGTTAGGAAAAGCCTTCATTTATTTAGAGAGCATGATGTGAACCTTCGTGTATCCGATTACTTATTCACGATTCTATTAGGGGATCCAAATAGTCCTTCATTAATGTTAAATGAAGGATACAGTGGTGATGGAGGTATTCCTGGCTATATTTTGTGTACACTTGTACCAAATGAATACACAATACCTCGAATGAAAGCTGTTTTGGCACATGAATGTAATCATAATGTTCGATATCAATTTATTCAGTGGGACCACACTGTTACTTTAGGTGAATTAATTGTTAGTGAAGGGTTAGCAGAAAACTTTGCTACTTCTATTTTTGGGGAAGATCTACTCGGTCCTTGGGTATCGAAAACAACTATGGAGATGCTTAATAGACATATTAAACCTGTGCTCAAGGAACAATTACAATTAACAGGATTTGATAAAATTGCACCGTATCTTTATGGTGACGAATTAGCAAAACTTCAAAACTATATGCCAGTCAATATGTCTTATGCTGCTGGTTATGCCTGTGGATACTATTTAATTAAATACTATTTAGAAAAAACAGGTAAAAATATCTTTGAAGCCACAATAACTCCTGCCAATCTAATATTAGATGAAATAAAAGGATTTTGGAATGAAGAAACAATTATTAACGGTTAAAGATATTGTCCAAATTACAGGCATAACAAAAAGAACCTTACAATATTATGATAAAATACATTTATTAAAGCCAATTTACTTAACAGAAAATGGTTATCGACTCTATGATAGGAACAGTTTAGCAAAACTTCAAACGATTCTATTTTTTAAGGAAATGGACTTTTCTCTAAAGGAAATTGCGGATGTTTTGAAACTTACGAGAGAAGAACAGCAACAATTATTAAAGAAGCATTATCAAACTTTATTGTTAAAAAAACAACGTTTAGAAACAGTTATTACTGCGGTGGATGAGTATGTATCAGGAAAGGATATCTACAATTTAAATATTTTTAATAATTCATCTATTTTACCATTACAAGAACAATATGCTCATGAAGCGAAATTCATCTATGGAGAAACAGAAAAATACAAAGAATTTGAGGGGAAACTGAACAAACTTTCTCCTAGTGAAAAAGCGAACTTATTTCATGAATTTGAACAAAAAATGGAAAGAGTATTTAGAAAAATTGCTTCCTATATTAATCAATCACCTACTTCCGATGAAGTACAGCAATTAATTGTAGAGTGGAAAAGTTATCTCGAACAATCTATTGTATGTGACTCTGAAATGTTGACATGTATTGCAAATACGTATAAATTTGATAATCGATTCAAAAATTATATAAATCAATTTAGTAATAAAGACTTAGCTGAATTTTTATATAACGCTATTATACATTATGTCAATCAACAGAAGCATTAATTTCATACTTTTATAATACAACATATAAATAAAAGATGGTGTTAATTGAAATTTCACACCATCTTTTTAAATAACTTTATTTGCTTTTAAACAACTTTATTGTCACTGCACAATAATCACCTTAAAAACGCAATCTCGGCGACACTATTTGCCTTGTTTCAGATTAAAAAACTTTCTATATCCTTATGTATGAAAGATTCCCTACTCACTTTGTTTTTCATACACAATAGTATTCCTATAATACAAGAATTTTACTTATTATCTTACAAGTGGTTCTGTTGCAAAGTTTTAAACGCCCCCAAAAAGATAGAATGAAAATACAATTGTTACGAATAATCATTATAAAATATACAAGAACATGTATCGTATACTCATTATTTTCGGTTGTTTTTCAACTTTGCAACAGAACCCCCGAAGAGTTTGATATGGTGATATATCAACAAACTGAGGTGGTACCACGAAATTGCAACTCTCGTCCTCAAGAATTATTTCTTTGGAGTGAAAGTTTTTTTATTATATAAGTTTCATTATGTCATAATTTAAAGTTTTCGAGAGGAGAAATTATATGAATCCTATTTTATTAGATGTTCCGTTACAAATAGAAACAGACAGACTAATTCTTCGAGCACCACTTCAAGCTGGTGACGGGAATGTAGTAAACCAAGCTATTAAGGATTCAATTAGTGAGTTAAAGCAATGGTTGCTTTTATACCAGTCAATTCCTACTGTTGAAGAAACGGAAATTATCCTGAGAAATGCCCATATAGATTTTTTGAAAAGAGAAAGCTTTCGCTATCTTATCTATCATAAGGGTACTAATGATTTTATTGGAACTGCTAGCCTTCACGGAATTAATTGGAAGATTTCTAAATGTGAAATTGGATATTGGATTAACACGCAATTTAGTGGCAATGGATATATGACAGAAGCAGTAAGTGAGTTAACAAACCTTGGATTTCAGTTACTCAAATTTAGAAGGATTGAAATACGATGTGAATCCAATAACACTAAAAGTCGTACGATTCCTGAAAAACTAGGTTTTGAGCTTGAAGGGATATTACGTCATGAAGATCTTTCAGCTGACGGTAAAAAACTAACTGATACCTGCATCTATGCAAAGGTAATTTAGATTAAAATTTTAAAATTCCTTGTACAACTAAAGCATGCGATAGTTGTACAACATATCTTAAGGTCGGTTTCCAAATTTGGAAGGCGGCTTTTTTGATTTTTTATAACGAACGGTGTCATAACTTTTAAGTTATGATTCTTTTCATGAGAATCAAGTCAATGGATTCTACTTCTAAAGGCCCGACACGACCAAAAAAGAAAATTGTATGTTAAGAGATTGATCGCTTTTAAAGATTGTATTCTATACGATATATGAGAACTAACGTTTGTGATAAACTAAGATATGAATAAAGGGGGATTCGCATGAACAATTTTAACAATATAATTAAAAATTTAGATAATATAGTTTATAAACCTAATAACTTAATGATCACTAATCTAAAAGAAGAAAAACAAAATTCAGAATATGCAGGAGGAATATTCCAGTTAAATAACAAAACCATACGTTTTAGGGTATCAAAAATTACTCCTAATAAAATTGGACAATTTGTTTCTTTTTGGGAGAAAAATGAAAACATGCAAAATCAATCCTTCTCTTACGACTCTGCTCCTGACTTATTAGTTATCACTTGTATTGATGAAAATAAACTAGGACAATTTATTTTCCCAAAAGAGATTCTTCTAAAAGAAAAAATATTGAAAACTCAAAGTCAAAAAGGAAAGATGGCTATGAGAATTTATCCTATTTGGGATACTCCTGTTAGTGATCAAGCAAAGAAGAGCCAAATGTGGCAACTTCAATATTTTGTTAATTTAAGTGATACTAATAATTTATCCATAGATAAATTATTAAACTTATATTCATAGCTTCTTGCTTTCATTTTGTAAGTGGCTCCAAAATGAAGTTGCCGTACCCCTAAAAAAGCCTTATAAATAAGGGCTTTGAGATACTTTTGAAAATGCACGTTTCAAAACATATACAATTCTATTGACATATTGCAAATGTGCTTAAATTGTATTTTTGAAATGAGAAATTCTAGGTTTTTCGCTATGTCATAAAGTTTACTTTTTGCCCAAATCCTCGGTTTCGGGGATTTGGGCAAAAACACCCAACACCCATTTTCTATAAAAAGGAATAAAAGTTTTTCCATGTTTCGTAACATATTAAAACCGTAGGAGGTGATACATATAGCAAACAAGAGTAGCAGAAATAATAATGAAGTATTGGTTCAAGGTGCTGAGAACGCAATTGATCAAATGAAGTACGAGATTGCACAAGAATTTGGCGTACAGCTTGGGCCAGATACAACATCTCGTGCAAACGGTTCTGTTGGTGGTGAAATCACAAAGCGTTTAGTAGCCATGGCTGAACAACAACTTGGCGGTGGGTTTACTCATTAATTTCACCCGGTAATATAAAAGATTACAGTTACAGTAAGTCATAGCATATATTTTTTTACCTGTATTTAGTTTATGAATAAATGTAGACACTTACACGATAAGCAACCAAATAGGGGTCAACATACATAGCCATCAAGCTAAAATTTTATAGTACCCCCAGAACGAAATTTTGTGCTAACTTGTAACAAAAAAAGCTCATTTTTTCGTTTTAGGGTAATTCTGGATTCTAAAGTTGATGGGCATGTGTGATGCACCCCATAAAGAAAAAGAACCTGCTCGAATGCAGATTCTTTCCGATAATGATTTATGTAAGTAAGACCCGAAAATATAATACAATGCATCAAAAATGAATTCAAGTATAAAAAGAACCCGTTAAAGTTCGGGTTCTTTCAGAAGTGATGATGTTTTCTCTGTTTCAGATAGAGAAAAATACAAAAATATAATACATCTAAGTATAGAAAATTTCAATACTTAAATTGTGTTTAAACGACAATTATCAATCACATGATAAAAAATATTCTCCTTTGAATTTGGTATAAGTTTTATCTAGATTTGATTAACTGTACAGTTTTGTTTTTCTTTTCACTACTTTTTTTCTTCTTATATAGAATCTATATAATAGGGGTCACCGTACATTGGGGTGAACCCCTATAGATTTAGCAATTGTTTTTCCACCTTCATTGCCACTTAAATACCGTCTCACTGCTCGTATTTTTTCTTTTGAAGAAAATTTAGACATAAAAAACTACCCTCCAATTGTTAGACTGTGTCTAACAATTGGGGAGCAGTTCACCTTAGGAACCGCCTTTTTAATTTGGCTTGTTAAGCTAAGCCCCCTATTGGGGGGAGTACCAACGAAGCTGACACCACCCGTAATGTGGATGTAATTAAATTATTGATGACCTCGTTATATCCCTGCTGGGCATCAGTGATTGCAAGCTTTGAATAGACCTCCAAGGACTTGCGGTAATGCCCCGGCCAGCTCCACTCCGGCCAACCAACTCCGCGTCACGTCCTGATTCTGCCCCAATAAGGTCGATGAAATTCACCAGCCTTTTTTTAAACGAACGACGAATCGCGGGCTCGGTTTCAGTCTTCGATTGCTTGGTAGACCGTGGTCCAGAAGTCTTGAATAAGATGCGATGAGTCCGGAGTAGACATCCCAACCTGGGTGAACAGGATTCCAGTAAACTGTTTGTCTGGATCAGCGTAAGCTGTAGTGCCGGTTCCACCATCCCAGCCGAACTGACCGATAGATGCGTAGTCTCCAAGATAGGTACGCACCGCCATCCCAAATCCCCAGCCGCCTTGTATCCCTTGCCCAAACGACAAATGGACGTTGTTTTTGGCCAAATCGTCTCGGTATACTTGTTGTTCAGGAGTAAGACGGTTGGTGGTCATCAGCTGGACGGCGGGCCGGGACAGGATCCGTTTGGTTCCGTGCATCCCTTTGTTCAACAGCATCTGCAAATATGCGTGATAATCGTCGACGGTTGCGAGCAGCCCACCGCCGCCTGCTTGGAATGCTGGAGGTTTGCTGTAACGTCCGCCTGCACCCTCATCCCACACGATGAACTCACCTGTCTGCGGATCGGGGTTGAAAGCAGGTGGAAGCCGGTCAATCTTGCGCTCAGGCACATAGAAGCCAGTGTCCTTCATCCCCAGTGGATCGAGGATGCGTTCACGCAGGAACGACTCGAATGTCTGACCCGTGACCCTGGCAACAAGCACGCCGAGCACTTCGATACTGATATGATACTGCCACCGCTCTCCGGGCTGGTAGCTTAGCGGAAGTGCACCTAGGCGACGCATAAACTCATCTGGATCGGGCATATCCTGCCCTGGCGTATCGAATATCCCACTCTCGAAGAACGCGTTCATGATCGGAGAACCCATCAACGTGAGATCCACTCCGAGCCCGAATGTAGAGGTCAACAGGTCTCGTACAGTGATAGGACGCCGTGCTGGGACGGTCTCTTCCAGCGGACCATCGGGCCGTTTCAACACCTGCCGGTCGGCGAGTTCGGGCAGCCATTTGTCTACTGGGTCGTCCAAATGCAGTTTGCATTCGTCGAGCAGAACCATTACCGGTGAAACTGCGATCGGCTTGCTAGTGGACGCCAATCGAAAGATCGTGTCCCGACGCATTGGTGCGCCACCATCATGCCTCATTGTTCCAAGCGCTTCGACGTGCGTCTCGCCGTTTCGGCTGACTAAGGCGACGAGCCCAGGAATCTTCCCGGAATCGACATGTCGTGTCAGCACGTCGCGCATTTTGTGCAGCCCTGTTTCGGAGAAGCCTTTGTTACTTTGTCCCATCATTAATCTCTCCTTTTTCCCCCATTTTCTGATGAACGAAAATCTTCTGTTGTAATCTTTTTCATTTGGTTTCCCTCTTTTTACTTTTTTGTCAGCCCTATTGTTTTAAAACTACAAATTCTCTTTTGTTATTCATGCTTGAAAGCCCTTTATCAAAAAAGTGGATTCGATGCATCAAAGAAAATGAATATTGGCAATCAAAATCTGACTCACTTCCTTTTCTGAGTTATCAGAATCGAGATATGTCCTGCACTTAGCATAGAGCCATGTGTTCATCAGACGTTTATTCTACAATCGCCCCATTGGAGCCGAGCAGGGCGAAAATTCCGCCACGCCGCACCTCAAAATCCATCCCCTTTAAGACTTCTTTGTCTTTAAAGGATTTTTTAACCCTTTTACAGAAATGGCTGCATTGCTCATACTTTTTCCTCCTTATAAAAAGCGCCTTGCGGAGCTAGATTGCCTATACTCTTCTATTTAGTCTGACTGATATTCTGTATAACTTATTACCGGGTTAAAAATATAACTGCATAGCGAAGGTGACAATTCACATTTGTAACCAGCTAATCAGTCGGTATTATCTATTGAATTTATTTTTTTCCCAATCGCTTTATGATACTCTGATTCAAATCTTCACGATACTTGGCGACATAGGTTTTAGCGTTTGCCACTAGTTCGTCGGCAAAGGACGCCACGTCGTCCCCAGTGATTTCCAACACTTGTCTGCCTTCCGCCGCACCGGCTTCGAACAACTCGATTAATTCATACTGCATGTGCAGCATATCCATCCCGTTGCCCGCTGAGAAATTCCACATGTAGTTTTGAATTTTCTTAAATACAAACTGGTAGTCCTCTGGCAGGGCTTCAACCCGTGCCATCATCATCCTGTATTCTTTTTTATCACCAATCATTTTTTTGAAGATTTCCAACATGTTATTTTTCCTCCTTTTTTATAAAGCTGAACAAGACACTCCAAAAATATAGGACGGAATATCTTATGAAGCTAGATTGACTTTAAGACGGTAATTTTTGATGATACAAAATCCCATTTTTTCCAAAATAATTCAAGTTCCTGGCGGCCAGCCTCATTAAGTGAGTAAAACTTGCGGGGCGGCCCCATATCTGAAGGTTTCTTTTCTATGTTCACTAGTTTTTTCTTTTCTAATCGCACGAGTATGGTGTAGACCGTCCCTTCCACGACTTCGGTAAACCCAAGTTCGTTCAGGCGGCGGGTAATCTCGTAGCCATAGGTTTCATGGCGACTGATGATTTCCAGCACGCAGCCTTCCAGCGAACCCTTCAGCATTTCAGTTAAATTTTCCATGTTTAGATCCTCCACTCCCTCCTCTATTTTGTCTGACTTATATTCAGTATAACAGAGTACCAAGGTGAATTTTTACTGAATAGCTTTTGGAAAAACACACTATTCAGTATTACTTATTACATGTATATTGTATCACCGAGTAGAAGGTGTCAACTATTTTTCTTGAAAATATTTTTGCAACCTCACTATTAAGTGTGACCTACTACAGGTATATCGTAACACACAGTAGATAGACCGTCAAATGGATTTTCTAAATATTTTTAAAATCAGCTATTCTCATTGGATACAGCTAATTTTCTTTATGGAGCTTTTACTGGTTCTGGTGCAAAAATAAAGTAAAAGAGAATAAAGCATATATATTCCTAACGAAATCGTATCTTATGCTACAAGTCCAAACAATTGATGGACGAATTCTTTCTGATTTTGGATAGACTGGTTCCGTAAATCAATCTGTTCTTTTTTAATCATATGCATGGCTTCTACTCCAGAAAGAATGGATATAGCTGTGTCAAAAGATTTGAGCCCTAGCATAGAACGGATACGCCTCTTTATAAAGCGATGATCTTGTTCTACTATATTATTCAAGTACTTTTGTTGTCTAAGTTGCATACCATCAGGTATGCTTTTTTCTTTTTTCAACTGTTCAATTGCTATAGGATAAGCCGGATTCTTATCGACTGTTATAACACGTGGCTTTGAAACATGAAAAGACCGCAAAACTTTCTTGAAAAAGTGCTTTGCAGCCTTTTGGTCTCTTGTTTTGCTTAGACAAAAATCGATTGTGTTTCCTTTCGAATCAACAGCACGGTACAGGTACATCCATTGCCCTTTAACTTTTATATATGTTTCATCAACTCTCCAAGAGTCATTGGTTTGCTTGAGGTGACGACGAATTCGTTTGTCCAATTCAGGGCCATACTGATGAACCCAACGCATAATCGTGGTATGAGAAATAGATAAGCCCCGTTCCTTCATCATTTCCACCAAATCACGAAAACTGAGGTTATACCATAGGTACCATCTTACCGTTAACAAAATAATATCAGGCTGATAATGCTTCCATTTGAACAAATTTTCCTTTTTCATACTGATCACACACCTTTTCTAGAGTAGTAATATCAGTATGTCCAAGTTTTATAGATTTTTTGCACCAGAACCTAAAAACGCCATCCTTTCCTATGATTCTACAGAAAGAATAGCGTATTTTTTCATTTTAGGGGTAATTTGTTTTATTAGCTTGATAACGATGTAGCGTTCTCTCCTACAAAGTGATGGTTTTGTTCAATGATAATATTTAAATATTTTTTCATCATGAAACGTAACCTTTATTTATAAATATTCTTAGTGTACACGATGAAAAAAATTTTGCACTAGAACTGTTTTTATTTGATCCATATATATATTAGGATAGCCCAAATGAGAATAGAAAAAACACATCCATTTCTACACCCTTTAAAAAAAGCTAATGGATCTTCTTCGGTTTCGCTGAAATGAACTGGAGGTTTCTTTTCACTTTCAGTTTTCATCTTTTCATTCCTTTCAGTTTGCAAAAATTAAAAATGTACAAAAATATAGTATAGATTATATGCTTTTTGTATATCTCATATTGTGTATTCTTAATAGTTGAATTACAATTCTAGATGTTAAGGTCATTAAAAGCTTTGGAACAGAGCCAAAATAATTATAGAATTCATAACTTTAGATAAACTAAAATTAATCTAAAGTTAACCTAAATTTATTCCGAAAATTGAGTTGCAATAGAAGTTGACCTGGTCAAGAAAAACTGAAACACAAATTAGATTATGCAATCAATTTTGAATATTGATAAGGAGTCATTCCATTTAATGATGAGTGAGGACGAACGGAATGATAGTACATGTAAATAAATTCAGCTATTAACTGATTGACTTGAGAAAGAGAAATGAGTTTTTCTCCATGCAAACGCTAAAAAACAATTCCATTACTGCGTTATCCCAACAATTCCCCTTACAGGGGTCACCATACATACCCATCAAGTTAGGAGTTTTAAGTACACCCTACTTTCTCTGCAGATAGGGGTCACTATACATGCCCATCAACTCAGGAAATTTTAATACCCTCAAATACCCAAAAACGTTATCCTTTCTAAACAAGATAAATTAGAAAGGATGACGTTTTCTTATGAATCCCTCGATTCAAGATGAACTATTACCATTTGCAGAAAAATTACAACGATATGTTACACCTGTATTCTTAGAAGAACTTGCAAGAGAAATCGGATTTATAAAACGAAAACGTAAGTTTTCTGGATCAGACTTAGCTACCATTTGTATTTGGATCAGCCAACGGGTGGCAAGTGATCCCTTAGTCCGATTATGTAGCAGGCTTCATGCAGCTACTGGTACTTTACTCAGCCCTGAGGGATTTTTTGTTTTTGGGTATAACTTGTTTTCTTAAGTTGATGGGCATGTATGGTGACCCCGAGTAGGAGAATTCGCTACTCCAACCTCATATGTATTCGATTTTCAGAGGATACTTTCATCCTATGCCTAAAGACGGACTAAAGTCCTACATAGGCTTTCTCGTATCACTAAATCTGTAAGAACCCACCACATTTTAGCGATTATGACTGTTCTATCCATATCAACGTCAAGACTTGTTTTTCGCTATTTTGATGCGGTGACGAGTTAATTGAAGATTTTACGATACGAATTTTTTCTTGTATCAACCTCATATCTTCAGTTTTCAAAGAACAATCTGTATTCTACCTATTTGTCACTTCCCCTTCCTGTTATTTCCATTCGTCAGTTGTCTTCGTATTGACTGTCGGAGATCTTGATATGATGTGACGAGTCTCTTTCTTGAATTGGTTATATTTACCACATTTATTTTCAACGAATTAAGGTTACCTTTAACTTATCTTTATTTTATCTATAGGTAAAAATTATATAATCAGTCTTGAAAGGCATGTAGTAGAATCACAAATTCTAAACTTATTATTCATGTATCCATACAGAAGAAGACCCATTGGCTTTTGGGACATATAGAAACAGATATTTTCTCTCCCTTCTTTATTAACTATATATTATTATATATGTATATATAATAAAAACAAGAGGATATCTCTTATCAAATAAAAGAAGGCTGCAATCTATGAAACAATGGGGAATCATTTGAAAACGCATCTATTGATTCAATCCTCAATCAAACAAGGTGTGTGCGGAGCTTGGGGCGAGGGGAGGGGATGGAATGAGTGAAATGCGACAAGCCGACATTTCCGAAACATTCTCTAGGAATGAAGCGCACACAAAAGGACAAGGAGCAAACAACATGAAACGAAAAAAATCATGGAAGAACAAAGGGTTCTGGTGCAAAAATCATTTGATAGAGGCATAGAAACCTGCATAGACTGTTCAATGGTAGATTATGATGCAATTCCAAATAATTTATGTATGAATCTAACTTCATTTTGGGCAGACTTCACCTGTAAGTGAAGTTCTCCTTTTTTCATCATATGCATGGTTTCAACGCCACTCAATATAGAAGTGGCTGTTTCATATGACTTGAATCCTAACATAGAACGTACACGTTTCTTAATGAAACGGTGATTTTGTTCCACTATATTATTGAGATATTTAACTTGCCTTAGTTGTATGCCTTCAGGCATACGTTTCTCTTCTTTTAATTCTTGAATTGCTACAGCATAGGCAGGGTTCTTATCTACTGTTATTACGCGAGGTTTACAAATATGAGAAGCAGCCAAGGCTTTCTTGAAAAAGCGCTTGGTTGCTTGTTTATCTCTTGATTCACTTAGATAAAAATCAATGGTATTTCCTTCTGAATCGACTGCGCGATATAAATACATCCATTGACCTTTTACTTTCACATACGTTTCATCGACTCTCCAGGAATCATTTGTTGTCTTAAGATGACGTCGTACTCTTTCATCTAATTCAGGTCCATATTGATGCACCCAACGCATAATAGTGGTGTGAGCAATAGACAAACCTCGTTCCTCCATCATTTCCACCAAATCACGAAAACTTAGGTTGTACCGTAGGTACCATCTTACCGTTAATAAGATAATATCAGGTTGATAGTGCTTCCATTTGAACAAATTTTCCTTTCTCATACCGATCACACACCTTTTTTAGAGTAATAGTATCAGTATGTCCAAGATTTAGAGATTATTTGCAATTTCCCTGAAGTTTTTGCACCAGAACCATGCATCATCATATGGTGGTTCGTTTCCATTAAATTTATATATCTCCTTACATGCCAGCTCTAATTTCCCTTCATCACTTGTTAATTTAAGTGGACCAGCCATATTTCCAGTCTCCTCTCAGAATTATTTATTTTGTTTTATATTTTTTTCATATTCTATATATTTATTAAATGCATTTTGAGTATTTTCAACTTTTTCACTAAAACTCACAGCAATTTGTTGTCGATGTAACAACATTTTATCTTGATTATTTTTTTTATAATATCTTACTACTAAGGTTATTTCGGTTATACTCATTGGGTGGTCCTTAGTATCTTTGGCAGAATTAAAACCGATAACAATTGATGCATTCCTAAATTTATCATATTCTAACTTCAAATTATCATTTATTATCTCTTTAAATTGTGACTCTGTTAAACTATAACTAATGCTACTAGGCTCACTAAACTCTTTTATATCTTTGGTGGGTTTCATTTTAACTATACCTTGTAAACCTTCGACAATTAAATTAATATTCGACACATCTAAGTTAGGATTTTCACTTTGAGCTACACCATTTTTGTATATAATATTGGTACTATATATATCCTCTTTTTTATAATTTTTTGTTGTATCTTTCTCTTTTTCACTATCAATATCAGTAGTTAATACTTGATTTGTATTTCCATATAAAACTTTATCTTTTGTATTGTATATTCCATCAATAGTTTGATATATCGTTCTATCATGTGTCCCATCTTCTTTTTCTTCTTTAGTAACAAAAATCATTTGTTCTTTCAAATGCGCATACCCATCATCACTCGCAGACATTACCGTTTTCATATCTCCTTCATCCAACGCCTTTACCAATCTTTCATACTCAATTTTTGTTCCTGTTTGAAGCTTTGTTTTAGATGAACCACACCCTCCCAATAAAGACGCGACTATCGTCATAATAATTATCCCCTTACCTTTCTTTTTCTTCATACCGTCACCTCGTTCGTTACTTACATACTTGATGCTGAAAATGCTTTGGTCGTTTAGAGGCATCGCGATGATTGCTGTTGTTAGTTTACTTCGCATTTTCATTGGCAATGCATCTCTGTTTCGGTCCATATATTCATGATGCCCAGCAAAGATAAAGTAGATGCCTACTGCACGAGATGAATCTATTAAAGTTGCTGCCGTTACGTCGTCGATGTAAACAAGTCGATTCAATTCTTCAACATTTGCGATAATAATGAATTGTTTTGCGAATGTTGGTGTTTCTCTACCTTCTTGTCTTGCTTGTGCTAATTCATTGGATCGTTCGCGAATAGTTTCCATCCACTGCTTGAGATGTGTATTTACATCATTTTCTGCTACGATGTAATGGGTCACATTCTCTTTATATTGAACAAATCCGTATTCACTTGTATCTACTAACGTTACACTTTCAAAGTAGGGTTCTGTTGCAATGCTTTTCTAAGGGAAGTTAAAATGTAAGAAACATGAGGCGAGGAGAATACTATATGGGATATTTTAAAGGAAAACAATTTAAGAAGGATTATTATTTTAGTAGCCGTTGGCTACTATTGTCGTTTTTCTTTAAGCTATCGCGATATCTCTGAACTTTTGAGAGAGCGTCGCATATCGGTTCATCCAACAACTATTATGCATTGGGTCCATGAATATGGAAATTTGATCTATCAAATCTGGAAGAAGAAAAACAAAAAGGTACAATCATCGTGGAAATTAGATGAAACTTATATAAAAGTGAAAGGAAAATGACGTTATTTATATCGTACGATCGATAAAGTTGAATATACATTGGATATTCAACTTCGAACAACAAGAGATCATCAGGCGGCATATGCTTTTATGAAAAGATTGGTGAAGGCTTTTGGAGAACCAATAGTTCTCACAACAGACAAAGCCCCATCGCTACTTTGCGCGTTTAACAAATTAAAAGAACAAGGTTTTTTTAGACGTACAACTCATTGTACAGTCAAACATTTGAACAATCTCATTAAACAAGACCATAGACATGTAAAAAGGCGTTTTTTCGACGTATCATGCATTATAACAATTACTAACGATTGAATAAAATCCATCTGCAATCATACCAATTTTTTCTCTGTTAAAAAACTCTGCAACAGAACCAATTATTTTCTATTCCTTTACAATTAATTACTTTAACATTTCCCACAATTCATCCCCAATTCTCCCTAAAGGCTCATTAGCTTTAACACGTTCATTAAAATCTGCCTTCCATATAAAGAAATCAGATAATCCTCCTCTTGGTGGATATAGATTACTATAAATTAATTTTATTTCATTTATAACATCATCAAAGTCTATATAATTATTATTTTGGCATTCATTTAAAATATTAATTACATATCTAACTTCAGATATCTGATAATCTATATCACCTTTCTTATTTTCCTCTAATATTACACTCAATTCACTAAAAAGTTTTTCTAATTTATCTATTACTAACTTACTTGAACTCACTATCATACCTCCTATTTTATTGGTGTTTCACTTAAAGGCTCTACCCCATTAATCTTCCATGGTTCCGAAATAAAAATTTGATTACAATTTTCTCCACCAAGGTAATGACCTCCTTGATATCCAACCGGCCCTTCATATATTGTAGTTCCTTTAGGAATTTTTATTGCGTATGTTGATTCTATTGGCGAAGTACCTGTCAGTACACCTGTTTTAGGATCTATCCATTGAGCTTTAACCGCAGAATCTATCTGTACTCTTGCAACTGATTCTGCTGGTTCTCTTGTAAACCACTGTCCAAGCGCATTTTGTTCTTCTCCCGGAATTGTTAATCCTCCTTTTTTGCCTGAACGATATAAAGTTGTATCTTCATCCAAAATTTTTACATTATATTTTCCTGCTAGAAAGTTTGATGCTGGATTTCCCCTCATTTCAGCTAAAGGTCCAGGATTCTCTATCATACTATAAGTATATTTAGCACCACTCTTCAAATTCAACCTATCCAAAAACGTCGCCGTTTTCTTCTCAAGCCACTAGTTATGTTCTACAGGTACATCCCAAGCTACTACTGGCCGCAGCTTGGGATCTAGATTTTCTGCAGTTATTTTTTATGTTTGTATATATCGTATCTATTTTTCTTGCTACATTCAAACACATTGTTATTACTCCTCTCAATTTCTTTCACATAAAAATAGAACCAATGCTTCTTCCATTAGAAACATTGGTTCTATTCTTAGTTATAATATAAAATTATTTTTTCTTTTCATTACATCTTTCATTTAGAGCAAAAGTCATTTAAATGACAGAATGTTTTAATACTTTTTAATTTCATTAACTTAAAATTACCTTTAATTTTATCTACTACTCTGTTCCATTCATCCGTTGTAATATATTGTATAATTTAGTAGTACTCATTTTAACTTCACTATCATTAATTAAAAACCTCACATTTTTTATATTATTATCAATAGTTACTTTTATTATATTTTGCAAGCTACTCATATTCATATCTATTGCAATTTCATTTGTATTTCCTTGCTCTTTAGAATACTTTTTGCAATCTTTTTCACTAATAAAAACTTTAATATAATCTTTTTCTACCACTGGGACAAATTTATTTAGTATTATTTCTTCACCTATTGTATCCTTACTTGGAACAATCCACAACTTATCATCGCAGAATCTTACACTATTTAATACATTCATAATTGCATATTCACTTTTAGCTAATACTGGAGGTTGGCCTTGTTTTACAAAACACTCATTTACCAAATCATATATGTTGCAGCTTAAGAAATCTCTTCCTTCATCAATAATGACTTGGTATATACCAGAGAACATTGCATAATAAGAACTTATTAGTAACTCTTGGAATTCAACTTTTTTTACTAAATATATGTCATTTCTCTTAAATTGGTAATACTCTGCATATTCCTTTGCTATTTTTTCTTCTGAAAAAAGCCACATTGTAGGCATGTTATTATTTAATCCAAAGAATATTTTCCCTTTATTATCTTTAACTTCTTCATCTGTTGTATTTCTACTAACTACAGTGTATATTTCTTTTAAACTTACTATAGATCTTAAAATTTCATTATATTTATTTAAATAATGCTCTGAGCTTCTTTCTATCCTATTTAATTCATTTATTTTTTCTTGTATAGATACACTATTCATTTTCATTTTTTCTCCTTTTAATACAATATAATTAAATATAATCTATTCTAAAAGGTTCTTTAAATAACTTCTTATATCCTTTTGTTCGATTCTAGTGACCTTTTCATCCATATTTTGGATTTTCAAAATAGACTCCTTAATTTCTATTAAAGCATCTACTTCCTCTATTGGAACCTCTTTTTTAAAAACAAATTGTTCCATCTTTTCAAATCCATAATTTCTAGCTTCTTTTTCATCATTTGTACCTAGCGGAATTTTATTTATTTCTAGTATAAACTTACCTATTGCCCATGGAACAAATTCTTTTTCTTTATATATTACTTTGTATTTCAATTTATAAGCCATCTCTACTTCATTAATATCAACCTCTTATATATATATTACTTTCGAAACGAATCCTTGTTCAAATTTTAATTCTTTAAATCCATATTTTATAGATTCATTTGAATTACTTATAAGCTTCAGTTTATTATTCGATACATTTAATCTATACAAATTATTTTTATAAATAGCATAGTCCCTCATAATTTATTATACTTCCCTCCTAATCAACTACAATCCATCCCAATTCTTCATTAAATTCAAGTTTTATTGCTACATTTCCAGTTTCTGAATCTATAATATTCAATATATCTCCATCTTGGAAAGCTCTTGCATAACCACTCTTATATGAAAATTCTGTCAATTAAATATTCTTCCTTCCTGTGAACCCTCTTGCAGTAAATGGATAATTATCAGCATTTGCTTTACCAAATGCATCTTCTATATCCTTCAATGTAGTATTTGGATTAATCTCTATGCCTCCTATTGTTAAAACACCATCTATTAAGTTACTCATTAGTTAATCTCGCCTCCAGTATTACTTATCTCTCTAATAGCGTCTTTTATATCATCAATTTCATCCACGCTTAATTGATAATTATCTAATTTAGCAACGTTTGAATCTTCATATTAATCCTGATACTTACTTTTCAGACTCATATGTCGAAGATAAACAACTCAATCAACATCATACCTTTAAATTGAACCTTTTATTTTTTAGGAGAAAAACATTATTTTCTTCTCTCTCTGCGATTCTTTCGCATTATCAAATATTTTAATATCAATTCACAAGCATCATTTTCATTTTCAAAAGTATCTATAATATTCATTCCACCTCTCTCTAACGATTGATATACTTTCCATACTTTTTCTTCTTTTAATATACCTAATTCCAATTCACCAATAGATTTATCACCTAAGTTGTATTCATGTTCTTCTATTCCTAATTCATTCAATCTAGTTTTTAGCTCACTAATATACATTTTAAACCTCCTACCTATTTAATTTCTTTTATACATCCGAATTCTTCTAAATACTCTATTGACATTGGTAATTTCCATTGTATTTCCCCACCTACTACATCAAAAACAGGCTCAATTACCAGTAACCTATGTCATAATCTTAAAATAAAAAGCACTTGTTGCCTTCCGTGGACAATCAAGTGCTTTAAGTTCATATGTTTTTAAGTAGCATTAATTTTGTAAGTTTTATAGTAACAGTATGACACCTTTTATATGTCATGACATGTAATACGCTAAAACTTAGGAGCTTGTACGAGTTCGTTAATTTAATATAACATTCCATGTGCCTATATTCATCGACCAAAATGTCATCTTACCTAAGCTCATACTTCTTTTTCTACTCTATCATTACACATAGTACTCCATGATGGTACAACCTTCATGAGTTATTAATTCAAATTAGAGCATTTCTCTAACTGTAAACAATTTAAAGATTATTATTTTTCACCTCCTCAAACCACTCCTCAGCAATATGACCCGCTGTTTTAATAGAATCATTCGTATATACTAAATCATACTTGTACTCAGCTTTAAAGTTTCCACTCTTAACATCATATATTAATTTCATCTCTGTTGGCATGCCTCTTTCATATTCTTTGCACAGTACTTTTACTTTTTCGATATCTTCACATATTATGCGCAATACCATAAACTGGCGTTCTCTAGACACATCATATCTTTCATCTCCATCTTCCAATACATCATTCACTTTATGACATTTTACATACTTATTATTAATTAAATAAAAGAATCTGCTCGAAATAATTCCTTCTTCACATGAAGCGTAAACATACACTTTATCGGCTCTATCTTCAACAAATTCCATACATATAGCTATCATATCTGACTGTAATTCACTAAACTTATCTTCAAATTCTTTCATACTACCTTTTCACACCTTACATTAATTCTCAATAACTTCAAATCCCCATTTACCATCAATAGAATAATTAACTATAAATTCCTTTGGGCGCATATCATTTCCAGAATAAATTATTTCAACATCAACTGTTACTTCTTTAGAAGGTGTTTCTTTTAAAGATGCTGCCCATTCCTCTATGTAAGTATATTTCAATAACTCTCATTTTAAAATCAATCGAAAAAGTTCTTCTAATTTCCCCCATCAAAAATCCCCTCCATAATAAACAGTAACTTTCTTTCAACTGTCTACTATGAGGGGATAATACCTCAATACCGAGGTCATCTCTATTCAATCATCATACTGTTACTTTTGAAAATATATTATACTTATACCTGCTCCAAATGATCTCGGATCAAACCAAGGACCTATTTTTCCCCACTCAAACGTAATATCATCACGTATCCCATCACTTTTTCCTAATTCCTCAATAAGCCATTCTCTTTGTTCAGCTACATATCGCCAAAAATCATGCTCATTCATAATTGGTTCGTCTATCTCTGGATCATCTATTCTAAGATCAATAGACCAAATTATTTCGTTTTTAAAAAAGATTTCTACTCTGAAATTTTTGGTTCCTATTTTGGTTGGGGATAATATTCCTACAACTGTAGTTACATCATCTATTTTCATTATTTCAATATCATCTTTATTAAATTTCATAATAACTTCGCTCAGGTTAAGATTAGGAGCTATTAAATCTTTATTAATCTCTAATATACCTTGCTTCAAATTATTCATTATCTTATTCCTCCGCCGCTACTTTCTATGTCTTTGATTGCCGCTTTAATTTGTCTTATTTCCATTTTATTTAAATTATAATTATTGAGTTTAATTATGTTAGAATCATCTGTTAATACCTCTACATTATTACAAATACTCGTCTTGTAAACATATTCTCCATCTTTATCAACTTGTTGCAATAATTTAGGATCAAATTCTATTCCTTTTTCTCTTAATCTAGCCATAGTTTGTTCATCCAATATTGGTTTTTCTTTTCCTTCTCTTACAAGTTGTGGAAAATCCGGGGTGAATATTTGTTCTAATCCACCTGCTCCTAATTGCGGATTTGCATGTGTCATTCCTCTAGCTGAAGGTAAATCATCAAGCATTTCAAAACCTATTACTTGGAATTTATACTCTCCTGTGCCATCTGGAGATATTCTCGGATTAACTTGCACTCCTTGGAACAGCTTCTTTGAATCCCCACCAACACTCTCTAACGTCTCTTTTGTAAAACTATATCCTGTTGGAAATGGATAACCTGTGTATACTATTTCTCCCTTTTTCAGTACCATATCTTCATAATCATCCAACCCAAAGTACGGAGATCCTCCCTGCCATAATCTCGCTCTTTGTGATGGATTTAAACCTCTTTTATTCTCCTCAATAGCTGCATTTAATATTTCGTCCTTAAATTTATCTACTTGTGTTAAATCAAAATCATTATGTGGTACTTTATTAAGAATCTTATTAATTGTATCTGGACTTAACAATAACTCTGAGTCTACAGAGTTTTGTTTTTTTATAATGTAACTTATTACTTCTTCTACTACTTGTTTTTGAGGATGAACCTCTATTTGTTTTGTAAATTCTTTACACACTGGATTTGTTTTTAATAAATTGTCTTTTGCATCCTCCGCTACCTTATTTCCAAAGGCATGCAATCCTTTAGCTACAGGTGCTACATCTACGAATCCTAACACACCTCGTAGCCAACGTTCATTTGTATCGAGTTTCCGTTGTGTCAGCCAATCTTTTCCCGTTACGGCGCTGGAGACTTCCATTACACCAACACTCGCTGTAAAGGCAAATAATGCTGCACCAGCTGGTGGAAAGAACACTGTGGCACCAGCTAACAATAGCGTCGTGCCCAGTATCCCTACATCACGCCAAAATTCCTTATTTTGTTGTTGATCTTTTATTGAGTCATAATTAAACGCTCGGCTGTTTAATCTTCTCTGTTGATAGGTCTCATAAGACATATTGTCTTTTGGATTCTCTTTCTTATATGCGTCAAACTCTGCCTTTAAACTGGTCATAAAAAAGTTGTTGGAAGAGAAAATATCACTCACTTTGATCTTGTCTTTTATGTGCTCCGCTGTTTGTCCATAGGACCCTGTCATAATTGTTTCTTTGGCGCCAATGATGTTGCTAGTTTCATATTTATCAATCGTTAAATCTCGCACAAAGGAAGTTTTTTTTCCTTTATTTGTCGTATGATTTCCTATGCCAATTTTTCATCTGTCCGCATCCTGAAATTGGAGTTATAATCTAATAACTCCTAACTGAGCACTTCTCAATTGCATAAATGAAAAAATGACTTTGGACCAATAATCCAAAGTCATTTTTTGTTCATATTCTCAAAAATTCTTTTATGAAACTGTCCATATTTTATAGATTACAGTCCCTCTCACTGAGGATCTTATTCTAAATTATACTCCGATTTACTTTCCTATATAGATTCTCTTAAGACTTTCTATTTCTATAGCAGATAAAGCTTTTTCGATATCTACAGATTCAATGAGTTTATCAAATTCTTGTAACTTAGAACTAAAATTGTATACTATAACTACTGCATGTGGTAATTTTCTTTCCTTTGAAATCCAAATTTTTTCTTTCATTGGATTCAAATAAACAACATCATATTTTTCTCCTGTCTTATATAGATTTATTGCTCCCATTTTTGTATCTATTAATGAAAAATATTTACTCTCGACGTTAGCTTCTAAAATATTTTGTAACTGTTCCGTATCATTTGACATTGATCTTAGTTTTTCTTTAACAGAATTATCTAAGGCTAATTGTTCAAATTTCCCCTTTACAGATATATATAGCGCTAACATAGCTGTATCTTTTCTTTGAAATTGTGATAGTTGAAAAAACTGATCTCGTTGTACTTGAAATAATGTCCAAATTGAGGAATCCCCCAAATTAACCAATTCTAATCTTGTATCTAAATCGATATGATAAGAATCCTTTGTATAGACTGATATAATAGTCTTTCCTTGTTCTTCTTTACTATCTATGACAAAATCATTTCCTAAGTACATGATTAAATCATCAATTCTCAATTTTTTATCCCCCTTTTTTTACCGATACTAACTCTATAAATTCTTCATCAATAAATTCTTGAATCGTATACATGCTTCCATCATCATGGTATTTTACAAACTGAGTTGCTCCACCTGGTCTATCAAACCAAGGTTCAGCTTTTCCTCCTAGAACATCAAAATCATCTAATATCCTATATACATAATAATCTGCCTCATCACTATGAAGAGCCAATGCTCTTGCTTCGTATGGTTCGCCTGCTGGAAAGAAAAATCCACCATTAGGACCTCCGAATCTATCAATTAACATACCTTCTTCTAATTTAACTGTTTCTGGTGTTCCTTCAAAACCATTATTAGGTGGCCAATTAATGTCTCCTGTTTCTTGATTATAATACTTAGGATTGTCGTAAATCTCTTTATATTTTGTATATTTTTCTTTACTAGGAGGATAAGCCCACTTTTCTAATTTTTCCTTATAAGCTTCACTGATTATCCTTTCAGCGTCACCCGCTCCCAGTTCTACGGTCTTCGCATCACTTTTCAAATTCAACCCATCAAAAATCCCCTCCATATTTGTTCATCCAATATCGGCTTTGCTTTCCTTCTTTTACAAGGTTCAGCAAAACCACCTCGTAAGTTTTCCGTTCTAGCTGTAAGTTTGAATTATAGTTGGATTAGAAATATTGTATGCACCTTGATTTTACGCCAAACCCAAAGACTCCATTTTGAAAAAAGATTGGTTAAAATGGAGTCCTTTTTTGCTAATTAGTATAAAAATTTTATAAAAAAGTTTGATTGTTTTGTTATCCGTTATTTCACCAACGCCCCCGTTACTTTAAGTACGTTTCGTCACAATCTTAGTCGTTATAATGATTTTAATCATATATTCCCCATTCATACAAAAAATAATGGCTATCAGATTGTCCGAATATACAATCATAAACATACCCCTTTTGTACTTGTATTGTTTCAATATGACTTAATCTAATTAAGAGTTCTTTAATAACTTGTTCTGGTGCATTCACATCAGCTAAATCCCTTTTAAATCTACTTATAAAGTCATCTTTGTTTACTGACTCTATGCTAATACATACTCTTGAATAGTATGTATTAATCCAACCATCTTTTAGTGATGTTAGCCATTGTTCGTCTGAAGGGTCTGGCTCATCACTAATATCCCATTCTTCTCCATCGAACAATTCCTTTTTAAATAGTGCAGAAAATGCCTCTTGAATATTATCAAATTAACCTTTTCTGGCGAATGTTAAGTCTACTTGCATTGCATATTCATCTCTAAATTCATATACATCAAATGATATATTTGACAATCTTACGTTTGCAATTTGTCTGGCAAATAAATTGAGATCATCAAACAATTCTTGAATTTCTTTATTCATCATAATCCCCCCTCCTTCCTAAAGTTCTGATATTTTAATTATTGATGTGTAACTAATCTGCGTTGTTGGTTTACTAAGAAAAACGAAGTGTAAGTAATTCCGGTCACTTAGAATTCCTAAATTGAAAGAGACAAAATATCACAACTTTTTTATAAACATCGTGACTTTATTTTAAATCCACACTAGCGATAAAATTATCATATCTTGCGCCGTTTAATCTAGCTAGTTATTTTTCGATTGCATAAATACAAAAAATGACCTCGGATCAATATCCGAAGCCATTTTTAAATTTATATTCTCTAGAGCCTTTTTGTAAAACCCTTCATTTTATAGGGTACAGTTCAAATATAGAAAGGGGAAGGCTTATAATTTTTATTCCTTCGTTTCAACTACCTGATCTGTCTGCTCTTTTTTCTTTGTTTCAATTACCTTTTCTACAAACTCATTACGCCACATTTTAAATTTAGAGGCAAATTGGCCTTCAATTTTGTTTCGGTATCCCTCAAATTGGACTTGTACAATATCTGAATGATTAAAGAGTTTATATGTTTCTTCTGTCAAGCCTAATGGATATAATACTCCTCCATAATCATAGAATGTTGTATCATCCAATAATATCCCTCTTGTTGTAATAACATAATCTGCATCTTCATCAGAACTTAATCTTACTACACTTCCTAATGGTAATACCTTCTCCATATAATCTTTCATATTAATTAACCGTCCCTTTTAATGCATTAATTTTCTCTTCTATTTTTTGCCGTTTTCTTTCTAACTGACGAATTCGATCCATGAATGCATCTCGTGTTTTCCCATTCATATGTGTATCAATACTGCTCTCTAAATTTCTAATATCTGTTGTTAAAGAAGCTGCAGTATTTTCAAGTTGTTTCACTACACTCAATATTTGATCTCGCCCGCCGTTATCCGAAAATGTACTATGAACTTTACTCATAATCAAATGCAAATCCATAACATTTCTCCTTACTTATATATTCTATAAATATCCGAAACTTCCAGACTACTTTTAGAACCCTTTAATAATATGCTACCGCCCCTAACTCTTCGTCTTTTGCCATCATGGAAGTAACTGCAGAGGAAACATCCTCATTTAATTGCCTTAAATCTTTTGCTAGCTCCTTCACATCTTTAGAAATTTCACCAAGCAATGAACGATCTATGCCTTTTCTGCTATCGTTCATAAAGAGATTAAGAAGTGATTGACGATGGCTTCTTATATGACTTTCTACAACTGCAGTAATATTTGTATCCATGACAAAATCACCTTTAAACACATCCACAATATCTTTCAAAAGAGATGGTGCTACTTCTCTTGCGATTGCCATAATTTCACCTGGGTTCAAATACACCATAAGAGCTCCCACAAAAACATCTATCGCTGCATTAAAGACTGATGTTAATACTTCTAACACTTTCTCTTTACATGTAGCTAATTTTGTTTCAATAAAGTCAATTGCTGCATCTACTTTACTTTTAATTTCTATGCTAGCTGCCATACTAAACTTAATAGCTTCTATTGTAACTTGAGACTTTAGCCCTTCATACTTTTTATTTAATCTAGAAATACTTTCTTCCACTTGACCCTTTATTTTTCTAATTTCTCCTGCAGCTTGTACACCATCTGAATACATAAACAAGGTCGCTATGAAAGGTGTAAGTGGTGTCCCTTTTAGTATAAATTCTACTACTGAACCTCCTACCGCTTCCTCTACTGGAGAAACCTTTCTGTCAAATACTTTATATATAGTTCCTGTATATAAAGCTCCTGACGATTGGGCCAGCTCTAAAAATCCAGGAATCCCATCAAATCCTGTGTCGTTAGAACTTGGTAATTTATCACACCATATTAGCTTATCATTTTTACCATAATCTTCTTCTGTAAAAGCGTAAGAATGCCATGCTTGGTTTGGAACTATATACATTCTTCCAGGAACGGTAAAATCAGCTGCCTTTATCCCAATGTGTAGTGGATCATTTTCATTAATAATGTTCCGAATGTTCTTCATATCAAATCCGTCACCGAATTTTTCAACATCTCGCTTTAGAACAGGAGCTGGATTTAATGTTAACGCTTCAATATTATCTTCTCGGTGTCTTAACGCTACCGTGTCAGCTATACCACCACCTAATGAATGTCCTGTTACACTAATTTCCGCATCAGGGTTATTATGTTTAATCTTCATATAAAACAAATCACCTTGATCGTACTGCTTTACCGCAAGATCCTCGTTCCAATCTCCCAATGCTATTTTATTTGCACCCGTTATATTGTGAATACCAATTTCACCGTCTGTTTTTGCATCCGTTCCATCTTCTGTTCCTACATATGATATTACAATTTCTCCTGTGGTCTTATCTTTAAAAGCATATGCTGCAAATCCTGTATTTTCATCTACTTTATGATCTATAAGCTCTGCATTAAAATTCGCTTTTAACCTCTCTGTATTATCTTGTTCGGTTGATTTATTATACGGATATCTCCTCGCTCGATAATCATATATATCCTTACCAGCTAGCTCCAATTTTCCCCAATCAGTAGCTACTTTTAACCTTTTAATTGGTTCCTGTTTCTCATTATTCTCCATACTAGGTTATCTCCTTTCTTAATTATTTATTATTTTTTATACTGTGCTTTATAATCTACATATTCTTTTTTAGCGTCTTTATTGTTATCTTGTTTTCTATTAAAATATGTTGTTATCTGTAATGCATATTTTACTAAATTTCCCTCATCGTTCTTTTTCTTGTAGTCTACATCAATACTTAATTCCAGTATCTGCTTTGGACTTTTTGCGGCGTCAAGATGAAGCACAATTGTCGCCCCACTATATTCATCATATTGTATTTTCAGCTTGTCATTAATAATACTCTGAAATTCTGATTCAGTTAAGCTGTATCCAACTGTATTAGGCTGATCAAACTTTTTGATATCATCGCCTGGCTTCATCTTCAATTTCCCTATTCCTTTTAAACGCTCCACAATTAAGTTAACGTAAGAAACATCAACATTGGAATCGTTTTGTACCTGCCCATTTTTATACATAATACTTGTACTATAAACGGTTTCTTCTTTATAATTTTCGTTTGTCCCTTTTTCCTTTTCATTCTCTATATCAGTAGTAATTTCTTGTGTTGTACCTCCATATAAACTTTTATCCTTCGTATTATATACACCTTTCGTATTTTGATAGATTCTTTTAACGTGTCTTCCATCTTCTTTTTCCTCATACGTACTATATATACCTCTTTGTGTCACACTCGCATACCCATCATCACTTGCAGACATAACCTTCGTCATATCTCCTTCTTCCAAAGCCTTTACAAATGGTTCATACTCAATTTTCGTTTCTCCAAAACTACATCCGCCTAATAAAGACGCAACTATCGTCATAATAATCATCCCCTTACCTTTCTTTTTCTTCATACCGTCACCTCGTTCGTTACTCTTGGCATTTTCAGTTTGATTATGCTTCCTTTTACATAATAGTATACTTCATCTTTTCCTAAAGCTGGTTCGTTACTTACATACTTGATGCTGAAAATGCTTTGGTCGTTTAGAGGCATCGCGATAATTGCTGTTGTTAGTTTACTTCGCATTTTCATTGGCAATGCATCTCTGTTTCGGTCCATATATTCATGATGCCCAGCAAAGATAAAGTAGATGCCTACTGCACGAGATGAATCTATTAAAGTTGCTGCCGTTACGTCGTCGATGTAAACAAGTCGATTCAATTCTTCAACATTTGCGATAATAATGAATTGTTTTGCGAATGTTGGTGTTTCTCTACCTTCTTGTCTTGCTTGTGCTAATTCATTGGAACGTTCGCGAATAGTTTCCATCCACTGCTTGAGATGTGTATTTACATCATTTTCTGCTACGATGTAATGGGTCACATTCTCTTTATATTGAACAAATCCGTATTCGCTTGTATCTACTAACGTTACACTTTCAAAATAGTCTTTATTCGTTTGAGAAATGATACTTGATACGACTTGTTTTCTTATACTATCGTCTACACTATAAATCATTAAGTGGTCATTTACCGCACTATCATGGGCAACAACTTCCACTTCTTTAAAGTCAAGACCCATTGGAATTCGTCCTAATTGTAATGCTTGTTTCACTTGTTTATAGTTACGATATGTCATTAAATCAATTACTTCTGGCATCATTGGAATTGCTTTAGGACGCTCTCCTTGCCATGCTTCATCCATTTCATTTGCTTCTTGTTGTAACAACTGAATTTGCTGCAATTCATCTTCTGCTGTTGTTGGTAATGCTGTTTGGAATAATGTAGGATTTTCTAGTTTTATCAGTGCACGTCCTGTAATTTCTTCAATCTTAATATCAGATCGTCCTACAATACTTGATACTTCACTATGATCAATCATGTACAGACAAGGTTGTACCTTAATGTTATTGTATAGTTGAATGCGTAGTGCACTTTGTCTACCAGCACTAATCAATGTATGAATTCCTACACTTGCACCTTCTCTGACAACTTGCATCATAAGCATTTCAAACTCTTCGTAAAATCTAGCTTCTTTTACCGCATCGTAATTATCAATTGCTACAATGATATTCGGAACTTTATTTCCGCTAGCTTTTTCATACATTTCTAAGCTTGCTACGTCATATTGGCTTAACATGCGCTTACGAGCTTTCATTTCTTGATTTAATCGTTCTACTAACTTCAAGCATTTTTCTGTTTCGTCAATTGTAATTGTATCCGCCACATGAGGTAATCCTTTTAATGGTAAAAGACCATTTGTTCCAAGATCGATTAAGTACACATGCAAATGCTCCGGACTATGCTGACGCGCCACATCCATAATAACTGTTTGTAAGAACGTTGATTTTCCGTATCCTGGACTTGAGAAGACTGCAACGTGACCGTCTTTACTTATGTCTAACGTAAGCGGTGTTTGTGCTTGTAGTTCAGGCTGGTCTAGTAAACCAACTGTTGCTTGTAATGGTTTCTTTTCACCTGACCATGCTTCTTTAAAGTTTACTGGATGTAAGTCTTGCAAGAATATTTTCTCTGGAAGCGGTGGTAACCACGGTCTTGGTAATGCTTCAATTCGATTTTCTTCTGTGTAATCATGAATATAATCGATAACCGCATCAAGTTCAGTCGGTACAGTTGTGATTTCCGTTTTGTTTCCGAGTCCACTCAAATCCTCACTCAAAATCTCATACTGCCCAAGTTCATTAATCGCATAAATCGTCGTATCTAGTTGTTCTTGGTCCTCTTTGTTTTCAATATAATCCGCTCCGCTCCATGCACTTTGGAACAGTTCATAGATTTCGTTATTTCCGACTTGTAAGTATGCGCGGCCTGGCAGTGTAATTTCTGCGGCATCTGGTGTTTTTAAGATTTCGTTACTGTCGGATGCGTTTTGTACTTTTAGTGCTAATTTGAATTTGGAGTTACTCCAAATTTGGTCATCTACGACCCCGCTCGGTTTTTGCGTTGCTAGGATTAAGTGGATTCCTAGGGAACGACCGATACGTGCCGTTGATACTAATTCTTTCATAAATTCAGGTTGTTCTGATTTTAATTCAGCAAATTCATCTGAAATTAAGAATAGGTGCGGCATTGCTTCTTTCGCTTTGCCTTGTTTGTATAGTTTTTGATATTGATTAATATGGTTTACATCGTATTCGCCAAATAGGCGTTGACGTTTTTGTAATTCTGCTTTAATCGACGCAAGGGCACGCATACTTTGAGCGCCGTCTAAGTTCGTAATTGTTCCTAATAAATGCGGTAAGTTCTTGAATAAGTTCGCCATTCCGCCGCCCTTATAGTCGATCAGTAGGAATGCGACTTCATACGGATGGAAGTTTACCGCTAAAGATAAAATGTACGATTGAATAATTTCTGATTTACCAGACCCTGTTGTACCTGCGACTAATCCATGCGGTCCGTGTGCTTTTTCGTGTAAGTTCAAGTTGACGATGTCATCTTTACCACGTAAGCCGAGCGGTACAGCTAAACTTTTAAATGTTTCGTTTTTCGCCCAGCGAGCCTTAATGTTTAGTTCATGAATTTTTTCAACGCCGTACATTTCAAGGAATGTAACACTTTCTGGAATACTGTTTCTTAAGTTCTGCAAGTGATTCAGCGGTGCTAATGCACGAGAGAGCTCTTCTTTATTGAAACCATCTGGGAAGTGATCGAGCGTAAAGTGGCGATTCACTAGTTCACCTTGTTCTAAGATAACATTCCCGTTTTTCGCATCGCGAATATCAATAACTGTTTTCACATGTTCCGGTAAACTTTGCATAACATCTTCTACAAAGATGAGAGATACACCAAGTTCGCTCGGGTCTTCGTTAAAGAACTCCATTACACTATGATCTAAAATTAGTTTTTCATCTGTAATCGATACAACGTAATGAGGTGCAAAATACATTTTTTCATTGGAATTGCCTTTCTCTTCTAATGCTAATTTGCGCTCCTTCAGGATTTGATACAAACTGTTCAATACTTGATCTCGGCTTCGATCATGATACACGAACCCACGAACATTAATATCTCGTAAACTCGCATGCGGTAACCAGCGCATCCACTCCCAGCTTGCTTTTTCTTCTTCTGGGAAAATCGTAATGAATTGTAAATCATAATAACTATGAAATAGAGCTGTTTGCATAACGAGCATTTGCAGCTGTTCGATTACTAATTTTCGTTGTCCGATATAACCTACCGGGCCATTCACTAAGTCAGTCACAACTGGTACATTCTCTAAACCCATATATTGCGAACGTAAGCCACTTGCAGCTTCTATTAATTCATCTTTGTTTTGCGTAAACTCTTCTTTGTTAAACTGAATTTCAAAACTAGAATCAACACGGCCCAATCCAACGCGATATGTTAAAAAATCATGGTGGAACATTGTTTTTTCATAGATTTGCGAATCTACTCTTACTGCCATATCACGAATTTGTTCAATGTTTGGATAATGATAATCTAAAGCATGCCTTTGCTCTTCACTTGCGGCATACAATTCTTGCGTTTTCTGCTTCAAATAATTTTGATAACTTTCATTCCGTTCTTTCATATCAATTCTGTATTTCTTTAAATTCTTTAAATATGTGGTTAATGCAATAATTACTGTTACCACTGTCATCCCGAGTGATGCGAGAATAAAAATCCCGCGTGGCTGAAAGATTGAAACGACTACCGTCAATACAATCATCACAATCGGCGGGACAATCATCTGTGCCAGTTGTTCACTTGGTTTTGACGGTAGGTGGGATGGCTTTCCAATCGTGATCTTTTCTTCTGGCTCACGGTAAATAATCCGCGGGGAACGATGATAATTCGGATATTCTTCACCTAAATCATTATCAGCTTCAATTAAAGGTGTTAATTTTGATGTAACGCGATTAGGTGAAGCTAATATTTGAATATCTTCTTTCCCAACTTTGATTGTTACACCATCAAAATACAGTTGATCGCCTGGGTCAAGCATTACCTCACCAGTCATGCGAAAAAAGTTATGATATACATAGCCGTCATTCACAACGACTTTAAAACAATCTCCCAATGTTTCACGGATAAACAGCAAGTTAGCAGCTGTCATATTTTTAATTGTCACATCATCGCGATCCGTTGCGCCAAACGAAATACTATACTTGGAAGCCATGTCATACACATACTCTTCTCCTGCATCCGTTAAGTAAAAATGCATTTGTTTCTCTTTCGTAATATCTAAAGTCACATGTTCATTTACATGTAATGCTTCATCCTCAAGTTTCCATGCTTCGCCGTCCCACTTCACCACTACACGCGTTTCCAAGTCCGCGTAAGTAACTGTGTCGGACCATTTATTTCCGATTGTGACTAATTCACGTTTTTTCGGATTAAGATGACATTTATGCAGTTGATTACCGTAACTAATTGTTAGTAGTTGTACCATCTCTATCTCCCGTTTCTTTTATTTTTATTTCGTCTGATGTCTAGTTCGCTTTATTTCCTGATGGGTTTTTATTTGATAAGTCATCTGCGGAATTTGTATTATATTTTTTTTGGTAATCTTCCAATTGTTTCTGATATTTCTGTACTTTTTCTTCACGCGTCGAACCAGTCAACTTAGGATCATTTTTCACTTGTTCAATTTGTTTAATTAATCCGTACATAATCAATTGCGGATCATCGATATATTTCGCAAGATCTAAAGACTTAGAGAAATCTCCGCGCCCATTGTAAATCCAATATAATAAATAATTTTTATCACTTTTTAGGCTCACGTTCTTCATAATTGCTACTTTTTGATCATCTGTTAGTTTTTCTGCCTTTACGTATGAAGAAGCTAAAACATATTTAGATGCATCCGGTAGTTTTTCAGGATCCTGCTCCTTTAAAGTGCTAATTACTTTATCGTAGTCTGTCGCCAAGAAATTCTTATCTGCTTCTAACAATTTATTTTGATAAGGCATTTTTACAAAACTGAAATAGCCAAGCGGTACTGCGAGAACAATCGAAGCAACAATCATCAAAATGGATAATCGTTTAAATAAACGGAATCGTTTTTTTGACACAAGCTGCATATTTTTCTCTGTTGTCGTTTGTTCTCTTCTGTAATGATCATTTAACAACTTTACAAGGTCATCAAATGTACCAGCCTCAACGACATTACGTTCGAATGCTGTATCTTTTGCATTGTTCAATGAACCAGAATACAATTCATCAAAACTATATTTCTTCGAGAATATTGCGACAACTAAACATTTATACTGACGTAAAAACTTCTCATCATCTAAGCGATACGGTGGTACAATATCACGGATACCACGATAAACTAGATAGGGCATATAATTGTCATCGAATACTAGATTGTCTGGATGAAGGAAGAAAGTTTTTCGCGTTTGTAAGCACTCTTGAAAACGAGCAACATTAAGCAATAATCGTAATTTATCGTTCTTTCCTAGCTTGTGTACATCTTCCCATTCCTTTGTATATCCCTTAACGTTGAACTCAAATGTAAACATATCTTCATGATCTTCTACTGTAGCCGGTACAAAGAAATTAGATTTTTCTGTGATTAACTCTAATTGCCGCATGTCCTTCACACGCGTCTGTGATTTCGATAACTTCAATTTCCGTATATGCTCAGTCGTTTCAAATAGATACTGCATCGAATCTAGCTGAATCGTTCTTTCTGTCATAGTCTCTTACTCCTCTTTTTCATGTTCTTTTCTATATAAATTCATTTTGATTTTTCAACATATAAGTCGCTGCTATGTAGAAGTGATCCACTCTTGCTTTCTAGCTTTTTTTTTGACAAAAGCAGTAACTGACCGCTTCTATGCACGGTCAGTTACTCTCACCTAACTAAAAAGAAAGATTTTTAATTCTACAAAACTTTTAATATATCCCCGTCCGTTACCTGATAATCAATTAACCGATCATCGTCAGTGAGTAACAGTTCTTTATTAACAACCTTAATAGCGCAGCGAGAAACTTCTATCACATCAAGTTTTAGTGCTTCAGCAATGTTCATGAGCAGCTGTTTGACGGGCTGATGGGTCGGGATACGCAGATCATATAAGCTGCTATCCCATTTACTAAAGTCAATTGTGACATTAATATGTGTTTGTCCTGCCATACTTCCTTCTCCCTTACTGCCAAATTTTCCGTATTACAACATAAATGCCGCAGCAAATTGCTAGTACTACACCAGATAGGATTCCTATCATTTGTGTACTGATAGGTTCCGTTTCTAGTTGATTAGTTTTTTGGTCAACGTTAACAGCGTTGCTAACCGTATAATTTTGAGCAAACAAGCTGTTTTGTCTGTCCTTCACAGTTGTATCCTTCTTGTCTGATGTTACAAACAATGAGTCATTTAATGCTTTCGTTTCGCCCTCTATTTGTTTCTGCTTCTCTTTAATTACATCTTTTGTTTGTTCTTTAAACAAGTCTGGTGCGTGTTTTTCAAGCTCAGTTTCTTGGGTCTCCTTTTGTTCTTTTTCGACTTTTTCCTGTTTTATCTGTTCCACACGATCCGTTTTCAAATCCATCTTGCCGTTATGATCAAGATAGCTACCCGTATCAGCGTAAAGGGACGACGGAGCAAGAAAAAGCAACAAAAAAGCAGTAATGAAACTAGCTCGTATGAGAATCAGCTTCATATTCATCCCTTTCTTCTGCCCGGTATTTGCGTATGACGAACAAGTTTACCACAAAGCCAATAACGACAGCTGCCATTAAACTATACATAATAGTCGACCAATTTGCTCGGTCGTTTGCAAAACCAGTAATCATACTCTCAATATATTGAAGCGGTGAAAATTCACGTATTTTAGCAGCAGTCGACATTTTATCAAGATTCAACCCAACTGCATCTGTCAGGAACAGATACAGGCTACACGTGGCTAGCAAAATAAACATTCCGATCATTTTCATTTGGCGTAATAAGTAGCCTGAAATGAGAACTAGCACTAACATAATGCTGGTAAACATGCTGATCCATACTAGGAATTCTGCATGATTAATTTTCAATAAATAGCCTGAAATACCGCCTATTAGAATCCCCTCAACTATTCCAATACCAGCTTGAACAGTCGTAATTGGTACGTTTTTCAGTACCAATGACATCTCTTCCTCAAAAGCACTTTTTTCTATGCGTTTTCGTTCTTGGTTTGAAATTACATAAGCTGTAAATAGAGAAACAATGAAGCAAATCAGTACTAATAAATATGGTGTAAACGTATCTGCGGCTACAACAACACCATCGTTTTTCTTTTGGACTGGGTTTGCAAGGAAGCTATATAAGTTTTCGTTTTGTCGTTCGCCAACGCGACTGTTTGCGAGAACTTTCGTGAAATTTTTCAAGTAATCTTTATCATCAATTAGTTTCTTACTTAGATCATTCGAAAGCCTTGTCGCCTGACCAACTAGCGAATCTCCACTATCTTGAATCGTTTTCGCTTGGTCATCGATATTATCAAACGTTTTATACACATCGTCAGCTGATATTAAGTTACCCTTCGACTGATCAGCGAGTGTCTGACTTTGTGTAAAAATAGACTTGAATTCCCCGTCTAACGCAAGCGTCGCCGTTTGTTCACCATCACTATTTGTCACAACTTTCCCTTGTTGATCGATTAGTTTATTGCTTGTTTCACGCCATGTTGCTAAATCTTTTAACGTTTGCGTAAGATTCGTATTCATCGCGTTTGCTTGCTCAGTTGTCTGCTTAATTACTTCTGTTAAATGTGTAGAATTTTTATCTGCTTCATCAACCAATTGAAGATAAGCATCTAATTTATCTTTCAAATCTTTTGTTTGTTTCTGTACTTCTTCTGTCGTTTGCTTAGCAATGTATTCCGCTAATAAGTCAAGCACATCGCGTTTGTTGAACAGGTAGTATAATGAATCTTGATGTGATTCTGTTAAATCCGTAAGTGATTTTTGATTAAAATCCTCCGGTAAATCGGCTGATGCCTCAAACCCGTAATACAAGTTATACATGTTAGATAGTTTTTGATAATTTTTAATCGTATCTTCAACTGCTTGTACAAGCTTATTAGTCGCATTCGGATCTAACGACGACATAACTTGGTGAGTAATGTAATTATTATTTACAGGTTTCCATTCCCCTTCTGTATTCGTCTCTTCATCTTTTGTAGGGGGCTGTTCTGTTTGTGTCTCTCCATCATTTTTTCCTGTCTGGCTACCACCATTTTGCGTTTGACCGTCACTTCCACTTGTCTGGCTACCACCATTTTGCGTTTGACCATCACTTCCACTTGTCTGGCTACCACCATTTTGCGTTTGACCGTCACTTCCACCTGTCTGGCTACCACCATTTTGCGTTTGACCATCACTTCCACTTGTCTGGCCGCTACCATTTTGCGTTTGACCGTCACTTCCACCTGTCTGGCTACCACCATTTTGCGTTTGACTGTCACTTCCACCTGTCTGGCTACCACTATTTTGCGTTTGACTGTCACTTTTCTTTACCCTCTTCAAAGGATTTTGATTAGTAATCGTACGTGATTGACCTAGTATAGGCGGTTCAGTTGGTTTTGGTTTCATGTCAGATGATGGGTTATCAATGACATAATCTGTATCCTCTTGTGTCAAATTCCAACTCCAAGTTACAGGCTCAAAGACAGAAATATTACTGTTAGCATTTTTTAAACGTAATGTCGCTTTAATTTCGAAATCGCCTTTGTCTGTAGCTGGTAAAACAACTTTTTTATTTTCAAGGTACTCCTTTGTGTAATCTGCTTCATTTCCGATAACCAGTTTTACACTTGTCACTTCATAATCGTCTGGTACATTTAATGTGATATATTGCCCTTCTTTTTTCGTAGCTGGCAATACTGCTTTATCGTTTACTTCAACACCAGATGTCGTCAAATTATCCTTAATTTTTTTTATCATTTCCACCATTGGAATAGTATCTGTACCTCGCGTAGGTGTATAAAGTTTTTTCGCATTATATTTATTTGTGATATCAATAACATTTTCCAGTTCTTTCTTCGTCCCATCTGATAAACCAATGTTTTGAATATCATCTTTATTTAATGACGGTAACTGATTAATAGCCTCTTGAATCTTTTGATTCGCATGATTATCCGGTGCATCAAAGAATTTATTTAAATATACGTCTTGATGACCCTCAGAAGAATTTGAAATTTCCTGCTTTAGCTTTTCAGTTATTGATGCCGTAAGCCCTGGTCCTATTGTATTTGCTAACTCAGTGCTGTAACTGCGAATTTTCGCACTGTTATCACTCAAATACTTTTGCATACCAGCTGAATCCGATAAAATATTAGGCTGCTCTTCTTTCAACTGAAATTGATTGTAAATTACTTTATTCGCTAATTCTAAATTAGCAAATTGTTGCACTATATCTGTTGTATTCATACTTTGGTCAAACTGAGTCAACTGTGTCGTGAAATCCTTTAAGACAAGGCCATTTGCTTCCTTCATTTTATTAAAATCACCAAAAGCTGTCTGACTGGTCTGATTGGATTTCATACCTTCATTCAAATTGTTGCTAAACCCATTTAAAATCTCTTGTAATCCTTTAAAACTACCTTTCGCTACACCCGTTTGATCTTGAACACTTTTAAACTGCTGTGTGTAACCAGCTAGCGGGCTATGAACCTCTTTATTGTACACATCGGTGTAAGTTTGTTCTTTTTTTACAAGAGTTGTAATGTTATCCTGCGCATTTTGCAAGTTTCCGATAATGCTAGCGAAATAAACATCGATAATTCGGCTGTTGAAATCTCCAAGTATCGAACTTGCTGTTTTTTCTGCTTCTGCTTTTACATCATTATTACCAGTTGTATTTACCTTGTAGTTAAGCGTCACCTTTTCCGGCGCATTCGACTCAATTGATAATGCTTTTTTGGAAAAATCGTTCGGAATAACGATCATCATATTATAGACGTTACGTGCTAGCCCGCTTTCTGCTACCCCGCGGCTAACTACATACCAATCGTGCGTATTATCTTTTTCCACACTCGTAATAAATTCATTACCAAATTCAATCTTTTTGCCACTCAGGTTTGCACCTTGATCTTCGTTAACCAGCGCAACCGTCATCTTTTGTGTATCTTTATCACTCTTTCCTTTCTTCACTTGATTCAGTGCTAGAAAGGAGGTTCCAGTAGACAGCGCAAGCGTCAGTATAATAAAAAATACTATGCTCCACTTTATTTTTTTCACACATCACCACTCCTGCTAGTAAAACTCTTTGTCTGTATACTGTTATTCGCTTACTTCTAGTAGTCGCGAAAACGGATACTCCTTTTCATACCCACAATAAGGTGAAACTTTCATTAGTAGGAGCTTTACTATCCGCTAATGCGGGAGAGATGCAAACAAATTTCAAGCTACCTTATACTTTTTTTACTAAGCATTTATATTTATTTTGTAGTATAATCCCAAGAAAAATGGCAGTATCTCTCCCTTTTTACAAATATTCCTAATAAATGAGCCACGCAGCACTTGCTGCGTGGCTCACTACTCAGAGAATTTACTCGCGCCCGTTACTATGTAAAGCATGAAAAATCCCCTAATCTACTAACAAACATCACCGTAATTAGCTAAGTCCAAAATTACGGGATAAATCTTCATCATGTCGAGCCACAGCATCTGCTGTATCCTTCAATTGTCTTTCGATGTCATGTAGTAATTGGGCAAAATTTCTTACCTTCGGTGCTAATTCGATAAATTGTCGGTCAAACCCTTCGAATGCACGACCTTCCCATTCTCCGCGTAAATCTGATTGTAAGTTTGTTAAATCGCGTAAAATGTCCTCAATTTGTTGACCACCATTACCATAACGAGCTGCTTTTGCTTTAAGCTCCTCTGGGCTCATACGAATTTGTCCAGCCATTTATATTCCCCCTATCAATTTGTAAAAATTGTAAAAAAAAATTTACTTTTACTTACTGAATTATAACAATAAGTAGAATAATTGAAAAGAGATTTTCACTTTTTTGGATATTTTTATCATATATTGTTTATTTTTTCTTATTTATATATAAAAATAAAGTAATATTTGAAGAATTCCAAATTGAGGATTTGAAACGGAGAGCTTACTGCCCGTTGACTCATCCAGACACAGATAAAAGATAAATCATGAGCTAAAAACCTACGCTTTCGTTGTATAAAGACTAATTTCCTAGCAAGTTCTTCTAAAGATGAGAAACTAAAATGCTGATGTAGCTCTTCAGTAAATAATTATAATTCATCTTGAATCGAAAGCTTCATAAAAACACGCCATCCTTTGTAATTTGTTCCATGAAAAATGTATTAGGGATCACCATACACATCCATCAACTTAACGAAATTAAATACCCCAAAAATGAGAAAAATGACATCTTCAGGTGAAAATGTACAAATTTTGGTTCTGGTGCAAAAATCATTTGATAGAGACAGAGCAACCTACATAGTCTGTTCAACGGCAGATTATGATGCAATTCCAAACAGTTTATGTATGAACCTAACTTCATTTTGGGCAGACTTCACCTGTGGATGAAGTTGTCCTTTTTTCATCATATGCATGGTTTCAACGCCACTCAATATAGAAGTGGCTGTTTCATATGACTTGAATCCTAACATAGAACGCACACGTTTCTTAATGAAACGGTGATCCTGTTCCACTATATTATTGAGATATTTAACTTGCCTTAGTTGTATGCTTTCAGGCGTACGTTTCTCTTCTTTTAATTCTTGAATTGCTACAGCATAGGCAGGGTTCTTGTCTACTGTTATAACGCGAGGTTTACAAATATGAGAAGCAGCCAAGGCTTTCTTGAAAAAGCGCTTGGCTGCTTGTTTATCTCTTGATTCACTGAGATAAAAATCAATAGTATTCCCTTCTGAATCGACTGCGCGATATAAATACATCCATTGTCCTTTTACTTTCACATACGTTTCATCGATTCTCCAAGAATCATTTGTTGTCTTAAGATGACGTCGTACTCTTTCGTCTAATTCAGGTCCATATTGATGCACCCAACGCATAATGGTGGTGTGAGCAATAGACAAACCTCGTTCCTCCATCATTTCCACCAAATCACGAAAACTTAGGTTGTACCGTAGGTACCATCTTACCGTTAATAAGATAATATCAGGTTGATAGTGCTTCCATTTGAACAAATTTTCCTTTTTCATACCGATCACACACCTTTTTTAGAGTAATAGTATCAGTATGTCCAAGATTTAGAGATTATTTGCAATTTCCCTGAAGTTTTTGCACCAGAACCGAAAATTGCATAATTAAAAAAATGAAACCCGTTAGGGTTTATTTGGTATGCGTATTTTTTAGAATATACTTCTATTTTAAGAATGTTCTAACCCGGCTGAACCAAATTTCAGTTTGTTTACACTCTTAAGTTGATGGGCATGGGGTCTCGCCAGCATTTTGGAAAAAAACACGTTAAACAAAAAATACAATAAGCCGTCCATATGGACAGCTCATTTACATAATTTTCGTTAGCGGAAGTCAAACTAAAAAAGCCTTATTCAACTCGCGTTGAATAAGGCTTTGTGTTTCTCTTCATTTTTTGTTTTGCACAAAAGCATCAATAGCTTCTATAGCTTTTTCTGCCCCGCCGCTTTTTTGAAAACTTTCATTAATTTTTTTGATACCCTCTTTATAGATCTCGTTGGTCAGCACCTCTTTAACGGCATCCTTTAACGTTTCAGGTTTCAAATTATCTTTTGATACTCTATAGCCGGCATTAAGCTCAGTCAGACGCTGCGCCACTGTAGGCTGGTCCTTGTCATGCGGGATAACAACCATTGGGATATTGAAGTGGATAGATTCATTCACGCTGTTCATACCGCCATGGGTAATAAAGACATCCGTGTGCTCGAGTACCTTTAATTGCGGTACATATGAAGAAATGATAAAGTGCTCGGGAGCTTCTTTAATTTTTGTCATATCTACTCTTTCACCGGCAGCGATGACAACTTTTCCTTTGAAATCAGAAAATGCATCAATACATGTATTAAAAAACTCCTCTGTACGGTCAAGAACCGTCCCCATCGAAATATAAAGGACTTGTTCATCCTCTAATGCTTCAAAGGGAAAGCTACCCGTATAAGCCCTCTTTGGGAATGTCGGTCCGATAAAGATATTTGAATCATCGAATTTTTCGCTATTAGGCTGAAAATACCGGCTCGTAAATACAATCGTTAATTCCGCCGCATTATTCATAAACTGAGCCGAGCTCTCCGGCTCTACGCCATAACATTCTTTCATTTGTACCATTAACTTTTCAGCTTCTTCATCAGGTTTAAATCCGGATTCTGGAGATAAAGGCATGTTTTTAAGAAATTCTTTTGGAAACAAAAAGGATGCTGAAGAGCAAACTCCCGGAATTTGCAAGTAATCTCTCACTAGTTGCCCTGCTCCAAATTTTTCATAAAATAAAAAGTCAAAATCAATATCCTGAGATAACTGTTTTGTGATATCCAAAGCGTCCAATGAAGTTTGAATTTGAATTTTCAGAAAGTTATTTAAACCGGCATTCGAATACGGATCAATGGATGCTTTACTCAATAAATCAGGCTGAAGATGAACCGTTGCGCCAACTTTTTCTAAACGTTCTTTAAATTTTTCAGTTGTAATATAGTGAACACTGTCTCCTCTTTCCGCAAAAGCTTTTACAATGCCCAAAGTAGGATTGACATGCCCTTCTGCTGGAAAGTTAATCATTAAAATGTTTGCCATCCGAATAACACTCCTTGTCTCAATACTTGCAACATATTAACTCTCTTACTCCTCTCTCTTTGACTATTAAGGATACAAATAATCCCCCGCTGCTCTAGCCATTGATTCTACCTGCAAAACCAGTTCAGAAACCCCTTGAACCTTAAGCTTTATATTTCATCCCCCATTTGTTAAATATTAATTAAATGATAACAAAAAAAGGAATTTTTAAATCATACTTAATAATGAAACTGATTCATACTTTAGACCTATTTTATTTATATAAAACCCGATATCGGAAGTAAATTTAAGTTGTTTTTAGAGTAGGTATAGCTAGTATAAATTCCTGAATTGCGCGCCTGAATTCTTCTTTGTTTTCTAAATAAGGATGATGCTTATCTTCTAAAATAGCAACGGACATATTAGGAAAATTAAATTTTTTATAGTGATCTGGTCCAACAGCATCATCATACTTGCCACTAATTACAAGAGTTGGTACTGAAATTTCAGTTGTGATTTGAGTATAATCTTGAAAAAACTCAGGATCCGCATGTACATATTTACAAAAATCAGGGCGGTGTTTAAGTTCTTTATCTAAGCTTTCTAAGACTTTAAAGTTTTTTCTATCCGTGAACTGTAAATCATAATACTTTCCCATTTCTAGCAGTTTTTCAGCCATTGCAAAGAAGTCTTTATAGAAAGACTCGATTGACTCATAAGAGTTCAAAACATTATCTTCTTCTAACCAGCTTCTTCCTACATTCATTTGATGCAAGTTTGACTCTCGCTTGTTTAGTGTACAATTAAGCAAGATTAAACTTAAGACATTGTCAGGGTGTTGTTTGGCCTAGTTAGTAGCTAAAATACCACCAAATGAGTGTCGGGTATCTTTGCCCATCCCCCAAAAAAGGGTGATAAGGCGGAAAATACCAATTTCATGTTAAAGGGATACGGCAACGATTACTTCTTTTTTGAGCCACTCATCAAATTTTGTTGTAACAAAAAGGTATTTTAATAATAATGTTACGGATTATTTTTGATACAGTATTTTGTTACAGCTAGTTCAACGGTTAGGGTATTTCATATTTTCAAATATAAAACGTAACAAAAACGAACGTTTATGTTACAAATCGAATAAATAAGGTTGAGTCCAAAATACTATACAACTAATATGGAATATTTTGTCTTAATCCTCCTTTTCGGGGGATGGGCAAAATCACCCAGCTTGCAGAAGAAAATAAGCAATTGCGTGAAAAAGAAAATGAAAAGCTTACTGATTACTTCATGAAGTTATAAAAATAGGACCGTACATATTAGACATATCTAAAATGTACGGTCCTATTGTTTACTAGTGGTTCACTTATCTAACCTAAAGATAAGTATGTGGTCCTTTTACAATTTGAATTTCTTTTTAAGCTTCTTATATTTTCTATATGAACGTCTAACAATGTTTAACATGAAATACGGTATTTTAACAGGGAAAGGCAATTTATAAATGAAAGGCAAGTAAAATGTAAAATATGCCTTTTCTAGGTCTCTCCACTTACTATCTTCTTTTGTTTTTAAGAAATCAGATACATCGACTACATATCCCCTTCCGTTTTCCATCATCACATTTTTCCCGTGAACATCACAAGGAGTTAATCCTTGTTCCCTTGCATACTCTAAAGCTTCATTGATATCAAGGATTACCTGCTTAGGAATTTTAATCCCCTTATGAATAGCATCGTATAAGGTAATTTCTTTTAAACGTTTCAATACTATGAAATTTTCTCCTTTATATATAAGCTTCGAATAAGAAGGATGATTTCCGATTCTTCGGTATACTTCTGACTCTTTTTCAATTCCTTCTCCTTCTCGCGCGTAAACTTTCACTATCCAATCTTTGTATTCTTTGTGCATAAATACTGCGGCATAATTACCTGTCCCTAAACACTTCCAAAGTCTAGGAATATCTTTAACTACTACAGGCTCGAATTCATCCTCACTTCTTATGCTTACCTCTTTTAATAATTCATCCTTTATCAATCCCACAAAACTATTTATACTCATCATTTCCACTCCGGTTTTGTTAAAAGGGGGCCCATCCACATTTTAAAATGAATATGTCAAAACATATACAATTTAATTTTCCTCATACTGTTTGGCAAGTTTATAAAATGAGGAACGTTTGATGCCATACTTTTTCATAGCTCCTACGGCTGTAATTGAACCAGATTTCCATTCCTTGTAAGCATCCATAAATTCTTCTGTTATTTCGACAGGCGGACGTCCTAAACGTTTACCTTGCTTCCTGGCAAGAGCAATTCCTTCAGCTTGACGTTGTTTAATATCAATGCGTTCTTTTTCTGCAAATGCTGATAATATGGTAAGAGTTGCTTTTTGAATTGCACTTTGAATGACATCATTTGTGCTTTCCCCAGTGTAATTGACATTAATATAAGGTTCTTTTATAAATTGTAAATTTACTTTATGTTTTTCATAGTACCTAAATTCTTCTAATGTATCATTCATATTTCTCCCAAGCCTTGTTAGGGAGTCAAACACAATAGTATCTCCTGTACGAACAAGACGCTTTAGCATTTGGTAACTCTCTCGCTCCATATTTTTCCCAGATTCTTTATCAATGAAAATATCCCGATCTTCGATCCCTAAATCCTTCATATTTTGAATTTGTCGTTCTTCGTTTTGATCTTTACTTGAAACTCGTACATAACCAAATTTTTTATGTTTCATATGTACACCTCACTGGTAATTATATCATTTATGTCTGTAAAGGTATACGAAATAAATAGATGTCTGTAAAGTGAGAAATGAACATTTATGGACGTGGTTTTTTATAGTTTTCTATATATCTGTAAAGGTATACTTTTGCGGACATGTAAGGGGTGGCACGATAACATGAAAGGAATTATAGTTTTAATATATACCAAACCCACCTATCTACTGCGCCTATAAAAGTGGAGTGAACCTTGCACTTCGGACCTTTTATTATGTAGGAAGATTTTTAACGATAGCTATTAAAAACAGGTAACTCAATGAGTACAATGCATTACAACAAAAGAAAGGAGGAAACAAACATGGAAATCAAAATGAGTGACAAAGTAGCATTAGCTGTAATTTCTGCTATTTCTACTGGAATCGGGGCATTAATCATCAAATTATTAGGTTAAAACAAAGGAGTGATGGAAGCCGCAATGTAATTTCCACCACCCTCTTCATCATCTTGTATATGAAATCGTCGATAATAGCATTGATGAAGCGTTCGCAAGATATGGCGACGAAATTAACGGTGCCACAAAAGAAAACTTCTTATTGGTCGTAAGTTTGGACCAGTTGTATACAAAACAAGTGGTGGTTTACACGGTGTTGGGGCATCAGCTGTAAAAGTATAGTTGAATTTATTGAATAAAAAGGACCTATTATCCCTTAATGTTGGTGGTCAGTTTGGCGGTGGCGGATGTTTCTGGTGGTTTTCATGGTGTTGGGGCATCAACTAAAAAACAATATAAATCCTACAAATTCAAACTAGGAAAATGCAAACAACTAACACTACAAATCCAGTCATATCAACGAAAAATACCTATTATGTGAAATGAAAATAAAGTTATTTAATTTTAAAAGCTCAAACAAGCATACCCCGTTCTAATTTAGGACGGGGTTAAAAATAAAGTTGTTTAATTTTTAATTTAAGATACTTCACTATCCTAAAAAATATAACAATAAAGTCGTTTGAAAATCTAAATTTTATTGAACAATCGCTCCCTATACTTAAGTAAGGATTGTACTTTTATAGCAACTTCTTTTGGTTTAACTTATTTTCATAAAAATGTTAATATTAGTGAAAATAACTTATTAATAAGGGGACTACTAAATGACGAAGATTGAATTTGGGATTCTAAGTAGCGAAAAAGATGAAAAAGCAATTGTTAAAAATATCAATGATTATTTAGCGTCTCTAAATAGAACATTATCCAAACAAAAAAACAAGAGTATGCTTGACGCTCGGCTTCCTTATATTTACAAACATTTTTATTGGAACCTAAATAAGGCAGAGAGAGTTTATTTCGAAATTTACCCTAACAAAGATATAGAAGGAAAATACAGATTCGAAACAAAGAAGAATTTAAACTGGATAATCTTTTTTAATAAACTAGATCTAGTAACGGGAGTTGAAAATCAGGGAAAATATATTAAAGATATATTAGAAGCTACCAAGTTTGAATTTCAATTCCTTAAAGAATCTCTTGAGAGCGTAGAATGACACTATTGAGGTTCAAGTTTCTTTAAAGGAGTTCCTCCATTAAATGGATCGTTTGATGAATAGTATGACTAACATTTTTAAGGCCTTTATTATTTTTCAAATGACTTTATTAAAAATTAAACAACTTTATTATCTCTGTACAATTGTTACCTCTCTATCCTTCCTAAAATAAAAAGCATGGAGCCATAGTATTGATTAAGCGATGTAGAGATTAAAGAAAACTAAACAAAATATTCATTTGAACGGAGAGAGCCCCCTTATAAGAAAATAAGGGGACATCTTGTTATAAAAGGCATCAGTACATATAACAGCACTATTTTGCTGGTCAATACCAACAACAGTCATATAGCTAGAGAGTAAATAACCATCTTCATAATATGTAATTAGTATTTCTTCTTCAGATAATAAGGAACATAACAACATGTTCTCAATTAGTTCTTTTTCTTCATCTGTTAAGATCGGCCGAGTTACTTTGTTTTTCTCTTTGATGATTTCACGAATGCCAGCAAACTGTTCAGGTATTGCTGCAATAGGAAGTAATTTGTCTAACTCCTCTTTATGGTAATTCATTTTGTAAATCCTTGTATTTAAATGTATAATTATATAAAAAGTTCTAAAAATTTGAATCGAGGTGAAATCATGAGAAGTTTTAGTTCATTATTGATCTCTACTATCTGTACAACAATCCTTTTAGTTTGGAATTCCCTTTCTTTCTATACTGGATTCACAACAGGACATACATACTACTGGGTTAACGGTATCATAGCCTTGGTTTTCCTTCTATTCTTTGTCTTAAATATGCGGGATATCATCAAGAAAAACTACAGAACATCAGGACAATAGGAGTTGATACATATGTGGGAAAGATTTAAAAACTATAAGTATTCCTCAAAGGAATTAAAGTTCATGCTTTGGTTATTTGGTATTACTTGTTTTGTACACTCGGTCGCTTTCTTTGGTGGACTATTTTCTTCCGAGTTTCTTTGGTTTAAAGGTCTTTGCGCTATTGCAGCATTACTAGCTTTTATGAATGTTAAGCGGAAAATCAATAAGTATAAGATAGCATTGTGAAAAGGAGCCATTACAGGTTCCTTTTTTCTATGCAAAATAAAAAAAGCAGCGGACTCGACACTTTAATTAATCAACTTTAAATCAATATCTACAATATAATAATTTATAAAAATTATAAGCATAGGTAAATAGAGAAGAATGTAGAATTCTTATCTAATACACTATTTTTTCATTTTATTATAATTAATTATAATAAAATGAATTTCACGTTATCACTAACTATAATTCTTAGAAACATGCAAGGCACTGACATTCTGACCATGTATTTTTGAAATGGTTTTAAATTGTATATTTTTAAAAAAAATGAGGTATAATTTTTTTTGAAGAGCAATCTGTAAGTCCCATTAAAATATGTGGTAATTTTACATGGGATATGCCATACATATTTGAAAAAGAGATAATGCACGGAATGAAAGTGTTCTTATCTCTTTTTTACTTATATAATGAAGAAATTAATTGGGAAAAAGTAAACAAACAATCATTTGAAGAATTTGGGGCATCAATGAATATAAGGTGTACTATTCTTTCAGACTGATACTTTATTCCTTACAGTATCAAAATAAGGCGCTTTAACAAAGATATGGATTATTTAATTAATGCCTACTTTATCAAATTCCATTTTTATTATGTATTTTCTATATAACAGAGGGAAAAGCACCTTATTTGGATGCTTACTTGGACTTATCTCTAAATAACATTAAAGGAGACATGCCTATGTGATCATGTCCCTTGATGCTGAGAAACATCATCTACAGTTTTATCGCCATTCGACAATTTCATCGAGATTTTGTCTTGTTTTTGGGCGTTTGGGATCCGCTTTCCGATATCCGAAAGCGACCATACAAGCTAAACCAAAATCGTTGCCGTCAATGATACCCTCATTTTGCAAAATAGTGGTTACCTGCTTTTTATTGTAAATCCGCGTTTTCCTGACGCTACCTCATGCCCATCAAGTTAAGAAAAGTAAAAACCTCCAAAAAGAAAAAATTGGCGGACATAATAGAAACGTTTTGAATTGTTCTTCTTCAAGTTCTTTTTTCACAGCCACTTCTGGAATCAATGCAAAACCGATTCCACATTTCACAGACTGTTTGATTATTTCAATACTTGGAAACTCCAGTGCATTGTTCCCTTCAATTCCAGCCTCCTGCAAAAGCTTACTAGCTTGTTTATGGGTATAAACAGCTTGTTCCGAAACTTATTGCTATTTCACCATTTAGAGTATCCAATCCGTGAGATTGCACTTTTTGCAACAAAACCGTATTTTTTATTATTAGCTTGTTGACAATATAGCGGGCCCCTTATTTGATTTTTCCATAACCGGCAATATGTTGCTTCCAATAAGAATTATCTAGCTTAGCTGCACTTACTCCTTTTGAACTACTAGAGTTATAGAATGTATTGTTTCCAATGTACATACCAACATGTGTAATTCCTTGTTTACCCCCATTTGTTCCTTTAAAGAACACTAAATCACCTGGTTGAAGAGCGCTTCTGCTGATACGCTTAGTAAAATCATATTGCTGCTGGGCACTACGTGGCAATTTAATCCCTTGTGTTCCATACCCCCATTGCATTAATCCTGAGCAATCAAATCCAGTTTTGGGGCTATTCCCACCATATTTGTATGGTTTTCCTTCATATTTCTTCATTGCCGCATAAACCTTTTGAAATTGGGAGGTAGTTATGGATTGAATTTCTAAAGATTCGATATTCATAGTTTCAAAATTAGTTTGGATTGTTACCTCTTCAATTACAGGAACGTTACTTATTTCTTCTGCAGAAGAAAAACTGTTTCCAGTTCCAACTACCATTCCAAACGCTAAAGTTCCTGCTATAATTCTTTTCATAATTTATCCCCTTTTTAAGATATTTTTACAATTAATTAATTTTCTACCTTTTTTTATCAAATCCTCTAAATAAAATAAAAAAATATCGAATTGTGTTGCAAAACGCAAACAATTATGGATTTTAGGGACCACTTTGGGAGTAAACTCCATAATTTGATGACCACTGTCATGTCTTGTATAAAAATGTCGTTTTTTTGAAATTTTCTGTATAATTTTGAAAAAAAAATAGTGAAAAGGGAACTCGTGAAAGTAAAAAGAATACATACTACATAAATATTTTCAGTATATTTGGAGGAGTTTTTATGAAGAAAAAGAATTTGTTATCGATCACTGCATCAACTTTACTGCTTACATTTTGTATAGGGGGAGTTAATACTGCCGAGGCAGCTGGAACACCAAAGTTTCAAATGCCTTTTCCTTGTGGACAGAAATGGGAAGGACAAACTCGTTCTAATCATAGTCCAGCAAATTCTGTTGATTTTAACCGAGCAAACGATGAAGGAGATACTGTTGTAGCATCTGCTTCTGGCACAGTATCAAGAGTAGAAAATGAGGGAAATAGAAGTTATGGAAAATGGATTGAGATCAATCATGGAAACGGTTGGACTACTCGCTATGCACACTTAAGTACACAAAGCGTTAAAAAAGGACAAAAAGTTACGATAGGGCAAAAAATTGGAAATGTGGGCAATACAGGGGGATCAACTGGTGCTCATCTTCATTTTGAACAACGTTATCAGGGACAAGTCAAAAAAATTTCATTTAACGGCTCTCAAATTCATTATTGGGGTACAAAATCCTATACAAGTAAGAATAGTTGCAAAAAATAAGAGAATCTCAGATACATCTCGATAACTTAAGGAATTTTTTATATCTTTACAAAGGTTTTCGCGCAGTGCAAATTTATATTGTATAAGCAAATCAGTTTTTATTAATTACATATGGAGGTGTTGGTAATGAAAAAGTATTTTTCTCTATTAATTGCATCCATAATTACTATCTTCACAGTATTTGTACCTGTAACTAATGCTGCTACTCTTGCATCAGTAACATCTAAGCATTCGGATAATTCAACGAAAAGTTTAGATATTACTGGGACAGGAAAGTACATGAAACTGACATGTACATATTATGGTAAGACTACAGCGATGGCCTCGGATGGTTCTTGTAGTTTATATAAGAAGACCTCTCCCACAACTATTGAGCTTGTTGTAGATTTACATGTTGGAGGTTGCTATGGCTCTATAACGGAAAACACGGATGTATGGTTGGAGAAAGAAGCTTCATATATAATTCAAGCTGATGTTAGTAGTTTTGCTGATCCGAAATCATCTATAACTGCTACAATTCAAGATTTATAGAAAATAGTTATGCCCCCTTACAACTTAGGCAAGGGGGTATTTAGATTTTCCATCAAAATATTTAGTTCTATTGCAAGATATCTACCAAACTTGGACGTACTGTTAGGGTTAGAAAATTTTCATTTTGAGGTTATCTAAAAGGTTCTGGTGCAAAAATGTTAGTTAGAAACATAGAGTAGCAATTTATTCTTCATCCCTATCTTATGAAGCTAAGCCAAACAATTTATGAATAAATTGTTTCTGGTTTTGGACAGACTTGTCCGGTAAAACAAGTTGTCCTTTTTTCATCATATGCACGGCTTCAACACCACTCAATATAAAGATTACTGTCTTAAATGACTTAAATCCTAACATAGAACGAACTCGCCTTTTAATAAACCGGTGGTCTTGTTCCACTATATTATTGAGATATTTAATTTGCCTTAGCTTTATAGCTTCAGGCATATGTTTCTCTTCTTTCAACTCTTGAATCGCTACAGGATAGGCAGGGTTCTTATCTACTGTTATTACACGCGGTTTAGAAATATACGAAAAAGCCAAGGCTTTCTTGAAAAAGCGCTTGGCTGCTTGTTTATCTCTTGATTCACTTAGATAAAAATCAATTGTATTCCCTTCTGAATCCACGGCACGATATAAGTACATCCATTGACTTTTTACTTTAATATAAGTTTCATCGACTCTCCACGAGTCATTTGTTGGCTTAAGATGACGCCGTACTCGCTCATCTAATTCAGGACCATACTGGTGAACACATCGCATAATCGTTGTGTGAGCAATAGACAAACCCCGTTCCTCCATCTTCCTAGAGTAGTAGTATCAGTATGTCCAAGTTTTATAGATTTATTGTAATTATCCTGAAGTTTTTGCACCAGAACCTTCTTTGATATCCTGGGTGTTGTCTATGAGTATAGTGGATTGAAAAAACAAAAGAAAATCGCATAATTTTTTAAAGTTCTGTTAATCTAGTTTTATTTGGCATGCTTATTTTTAAGGAAACAAAGTATTTTAAAAGTTTTTTAGTTTATTTGAACAAAAGTTCATGTTGTTTCCGTTCCTAAGTTGATGGGCATGTGGCGGTACCCCAATCAGAGGAAAACAGAATAGATCGTAGTGATTACCTCTATTTGTCTTGCGTTTTTAACTATGGGCTGGATAGTTACGAAGAAGAAAAGATTAGGCGACTATACCTAATCCTTTTCCTTTTTATCATTACATTTGCTTTGTATATCGAGTTATTTTCATAGAATCTTGGTTAAATAATTGCAAATTCTTTTTATCATAGTTTTGTACTTTGTACTTAAGGTCTTTATGAATAACTTCTGCTTCCTGACCATTTACAAATTGTTTGTCGATATGTAATCGTAACTCTTTGGATGGAACATCATAAGTCCATGTACCTTCAATGTGGTTACCTTTCTTTGGATAATCTCCATATAGGTAAACTTCAAACTGTTTTGGATTACCACCTTTTAAGATAAGAGAAGGTTGGAAACCGTTTTTCGTTTCAAAACCCCAGTTAGCAATTAACTCTGTTCCATCTACTACGTTCTTTTCTACTGCTTCAAGGTTAGTACCTTCTTTATTATCCAACTCGTTTAATTGAGCTTCTGTTATTGCTCTGTTAGGAGAGCCTTCTGTGAAACCAAGTTCTTTTATGAATTTAAACCAGTACTCGTCACCTTTCTTGATTTCATTATCAGACTCTTCTAGTAATTCTTTATCAGTTCTACCCCCTTTAGGCATTTCTTTTCTAGAAAATACTTCTTTCGATAGTTTCATTGCCTTTGAGAAGTGTTCCATTGAACTCTCTACATCTTTATGGACGTCTGCATACTCTTTAGGAGGGTCAACTTCATTAAACATATCAATTGTTCTTTCGAGTCGTTTAATTCTATCTATAATCGCTTCCCTTGTAGTAGTGTTATCCGAGATATGACTCAGTTCATTGTTGTATGCTTTAAAGTCATCTTCCAAATACTTACAATAAGCATTGATATCTCGTTTATAAAACTCAGCAGGTACTTTATGAGTTTTAGCTACTTTCTTCGATTCTTGTTTCTCTTCTTGCTTGGCTTCGGCTTTTTCTTTTATCTTGTCTTCCCCACCACACCCTGTTAAGAGTATGATAGGGAGTGCTATGGATAATACCTTGTTCGGTTTCATAACATATACCCCTTTAATATTTTAATAAGCTTTTATACAGTAACCTCTACCTTATAAATGGATTTTTCTGCAATGGCATGCAAATGTCTCGTTTCCCACAACATAATAAATGATTAGATTAACTCAACAAATTTTGTTTGTTACAAATTCAAGTTATCTTGTGATAAAAACGTAGAAAATGCTTCAACTACTGCTTAGGAATCTAATCTAATAATTATGCGAACATCACCCATTTCCAGAAAAAAACCACAATTACCATTATAACATTTCCAATAAAAGACTAATGAGTTTTTATAAAATTGGAGTCTTAATTTGAATAAATTTTGTAACTACTCAGTTACTCTGTAAAAAAAGAAAGAAAAGCATTTTTTTAAAATGGGCGAGAGGGACTGGCGATGCATAGAAGCGGTCAGTTCCTTTTTCTGCCACGCGCAAAGTTTTAAAACACAGAAATGTAGCGAGGTGTAGGGCCATTTTTATCTTTATGGCAGCAATTATACCCCTTACTAACCTTCTAAAAGCAATGTATAGCTGAGTAGTTACTGTAAAAAAATATAATTTTTCAAATAAGTAATTTAAATTATTAAAAGTAGTTAATATAAAAAAATTATGATAACTGCGCACTAACAGTAATAGTAAGTCCAAAACCTAAAACTAGAATAATCCAAGTCCAATATTTATTTCGAATGAAAAATAACGCAGAGTTATCTTTTATTTGAAGTCTTTCTCCGGTTTTTTCATCGACGAGTGTTCGTACACTATCAGATATAAACTTTTTAGTGAAAAAATAATTACTCATCGCTATAAATATAGTACAAAATATTCCATTAAAAATAAATCCAGGGTTATGTACCGTGTCCATTTGCAAAATACTAGAAAATATTCCACTTATCAGACTTCCTAAAATTAATGCTAAGACTACTAACAGTCCTTTACCTCTCCAAATAATCATTACAGTGACTCCTTTCAATTTCTAAATAATGGGACATGCATATTACATTATATTACTTTATGGAAAAGTTTCTTATCAACTATCACACTGGTATTACAGAAAAAGTTGAAGTTTATGACTTGAACAAAGGAAACTAGTGGATCTAATCCATTTGTTGGTTCATCTAAGCGTACGAAATTCGCGAAATGTTGGTGCTAAAATGGTGAATCCCTTATTTCATTATTTTTCTTCTTTATTCTAATTTTTTAAGTTTAAAAAGGGGTAGGACGTACATTTTAACGTTTTTATACGCTAAGGGATTCCCAAAACTCCATAACACGGGTTGAATTGAGAATTTGATTTAAAGATGAGTTTTGAGACACTATTTAAGTTCTTTTCAGCACCTTTTACATTGAAGTGCATTTGTCTCAAATATCTACTGGTGATATCGCTTAGAGTAGTAAAATCAACGTTTTCTCATGTCGAATTTTGCTTAGCGTATATTTTCGTTAAAATGTTGGCGGTACCCCTAAATCATAGTACACCTCAAATCACTTTAAAATACATTGGGATCAATAAAGAAAAAAAGATAATATTCTTGATACATTCCTTATTTAATTCCTTTAAAAAATAACTAAAAAAAGAATTAACATTTAAAATGCTAGTTCTTTTTTTCTAATTAAAATATTAAATTAACATTAAAGAATTCAACATAAATTCAAAATTATATTTAACACTAATTATTTATATCGATAGGTACCGCATTTAGCACTACACCAACAGGTCCTAATTTTTCAATCAATTTTTTTGTCTTACCATATGGAAACTTCTTCACTAATGTAAAGGGAAGATTTTTCGAGCCTTTTAATAGATCTCCTGTTGAAATATCAATTGCTAGTACACTTTTTATCTTTACTAAATCTTTTAATCCCCCATTAGGAGTTTCTACTAACACTATATTACACGTATCAGGGAATTCCACTTCTATTTTCTGTATTTTTTCATTTAAACATCCTGTATTTACCCACTCACTAAAATCTAAAGTAATTACAGTAGCATGATTTGAATCCATATCACCAGAATCAACAACCAATACTTCTTTTGCATCTGCACCTTGCAACATTAAAAAAACATTACCACTACCATCATCACCCATAGAAACATAACCATTTGCATATTCAGTTACTTCCCAGGTCTCATTTCGTTCTATAATATCCTCAGTACCATAAATCGTTAAACCTCCACCAATCGAAAAACCATTTGTATATTTCAATAAATCTTTATATACATTAGGTAATTTTATTTTCATCACATCTTCTAATCCTTGAATTTCAATATCATTTGCTGGATTATTTTTTATTAAACCAGGAATTCTAGATAAATTTATTATTTTTTACAAAACCTCCCAAACCATCGAAATATTTATAAGCATCCGCCAATACCTTTCTTGGTTCCGTTGCAAAGTTTTTTAAATGAAGCTAAACTGTAGGGAAGATGTGTTGAGGAGAATGAGACATGAGATATTTTAAAGGAAAACAGTTCAAGAAAGACATTATTTTAGTAGCCGTTGGCTATTACTGTCGTTTTTCTTTAAGCTATCGTGATGTATCTGAGATTCTCAAGGAACTCGGTGTGTCAGTTCATCCAACAACAATCATGCGTTGGGTTCATGAATATGGCAATCTAATCTATCAAATGTGGAAGAAGAAAAACAAATCAGCACTCCATGCTTGGCATTTGGATGAGACGTATATCAAAGTCAAAGGAGAATGGTGTTATTTATATCGTGCCATTGATAGTGATGGACATACACTGGACTTTCAACTTCGAAAAACACGTAATCATCAAGCTGCTTATGCCTTTATGAAAAGACTGGTAAAACATTTTGGAGAACCATCGGTTCTTACGACAGACAAGGCCCCAGCTTTACTTTGTGCATTCAAAAAATTACAGAAAGCCGATTATTATACACATACCAAACACTGTACCATTAAACATCGTAATAATCTCATTGAACAAGATCATCGACATGTCAAACGCCGGTTTGTGAAATCAGCTGGATTTCACACTCTTCGTCATGCTTCTCGTACAATCAAAGGAATCGAAACGATTCAGGCTATATATAAACAGAGGCGAAATCTTCAAACAGATTTCGCCTTTTCAGTGTACAATGAATTACAACAATTAATGGCCACTGCATAAGTAGTTTTCCTTATTTATCCACTCGTTTATGCTTTTTTCAAACTTTGCAACAGAATCAAATTTCTCTTTCCTCATAATCGTCTAATATTCCTAGAATTTTCGAAGCCTTTGAGTCCATGCGGTTAACTCCTATCAATTATTTTAGAACTTAACTAATCTCAGTTTGTAACTCCATTCCAAACATCGACATCATTATCATCTAAAATGGCTTTAATTTTATCTTTCTCAAAAACTACCAGATATTCATAAGGTAAGGCTAAAACTTGAATAATTGAAGGTCTAATTTTTAGTAGCTGATATGCGTAAAATGCTTCTAATTCACCTTCAGTTTCTTCGGTTTCATCGACAGGACCGATATACCAACCAGAATCACCTTTGTCACAATCCCTAGCTCTTTGTAAATAAACCTCATCTAGTTGTAACACATTTTTTGAAGTCACTATTTTATCGCTAAACTTTATTATTTCACCATCAATATTTAACTGACGTAAACAATGTACTTGTTCTAATTGCACCCATAAAGCAATTGTTAGATCATCTGTAGTATCCTTAAATGGATTTTTTGTATAATCTGGGGCAATAATGTGATACCCATCTTCACGTTTGGATAGAACAAAAATAGACCAACCAACTTGTATAGAAAATCCATCAACTAATTTGTTATCTTCTACTTTAGTTAGCAAATACAATAACTTTTCTATCTGGGGGCTTAAATGTTCTTCTGCTGTAGCTATTATTTTTTTACCACCTATATTTTTAACTATTGTTTTCAATGGATTGTAACCTCTCTTTTATTGATTTTTTCAAAGCTTCTCTAGCCACTGCTTCACGTTCTAACATTTCTAGTCTTATAATTTCGGGAACCTTACCGTATTTAGGGTGCCCCGGCCATGTACTCCAATCTTTTGCATTCTTAGAAGCATTTGTTGGTTTTCCAAGTCCAACAAAGTTTACATCCATATTAAGCACTTCTATTTGTTGTTCTCTCGGTAATAGGTCAAAACCTTCCATGTCCGTTATTTCTTTCATTGAAACAATATGGTCAGCTTCAAGTTTTTCGACTTCATAACCATATACAGGGTCAACTTTGGGTACATCTGTATTTACGCTTTTTCTTATCCTATTATTGGGTGTTCTCTTCCTTAAATCTTTATATTCCTCTTTTGAAACCGCAAATTGATTTAATAAGTCTTTCGCTTCTTGGTATGCCCCACCAAGTTCATATTTTATAGAACTTCCTCCAACATCAGCATAAGCAAAACGGTTTCCAGTGTTCAACTTAAAATCATTTAATACATTTCTATATGCAGCAGAATTAGTAATAAACGACTTTCCTTTTGCTAGGTTGCCAGCGATTGCTACCTTCCCTGCTTGTCCTGCTTTACTAAGACCTTTATCACCAATAAAACCTGTTAATAATGATGCTACACCATAGGCAGCATAGTGCTCTCTACTTTCCATATCTCCGTTCCAGAAATCATTAATGAATGAATCTGATAAAGCATTCCATGCAGCAGGAAGTGTTTCTTTATAATTAATAATTGCATCTCGCATGTTTAACCACGTTTCTTTATCGCCTAAAGCTACGAATCCTTCCCATGCATCTACAGCACCATCTACAAAACCTGTAGAAATACCAGTCCATGCATCACTTAGATCCTTTTTATCTCTTTCCCAAGCTTTCTCGAAGTCAGATTTAGGCGGAAGTTTACCGCACATTGCACCTTCTTCAATTAAATTTGTAGCCTGACGTGCCCTCTCTTCTTCTATTGCTTGAATAGACGTTGCCCATTCCATATCCAACCCTTGTGTACTAAATGTACCACTTGCAGGACTAAAACCTTTTCCACTTTGTACTTCTGCAAGCCCCGTAGCAATACTAGCGGCTAGTTGGAGTGCTGTATCATAATTACTACTAGAAGTATAATTGAATTCATGCAGGTGTTCTAACTTTTCTTGCAGTTTCCGTTTCATCATATCAAAAATACCCATCATCGCTTGCATAGCTGGAAGGACATTACTAATCCCTTCAACACCTGCTCTCATTCGGTCAATCCCTTGGATTTGTTCTAATATTTCTTGTTCGTTTACATCTGTCGAAGCGACTTGCGATTGAAATTGACTTGGAAAGGCATCATTCTGACGGATTAACTCTTCACATAAATAAATAATCCCTTGTGCTAAAGGACGAAATGTCTGTGCAAAGTAGGCTTTTGCACTATCGTAAGTTTGCCCCTGCAAAACAGTATCACCCGTAAAAACGTCAATCGACTGAATAGCTTGTTCCATACCTTGAATGGTAGCGGTACATACAGCGTTCATACTTTGCGTTTGGGTATGTACTTCTCCTAGATACATATTTAAACTCAAAAATCCCCCTCCTTAATAAGTAAATCATACCAATTCAAGGAGAATGTTGTAAGGATAAGTTTCTAATTACATCCAGAAATCATCAAAATCTACATTGTAACCTTTTCTTTTCAAAGCCTTAACTATCTTCTGTCCATTCCCTAAAGATGGCTTATACTCATTCGATCGAGAAATACGACTAATTGTATTTTGATTTACTCCGCTCCATTCCTTCAAATCTGTTTGAGATATCTCGTTTCTTCGCAAAAATTTACCGAATTTAGACAGCGGCTTCCCTAGTCCAAACACTTTAAACACTCCTGTTCTGACGAAATTATTTGTTCTTATCTTCGCCGAAGTTTATTTTTTTTAAACAAAAGTGTTAATAATGAGCAAGCTGTATAGAATACCTTTTACCATACCAAGCGAATTACGATTCACTGTTCCAAATCGATAGCCTTTTAAAACTTCGCTTCACCTATTCCGAATAGAATTCTTTCACAGAATGATGCTTCAGACATTGCGAGATTACTATTTTCAATGATTCATAGCTATTATTCTCTCTTCTAATCTTTAGGGACTGTTTTTGCCAAAACATACATGAGGGGTGGTGCAGACCTTTGATATTTGAGTTAGTAAGTTCGGCTGCTGTTGGCGGTGTAATTCTATTCTCAAAAATGCATCAAAAAGGCGCGACAAATGACGCTTCAAAGATACAACGTATTTGCGCTAATTGTGGATTGCGAGTTAAAGAAGGAAGAGACATTAAAACAATACAACTGCTCCGTAAGACGAGAAATGAATGGGGCGTGGAATATGCATATAGGATTCCTCTTGGTCTTAGCTTCTCCGATTTTGAACAAAAGATACAGCATTTAGAGGATGGATTGAATCATAAAAGCAAAGTTTACGATTTTAAGCTATCAGACTTCAAAACTCTTCGTTTGAGAAGAGATATCTTGAAACAAATACAAAACATCATAAACAAGAAAAGATGTGTTAGAAAGGAAATAGAGCTGTCCTACGATGGATTGTTAAAAATACGAGTCTACGAAAAAGGAATTCCTGATTTTGTGAAGTTTGAAGAGGATATGATGAAGCGATGCAGAGGATGGGAAGTTCCAATCGGATTTACCAGAGATGGATTAATAAAACACGACTTCGATAAAATCGCGCACATGATCTCAGCAGGGATGACTGACATGGGTAAATCAAATGTATTAAAGCTTATAATTACATCACTCGTACGCAATCAACCAGAGAATACAAAGCTATTCCTTATTGATTTGAAGGGTGGTCTATCTTTTAACCGATATCGATTCTTAAACCAAGTCGAATCAATTGCGAAAAACCCACAAGAAGCCCTTGAGACTCTAAGGGAATTGCAAAAGAAACTGAATGGTAGAAACGAATACTTACTAGAAAACGGATACGAAGATATAAAAGAAGCTGGGGACCCAACGAGGTACTTTGTAATAGTGGATGAGGCAGCCGACATGACGCCATATCAGGAGTGTAAGGACATTATTGTTGATATAGGAAGACGAGGGAGGGCAGCAGGGTTTCGCTTGGTATACGCAACTCAATATCCGACTAATGAAGCTTTACCATCGCAGCTCCGTCAAAATATTGGTACCCGTGTATGCTTCAGATTACAAACCGAAGCAGGGAGCCGTGCTGTACTGGATGAAGGAGGAGCAGAAAGTCTTCCCAACATCAAGGGAAGGGCTATATACCAAACGAATGAGAAGAAGGTCTTACAGACTGTTTATATCGATAATAAGCAGATTGATAACATCATAAAGCCACATATCAACATTAGAGCGAGAAAGGAGCATGAAGATGCAAAAGTTAGCAATGAAAGAACAACGCTTAGAAAGCATTCTCTCGAGCTTGAAGAGATTGGGATTTTTGACTAGGAAGCAAATACAGGTATTACATGATCTTGGCGGTGACAGAAATGCATCTCGTGTAATGAAGGAACTTGAAGAATATGTATCTAGCTTTCGCTATGGAGAAAAAGTCTTTTATCTCAATAAAGAAGGACGCGAGCGTATTGGAAGTAAGAAGATTCTTAAGCGAACTAATCAATTTCGCCACTACATTATGCGTAATGATATCTATATCGCTTATGAATGCCCTAAGACGTGGAAGCAGGAAGTGAAGATGAATGTGAAAGGTGTTGTTTCGATTATAGCGGATGCACTTTTTACCGAAAACGGAAAATACCACATTGTAGAAGTGGATCATGAGCAGAAGATGAGTGCGAACCGTGTGAAGATGCAGAAATACAGAAAGCTAATTGATTGCAAAGTATTTGAAAAGCCACCTAAATTTATCTGGTACACCACGACAGAATACCGTAGGAAAAACCTGCAAAAGCTTTGCGAGGGATTAGATTGCAACATATTTACCGTTACGGATTTCCATTAAAAATAGGGAGATGGTCCATATGGCAACTGAGACGATGAGCATAAAGGACTTTATGAGCGGAAATTATGGAGCGAAGAAAAAGTGGAGCTTGTTCAAAAAGAAGGCAAAAAAATACGCACCTGTGGCGGTGCGTATTGGTCTTGTGATCGGTAGTGCTATTATATTCAGTCAAATTATAGATATTCCTCATGCTTTTGCGTCAGGGTCAGAACCAGATGTGAATGAAGTATTTAAAGATGTTCAATCAAGTGATGGAAAGATAAAGAACTATATAGATGGTCAACTTTATAACCGTATTGTAAACGCATTTGAGCCAGTTATTTTCCTGATTAAAGCGGTCTCGTATCCTATAGCATCCGTTGTAGCGTTATGCGGTGGGTTGTTTATTATGGTTGGTAGCCAGGAACGAGGATTCTCGCTAATATCTCGTGCCGGAATCGGTTATATTGTAGTCCAAATGATACCATTGTTTATGAGGTTGTTAGTTGAAATTGCTAAAGCGATTTAGTCCTACAGTTGTAGGGCTTTTTTATTTATATCCAAGATATAAGAATACTCACATATCGTTATTATCAGAAGATATATCTTAACTAAACATTTGAAATTAATAGTTTTATATTTATAAAAATGTAATATATTTACATTCGATAGAAGTGACAGTATGCTAAAGTAGCAAGTTATAAAACTATTAAAGGGGGCTTTTTTATGTTAAAGAAATTAGTAGTTGGGGCATTAGCGACAGGGATTGTGTTATCTGGAGGAGCAGGAGTATTCGCTGCTGAGGATACGACAATTAAATCTTCAACAGTCAAAATCTCAGAAACTAGAGAGCTCGGATCGAGCGCTGCTCAAGCGGCTGTTCGTATTTATAACGGAAATGTAGAATTTTATGTTAATGGTTTAGAAAGTACATTTGAACAACCGAAGTATTATAGAGTAGTATGGTCAACTGAGTTTGCTGGAAAATATGGACCAAGTCAAAGCTCCATATTAGCATCAGCATTAGCGCCTGCCAAAGGGTATGGATATAGCAATTCAGTAAGACAAGATGTTCCATTATGGCAAATTAGTAATAAGGTTTCAAAAGGAAAAACAGTATACGCTTATGTACAGTTGAATAGTACAAGCGGTGAATGGTGGCCTGCTGGAAGTGCTACGGTTCAATAAGTAAACAAATTGTTTAGATAGTAAGCAATATTTATGATATGACTAAAAAGCTTAATACAAAATAAAAAAAGCCCTAATCGGGGCTTTTTTCTTTGCAGGAAATTCCTAATCATCATGGAATACTGGGTTCCGTTGCAAAGTTTTTTAAATGAAGCTAAACTGTAGGGAAGATGTGTTGAGGAGAATGAGACATGAGATATTTTAAAGGAAAACAGTTCAAGAAAGACATTATTTTAGTAGCCGTTGGCTATTACTGTCGTTTTTCTTTAAGCTATCGTGATGTATCTGAGATTCTCAAGGAACTCGGTGTGTCAGTTCATCCAACAACAATCATGCGTTGGGTTCATGAATATGGCAATCTAATCTATCAAATGTGGAAGAAGAAAAACAAATCAGCACTCCATGCTTGGCATTTGGATGAGACGTATATCAAAGTCAAAGGAGAATGGTGTTATTTATATCGTGCCATTGATAGTGATGGACATACACTGGACTTTCAACTTCGAAAAACACGTAATCATCAAGCTGCTTATGCCTTTATGAAAAGACTGGTAAAACATTTTGGAGAACCATCGGTTCTTACGACAGACAAGGCCCCAGCTTTACTTTGTGCATTCAAAAAATTACAGAAAGCCGATTATTATACACATACCAAACACTGTACCATTAAACATCGTAATAATCTCATTGAACAAGATCATCGACATGTCAAACGCCGGTTTGTGAAATCAGCTGGATTTCACACTCTTCGTCATGCTTCTCGTACAATCAAAGGAATCGAAACGATTCAGGCTATATATAAACAGAGGCGAAATCTTCAAACAGATTTCGCCTTTTCAGTGTACAATGAATTACAACAATTAATGGCCACTGCATAAGTAGTTTTCCTTATTTATCCACTCGTTTATGCTTTTTTCAAACTTTGCAACAGAATCTTTACCATTCTTCTCTAACAGGTTCAAGATAAATTGTAATTTGTTAATCGATATGTTTGTGTAACCACTGTTCAAATATCTTTAACTGTTCTTCAGTATGAAAGTAATGTTCACCTGTTTCCATGACTTCTAATTCACAACGATGTTTTTTTGTAAAATAGTTAATAGTTTCAAATTCGCACAGTTCATCCTTGGCTCCATACATAATATATGTATCTGTATTCCATGTATTAATAGGATGTTCTTTTACATAGCATAAATAATCCCAATATAACTTTTGACCAATAGGTGTCTCTATAGTCATTTCTTTTTGCAAAAGCTCTGGTGTTACATTAAACCATTTCATCATATTTTCGATAATTCGTTCCATATTAACTACTGGTGATAAAAATAATGCCTTTTCTAACACATCATTTTGATAGGCTAAAAGGCTAAAATAAGCTCCCATACTACATGCAAACACGCTTACTTCTTTCCAATGTTCTTTTGCGTAATTCATAATTATAGATAATTCACTAACACAAAACTGTACATTGCAAGGAGTATTATCATTTTTTCTTTCTCCATGCTCGGGTAAATCAAAGCTTAATACTTGATAACCTTTTTGATTGGCTTCTTCAGCTAATATTTGAATAACTGCATCTTCCTTATTTGACATATTTCCATGTACTGCAATAAAAATTTTTTCACTCTTATCTCCCCATAAAACCGTGGGAATATTATTAATTTGAAAATTATCTTTAAGCATATTTCCTCCATAGAATAAGACATATAGGGGTACAGCCGAGATACGTGTAAAAATAGGTTATAGGCTTACTTTTATTTCCATATACAGCTTATTGAGCTTATAAATAAATATCGTTTCGTCTATTTGCATTTAAGAGTTTGTCTTTGTCTATTATGGGTTAAACCTAATCATTCATTGGTTAGTTACTGAAAACACTTTATTTCAATTTTGTGATTAGGGTGTGTGATAATAGGTTCAAAAATGAAAATTGTTTACCAGAATGATATAGTGCACCTATATACCTTATTGCCGTTCTTATTCCATTACTGCACAAACCCCGAGTAATGTAAAAAATAAGAAAAAGCTAGATCAATGCCAGCTTTTTTAACAATTATAATTACCCATAAATATATAATATTATTTTTGATTTTGTTTTTCTCTTTCACCTACAACCCAAGCTAATAATAAAATAGAGCTAGTTGCTAACAATGCTGTAAAAACTCCCATTAAACATTTCTCCTTTTTACAAACTAAATTAACCATATTATACCACATTTGTAAGAGACTAAACTGTAACAACAAGGAACATTTATGTTGCAAATGTCACGGAAAAACAAAGTTTGGTAAAAAATGTATCACTATAACCTATTTTTACACGTATCTCGGCTGTATCCCTTATAGAAGATTAGCTTTTCGTTACATTAACAGAGCCTTTCTAATTAAAAATTATAGGAAAAGTAAATGTAACGAAAGCTGCCCAAAGTCCGTAGACCGGCAAATACTTAGTAACGGCATCTTGGATAGTTGAAGGTCCGGATTTGTTTTGTAGAAAACGCATATAGGAGAGCATAATCCAAATTAGATTTGCCCAGATAAGTATGTTTACTCCTAAAACAGCAAGTCTATTAGGCGTAATCCCATAAGAAGAAAGTCTGAACACGATGGCTGACAAAGCCACACTGTCAATGATAAGCGCAAGAACAATTAAGGCAAAATTTATATAATCTGAAATGTTCTTTTTCTCGTCTGAGTCGCTCTCGGTAATGGAAAATATGGTAACGGCCAATACACCAAGGAGTATTCCGTTGAAGGCTATCAGGAAATTGCGGTCCAAAAATGGATTTTTTCCGACCCATATAACCGTTATAAGATAGACCAACAATGTGACCAGGACAAGAGGACTAAAAATTTTAGCTATATATGGTGTAATATTCTTAGCAAGTTTAAGATTCATTGATACCAGGTATGCAGCCACAATAGCGAGAGCGGCAGCACCAAATAAAACGACATTACTAAAATAGAAGTCTTCTATATCCAAGCCAACAAAGCTAAATAACTGCATGGTTAATGCTGCTAGTACCATTCCGCTAACTGCCATGCTGGCGTAGAGAATACAATATTCCAAATTAAATTTAATATAGGCTAATCTTGTACTGCCTTTTGAATATTCATTTCCTGTAAATGCAAGACCTACCAATACCCATAAGAATATGGGAAGGTGTAAATAAGAAAGGATAATACTGTCTTTATAATTTAATGGCAGCATATTAAGATAAAACCCGGAAATTAGGAACAACACTGCAAGGAAATAAATAACACTTTTTTTCGGAGTATTATTGTAAACAAAATAGGCAGCAATAAAGGGAATTATACCAAAAGCCAGGTTAATTGGAGCAATTGCTTCCTGTTCGACAAAATGGAAAATGATTCTGGTGCTTATCCCGGCCAGAATGGCTAAAATGCCCATGAATAAGAAACCTTTTTGAAGCAAGGAAGATTTTTCTGTATTTGCCGTCTCCTTGAAATGCAATCTTTCATACCAAACGCCAAGAACCTGAGAATCAGGATTTTGTTCCCATGCGTGTGAGAATGACTTTTTAAAAGTTTTCGGGTCTTTTCTATACATTCTCTCCAGCTCATGAGGGTTAGAAATATTTCCAATAATCAAATTGTTAATGTCCATAGCTATACCTCCCCTAATAATTGTTATATTAAGTCTCCTCAATATGTTTAACTGTCTTCGTCACTTTTGTATTCTAAAATATCTCCAGGCTGACATTCTAAAGCCTTACAAATTGCCTCTAAAGTGGATAATCGAATCGCTTTTGCCTTTCCATTTTTCAATATAGAAAGGTTCGCCATTGTTATTCCAACCTTCTCCGAAAGTTCTGTTACGCTCATTTTCCTTTTTGCTAACATCACATCAATATTGATTATAATTGCCATTGTTATTCACCTCAGACCGTTAAACCATTTTCTGATTTGATATTAATTGCTTCTTGTAAAAGTTTTTGGAGAACAGCCGCAAAGACTGCGATAACCATCGAAGCAAAAGGAACAACCAATCCGACAAAGATAACTCTTGGTGCGTCGTCTACTTCCGCAAAGATATAGAAGAGCGGCCAAACTAGCACATGCAAAATACTGATTGTGATGGCACAGTATTTGATTTTCTTTAAAGCTTTTACAGATAAATCGGAGAAAGCTTTATTTTTGTCAATATAGCGTAAGAGTTTGAAAGCCTGATACAAAGCAAAGTAAAAAGGTATCGCCGATGCATCAAAAGCGATGAAAACGAGATATTTTATAAAAGCAAACTCTGGAAGCAATTTTGCTGCAAGGTTCGCCATCTCAGGCACCAAAAAGATACACAGAGCAAGAACTGGGACTCCTAAAAGAATAACAGCTATTTTTAAAAACAACATTGTTACTTTTTCCATAAAAAGCACCTCACTTATTCATTCTGATTTTAATATATATTTTATCGTTTTACAATAAATTTTTATTAATTTGAATAACATTTTTATTGTAGGTTTTTGTTTTAAGCAAAAATAAAAAGCATTCCTCATTCAAAGAAATGCTCTATAACTTTAAACTATTAAATTTATAACTTGTACAGCTAAATATGGGGTCACCATACATGTCCATCAACTTAAGAAGAAAAATAAAATGAACTTTCATTCATATGAACGAAAAAAACCTTAAAATATTTTGTATCCTTAAAAAGGAGTTCTGGTGCAAAAACTTCAGGGAAATTGCAAATAATCTCTAAATCTTGAACATACTGATACTATTACTCTAAAAAAGGTGTGTGATCGGTATGAAAAAGGAAAATTTGTTCAAATGGAAGCACTATCAACCTGATATTATCTTATTAACGGTAAGATGGTACCTATGGTACAACCTAAGTTTTCGTGATTTGGTGGAAATGATGGAGGAACGAGGTTTGTCTATTGCTCACACCACTATTATGCGTTGGGTGCATCAATATGGACCTGAATTAGATGAAAGAGTACGACGTCATCTTAAGACAACAAATGATTCCTGGAGAGTCGATGAAACGTATGCGAAAGTAAAAGGGCAATGGATGTATTTATATCGCGCAGTCGATTCAGAAGGGAATACTATTGATTTTTATCTAAGTAAATCAAGAGATAAACAAGCAGCCAAGCGCTTTTTTAAGAAAGCCTTGGCTGCTTCTCATATTTGTAAACCTCGTGTTATCACAGTAGACAAGAATCCAGCCTATCCCGTAGCGATTCAAGAGTTAAAAGAAGAGAAACGTATGCCCGAAGGCATACAAATAAGGCAAGTGAAATATCTCAATAATATAGTGGAACAGGATCACCGTTTCATTAAGAAACGTGTACGTTCTATGTTAGGATTCAAGTCATATGAAACAGCCACTTCTATATTGAGTGGCGTTGAAACCATGCATATGATGAAAAAAGGACAACTTCACTTACAGGTGAAGTCTGCCCAAAATGAAGTTAGATTCATACATAAATTATTTGGAATTGCATCATAATCTATCATTGAACAGTCTATGCAGGTTTCTATGCCTCTATCAAATGATTTTTGCACCAGAACCTATGAGTCTATAGCTACACTAGCCCATCCAAGCTTATCCTTTAAAGCCATTTTAGCTGCGCTTCCTTTTTTTATCATAGCGTCTATTTCTTTTATCTTAGGGGTGGCAGTTCCATTTTTGATTTTTTTTCGATATCATTCACATAATAAATCTTATGATCTCTATGTCGTCCATTAAATTTTTTATTATCCTTAACAGAATCATAACTCTCTCTTACAAGGACTCGCTTGTTTTTTCTATCAAAATCTTTTTTACCTCATAACCATTCCTTACTTTATAAGCTATATTCCCTACTGCCACTGCACCTGTAAGTGTCCCGAATGTATTCCCCGGTCCATCCAATGGCACCATCCAATCAAAACCAGTCATACCTAGAAATGAATATTCTTTGTCCTTCTTAACGAAATCTTTTTTCGTAGTATCTACAAAATTTGCTAACGATTCAATTTTTCCGTTCGTTTCTTGCAATCGCTTTTGATAAGATACATATGTTTCAATAATATATCCACGATTTTTTGATTCCCATGGAATATTATGAAGCTCCCTTTGTAATCTCTGATCTAATTCTTTAAATTGTTCTATTATACTCAATAAATCTTCTTGTAATGAGGTTAAATATTCTTCTCGCACTAAAATTTTACCCAATTCTCCCATCCGCATTCTAATTTATTCTACTTATATAGATGCAATTGTCACAAGATATATACTTTCTACAAGTTCAATATCATTTACACTGAATACTTCTACTCTCTCTTGATTTTGCATAACCAACCAATTATTAGATAGCACCGTAATAAAATGTGGAATCTATTGGTTACCATGATGAAAAATAACTAATATAATTTCCTAGACACCATTACTAGAGTGTTTTTTCTTTATGGACTAGTATATTTTTATAGACTACTAACTAAAAAAAAAGAGCCTTCTTAGAGGCTCTTTTTAGTTACCATCATACAGCTATGTCATTTCATTATTTAACTTCAGTCCATTTAAAATTAAATTCTCCATCAAAATCATTCGTCACAAACCCTTTAATAGACGATCGTTGTAAGTATGAGCGTCCCGTTTGATAGAAAGGAACTACCGCACCATCTTTTAACAGGATTTTTTCCGCTTTTTTCATTGCTTCCTAACGTGCTTTTTCGTCAACTACTAGATCGTTTTTCACTTTATGAATGAGATCATCATATTCCTTATTCGAATACTTATCAAGGTTATATGTACTGTCTGTTATGAATAAATCTAAAAATGTAATTGGATCAGCAATATCAGGTCCCCATCCATCTAGACCCATATCATAATCAGCACTTAATAGTAGCTTTATTTGCTGTTGACGTGGCTGTGCTTTGACATTCACCGTTAATCCTTCTAAATTCTTTTCTAATTCACCTTTTAAGTATTCTACATTTTTCTTCGCTATTGTATTATCACTCGTTAACAATTCAAGTGTCACTTGCTCTTTTCCTAATTCCTGCTTTGCTTTTGTCCAATTCTCTTGCGCTATTTTCACATCATCCCGTACTAGATTTCCATTTTCTTTACGGAAATCCTTTCCGTCTGGACTCAATGCAAATTTATCAGGAATTAAACCATAAGCTGGACTAGATCCATTATTTAATAACGTATCTACAAACCCTCTTTTATTCATCGCTTCACTTATTGCCAATCGTGAATATTTATTTTTCAACACTTCATTCTTTTGATTTAATCGTAAAAATTGAACAGTAACCTCAGACCGTTCCTTAAAGTCTGGATTATTTCTATATTTATCTACAAATTCACCAGTTAATCCAACACGGTCAATTTGTCCCGCTTCATATAAATTCACTTCGGTAGACTTATCTTTTACAATATCAAAATTTATTTCGTCTAATTTAACACCCTTCGCATCCCAATAAGTAGGATTCTTTTTCAATTGGAAACTTTGTTCATGTTTCCAATTATCTAACTTAAACGCACCATTATAAATGATATGATTTGCTTCTAAACCATATTGTTTTCCTTGTTCATCGAAATACCTTTGATTGATTGGTAGAAATGTTGGGAATGCGGTTAAACTCACAAAATAAGGGATTGGCTGCTCCAAATGGACTTCTAACGTTTTTTTATCAATTGCTTTTACACCTAATTCATCTACAGATAATTCTTTGCTATTAATTTTTTTCGCATTTTTTATATCAAAAAATAGAAATGTATATTCCGCTGCGGTTTCAGGGTTCACAGCACGTTGCCAAGAAAACACAAAATCCTCTGCGGTCACTGGCGTTCCATTTGACCATTTTGCATCCTCTCTAAGATGGAATGTGTACGTTTTTTTATCTGCACTCACATCATATGTTTTTGCCACACCAGGAATCGGTTTATTACCCTCTCCAAGAGTATATAATCCCTCAAACACGTTACGCATAACATCCATAGATTCTCCATCCGTTGCTTTTGTAACGTCCATCGTTGGAATTTCTGCGATATACGGCAAATGAATGGATTGCTTAGCTGCCAATTCATTATTTGCCTTCGCCTTACTTTCTTTCTCTTTATCTCCACTACAAGCTGTAAGTAGTAGACTAGCTCCTAACACAGAAGCAATAATGGATGTAACTCTTTTCTTCATCGTTCTTTCCTCCCAAAATGCACCGTTACACATAACTGAATATACACATTTAATAGTATGCATCCTTCAGAAGAAGAGAAAATTTATATTCTCATAAACCTTTTAAAATCAAATATAATATCATTCTTGAATTGTTTCCCTTTAAAATATTTCATCAGTTATTCTCCTTGTTTCCCTTTTCTAAAGTGTAGCTTCGTTTAGGAAGCTTTGCAACAGAACCCTTACAGTAAGGTATGTGAAATTATATAAGGAGTAATACAAAAACCAACCTATTAATCAGTAATATAGATTGGTTTTTAGCTTATTAAACTAACTCTTTAACTATTTTATTAGATATTTCTCTATTTCTTTCAATAAAACCTTAGCACCTTCAGGACTTAATGTGATTTTACTATCAGCAATTTTAAAATTCTTTTCAGATATATCTCCCGTTATCAAACAAGAATCTTTTACTTTATATGGCTTTAACACAACACTGTCCTGCTCCACAAATATTTCCAAAGGCGCTTTATCACGAAGTCCTAAACTCTTTCTTAGTTCCATAGGTAAAACAATACGTCCTAAATTATCTACCTGCCTCACAATTCCAGTTGCTCTCATTAAGTGACATCTCCGTTTCCTGTTAAAATGTATGTTTATTATTTTACCATTTTCCTATCATATATTAGAAATATTATGTATTTCCACCTTTATTTTACGGATTTTTCTGACTTTTATTGAGAAATGGTATATCATGGATTTAGTTTCACCTAACTTTGGTATGATACGTATTAAGATATACTATATAGAGAGGATGAAGATAAAATTATGAGTATTCATTTAAAGGGGAACAAAGAAATCACAAAACTTTTAAATGAGTGGTACATTGAAATTCGTTCAAGGCGTATAAGAAATGCACTGTGTTTAAAAGAAACCATTGATTCTAAAATTCATAGCATTGAAGAAGATCAAAATTTATTACTTTACTATTCACTTTTAGACTTTAGATATCAATTTATTATTGATAATTTAAGTGTTTCAAAAAATAGTTTCGACAAAGTTGAATCTTTTGATACGCCTACAGATGACTTCCTAGCTTATTATTATCATTTCTTTAAAGGCATTCATGCCTCTACTATTGGCGAATATAATGTAGCAAAAGAGAATTATGAAAAAGCCGAATCATTCCTAGATTGTATTCCTGATGAATTAGAAAAAGCGGAATTCCAATATAAAGTTGGAGCTTTTCTTTATGATATTTACCAAGGTCTTTTATCCTATAAAAAAGTTACAGAAGCAAGAAAGATTTTCGCTCAACATACTGGTTACGAGATCAATGTAGCTTTTTGTGATAATCTCATAGGTTTAGCTTGTACGCATTTGAGAGAATGGGAACTAGCTGAAGAGTATTTTACTAAGGCTATGGATATGTTCCAAAAAATAAATGAAGAACAATTTATTCTAATGGTGCGACAAAACTTAGGATTAATGTATGCTACTCAAAATCTTTCTCCATTAGCTATTAGATACCTCTCAGAAGTGAATCAAAAACAGTCTAACAATTATAAAGCTCTTTTCATTGAAGCAAGAGAGCATATGAAACAAGGTAATAACTCCATTGCAACTGAACTTATAGCGAAAGGTCATAAATTATGCGTAGAGTTAGACAACAAAGAGTATAAGTATCACTTTAAAATTTTAGATGCAATTAATGCTAATTTTCCTGCCGAAGCACTTGAAAAAATAGTGCTAGAAAGCATATCATATTTTACAGAACAAGAATTATTTGAATACATTAAGGATTACGAAGAACAATTAGCTACTACGTTCTACAAAGAAGATAATCATGTTAAAGCAAGTCACTATTTTTATTCTAGTTCTCAAGCAGGAAAAAAAGCTTTTGAGAAGGAGGCATTAAAATGAAAAAAACAGTATTTAGCTTAATTGGTTTAGTTACAGTTTTAACTTTAATGTTTGGTGCCCAATCCCCTGTGGAGACACAGACGGCTGCTGAAGTTGTCCAATATGCACACGGAAATCATGGCGGTTAAGATTCTATTTTAATGCACAAAGAATAGATAATAATTTATTTAAAGGGAAGAGAAATTTCTTCCCTTTTTATTTATTTCATTTTGTATATGCTATCTTTTCTTGTTAATGAAAAATATCCCTATGCATAAACTTAATAAAACAGAAAGAAATAATGAATTTTTGCCCCCTACTACTTCCAAAGTTTCCACCAGGATTTTCTTTTCAACCCTGCTACCGCCACTTCTTCCTGACTCGTTATAACAATCCGTTTCACTTCTTGTATTTCTCTAATCATTTTCATCAGGTTTTCATCTCTTTGCTCTAACCTTTTTTCTATCCTTTCTTCTCGTTCCTTTCGATCCTTCATATCCGCTTCAATCAACTTATTCCTTTGATCTATACGATCATCCAATCTCTTTTCCATTTCTAATAAATTTGCTTGCTGCACCTTGTTTATTTGCTCACACATAGCGCTATAATGTTCCTGGAACATTTGCTGAAGAGAATACGGAATCAAGTCTGTCTCCTGAGCTTCTTCTGGCTTACTAACATGCCCCAATTGTTTTACTATCATCTTCGCCGCTTTCTCCAAAGTCATTCCATCATGTTTACTCAGTTCCACTAACTTTTCAATGAGCATAATGTCATACTCTGTATATTCTCTTCTTCCTCTGCTATTTTTCTTAATATCATATCCTTCACGCTGTAATACATCTGTGTACTTTCTTAATGTACTTCCACTTACTTTCAATCGATTATATACCTCATTAGCCGTATATAGCACTTCCGTATCTGACATAGCGCTACACCCCTCCCTATGTACAAATTTTCCCTATATACGCATTAAACCCTTTAAAAATCAATCGACGAAGCTCGTACTGTCTTTGCTATGTTTTGTCAGAACAAGGAGGTTTGTAATTGAACAAAATCGTTTTTTTGTGGATGGAAGTGAGCCATATCAATTGTTTAATAGACAAGATGGGCATGTTGATATTGGTGGTAATCGCTGAATTTGTGAGGAACATGTAACTATTAAGTAATATGTGAAGTGAAAAGGGGTCTGCTCAATATGAGTAGACCCCTTTTTATTATTTTCTTTGTATTTCATAAAATAACTTACTGATAATTACTTAGAATAACCTTTTAACGAATTACTGATGACTAAAAGTCCCGTTACAAGAGACAGCGTTCTTATAACAAATTCAGCGACTAGCAGATCACCCATACTCTTCGTAACATCATACATACTACCAGTGATAATGATTGGCGCGATAATTATTATCAGTCCTATTAAAATTTGAATGATTAATATAATTTTAGGATTAATCTGAACCACCTCCAGCATATCAGTATGTATCATAGGTTAACATATAATTCCAAAAAAATAAGTTTATTTAACTAGTAAAAAAATTTATCAAAAATATGTGCTCTGTTCTACATATGCATATTTGTAAGTACTCGTTGCATAAGAAGCTCCCATACTAACACTGCCATAACCACCAACATTAATTGAAACATTGCCATTGAACGTTGTAGTTCCATTATTGAAAAAAGTTCCATTTACAATATAAAAAATCTCATTTGGACTTAATAATTTCACATCACCTTTTCCACCGAACTCCTTGGAAATTCCATCTATGTTTCAATTTCATTCGTAAAGAATCTGGAGTAACTTTCCACCAATCACACGATTCCCTCGGTGTCATGATTTCATCTAGCATAAATAACATCCCTATCAGCTCTAGTTACTTATAAATAACATTCATTTTAATTATAAGTAACTAGAGCTGACAAACAAACTTAATTGAAATTTGAATATTACATGAATTCTATAGATTTAGTTTATTGCATGTACTTTAACTTTATTTCTAAGATATAATAAACATACTAAGTGTTTTGATTTTGCAAAAAAGGAGGAGGCTATATGAAAAGAAAAAAAATAAAAATCCCTTTAGTTTTGGTATGTATAATAGTATTTTTTTTCACATATTCGTGGTTTAAGAACAACCCGATAGGAGCTAAGGAATCAATTGAATTTTATATATCAGAGAAGGTAAATTCAAAAAATATGAGCGAGTTATCAGAAAAAGAAAAAATAGCGATTGGTAAAAATTTAATTGTTAAAGAGTTGTCTGTTTTTGAAATGAATAAAAAAGATGATATAAAGCAACTAGCCACAGAATTATATACATATGAATATAGAGCAATTGGCGAACAAACTCTAATTAAAAATTTTCAACCAGGAAGAATTGAAGATTTAAGATATAAATTCAATTCAGATAAAGTGTCAAAATATGAGAATGGTTTTAAATATAATGTTTCAGTTCAAGTATTTGGATTAGATAATAAAGTTAATAAGAAAGTAGAAATGATTATAGATTATGAATTAGATATAGTTAAAGAAAGTGATGGTTTCAAAATGAATTATCAGAAAAAAAATATCATGAATTAAAACAAAAAAAACCAAATCAATTTGGTTTTTTTTTGTTCAATTAGATTAATTCCTCTTATTATTTTTCCAATTTGAATGAAGTTGGGGTTAGTTTGGGCGATTTCAGTTGTTAAATGTTTTTTTAAGTATTTTAATGTATCTTCACTTGTATGGTTACTATGCTGAAGACTAGTTAATGCAGCTATTGTTGCATCAACAGAATCTATTTGTCCGACCTGATCAGAATATCCATTACTTTTATTATTTTTATATTGGTTTAGCTCCGTTAAATGTTTTTGTTTAGAGGATTCATTATTAAAAAAATCATCTAATAAAATTTCGGGATAAAATTCATATATAGATTGTTCATTAGTAGTTGTTTGTTGTAGATTATTGTACAATTTTTCTTGTATATCATTTGAGAAATTCTCTTTAAATTGTTTTTGAATATTTAAAGAGAAGCTTGCTTTGATTAATTCCATTAAAATTCTTGAATTAGGATCTGTTTTTTGAACCTCTTCATTTACTTTTTGTGTAATAAATATTTGACATTCCTTTTTAAAATCATTATTTTCTAAAATTAACACACTATCAAGAAGTGGATTTAGGTACACATAATTCTTATCCCACGTTTTCTTTAGTTCTTCAAAAGTTGTGGTTAAGTAATTATTTATTTTTTGTTTGTTGAGATTATTAAGTGTGGAATAATATTTTCCAATTAATAACCCATAGTAAGTTGAGTTAATGTCAATTAATTTTGCAGGATTAATCCAACCATTTTTCAATCTCGTAGAATTTAAATACTCAAATAAATCATCTAAATGTTTATTTGGAGCTTTTAGTGAAGTAATGAATAAAGTTTTATACAAGAATTGAGCACTTAGTTGAGGGTCATTATTAATATATGATGTTATCACATTTGTAATATCTTCTTCTGAGATTTTGTGGGCAAAGTCAATATCATAGTAAGTATATATGGTTTTTAGGTAATATAAATCATTTAAGGTTTCTATTTTTAATTTTTTCTCTTCAGAATTAAGTTTAGAATTTATTTCTAAATTTTTGATGCTATCTTGTTCAATTTTTTCATCTAAAAACATCAGTAAATACGTATAATAGATTTTAGAGGTAGGATTTTCTTCTAAAAGCTCTTTCAATGTGAAAATAACCCCCTCTTTATTAGGGATTTCTTGCTTTAATATCGTAGATAATTTAATTAAAGAGGGATTGAATTTTATACTTCCATTCTTAGTTTGAACAGTGTTTTCCAATTTTTTAAATTTAGAGAGAAGTTCTTTCTCTGTGGACTTGCTAATTTTAACGTCTAATTCATTGCATAAATTAATATATTCTAAAGTCAGATTAATTTGTTCATCATTTAATGCATCTGAATTGTTAGAATTCAATCTTTGTATAATATTATAATCTTTTAACCATTTTTTAATTTCTTCTTTATTTTGAATTTCTAAATCATAGAGTTTATATATTTTAACAAACCAGTATGTATTATAGATATCAGGTTCTTGATCGCTTGTAAAACCCGCTTGTTTTGAAGTTTCTTTATAATACCAGCCATATTCGAATGGTATATTAGATAAATCCTTAGTGTGGATAGCAGGAACTGGATTTTCTATACTGTTACAGCCACTTATAACTAGGGTAAATATACTTGCTATGATAACTACTATTTTTTTCAAAATTTCCTCACTCCAGAGATTGATTATTTTAAAACTAGACGGTATAATATCCCGTCTAGTTTTTATGTTTTTTATTAAAGACCTCTATCTCCTTTTGCAACGATCTTTTCATAGAATGCACCATTATTATAATTAACAGTACCTTCTACAAACATTTCAGCACTACTTACATATCCTATTGCTGATGTTGAACCGATATATTCAGCATCTACAACTAATTGACCATTACCTGTTGCGGTAACTGTCCTTGTTTCGTTATTCCATGTATATGTGTCAGTTTTTGCTGTGGAAATTGTTTTAGCATTTGCACTGAGAGTTCCAGTAACCCTTCCACCATCAAAAGCACCTTCATCTAATACTATTGATCCATAGCCATGATATCTAATCACCCCAGGAGAAGTAGCATTAAAAGAAACCGTCCCCGCTGAGCTTACATGAACTCCTGCATGTGCTTGTGCTGTTCCATACAAGCTCCAATAATTTTCAGCTACACTAGCTGGTTCAACTGAAATCCCTAATCCTAAAGCACTCGCAGCCAATAGCCCAGCCATAACTTTATTTTTCACCTTTTTATCAGAAAATAATTTTTTCATTTTAAAGTTCCTCCCTTAATAATAAAAATCTCTCAGGCTAGTATTCCGCAGGTAGTTTTTTAAATACAATCTCTGTCTTAGTATCTTGGTTGTAATCAGTAGACATTTTTCTCCCTCCCTATGATATTTGTTTCATAAATACGAATCACAAAATAATTAAAAGAAGATTCTGTTAAATTTTACAATTAAAATGTATAATATTTTATAATAATAGTTATATTTCTGAAAAAATAGATAAATCAAAAGAGGTGTTAGGAATGGACTATTTAAACATAAGGAGAAATATAAAGAAATTTAGGTGTTTCGCAGGGTTTACACAATTTGATTTAGCCAAAGGTATTTGTAGCCAAGCACAAATTAGTAAAATTGAAACTGGAAATGGAATTCCTTCTAGTTATTTATTAATCGAAATAGCTAAGAAACTAGACATTGATCCCATTGATCTGGTGAGCCCCTTTGATGAGCATAGGAATAATACCAATGACTTAATCAACAAACGATTCATGGAGAGTCGATGAAACCTATATTAAAGTGAAAAGGAAATGGATGTATTTATATCGTGCCGTTGATTCAGAAGAGAATACCATTGATTTTTATCTAAGTAAATCAAGGGATAAACAAGCAGCCAAGCGCTTTTTCAAGAAAGCCTTGGCTTTTTCGTACATTTCTAAACCTCGTGTGATAACAGTAGATAAAAACCCTGCCTATCCTGTAGCGATTCAAGCGTTGAAAGAAGAGAAACATATGCCCGAAGGCATAAAGATAAGGCAAGTTAGATATCTCAATAATATAGTGGAACAAGATCATCGTTTTATTAAGAAACGTGTGCGTCCTATGTTGGGGTTTAAGTCATTTAAAACTGCAACTTCTATATTGAGTGGTGTTGAAGCCATGCATATGATTAAAAAAGAACAGCTTGATTTACGGGATCAGTCTGTCCAAAATCAGAAAGAATTCATCCATCACTTGTTTGGGCTAACAGCATAAAATACAATTCCGCTAGAAATATATGCGCTATATTCTCTTTTATTTTATTTTATCTTTGCACCAGAACCATATTTTTTATAGAAGTAATTTTGCCGAAAGGAAATAAAAAGGGGCAATGTAAGATATGTAGCGCTTAACCTTAAATACATGTAAAAAGAAACCAGGCGGTAGTAAATATCAAAAATATTACGGAAAAGTGTATATTCGGAACCAAAAATTTTGCATGATCTTTATTTTCTTTCAGTGCCATAGTTGAAAAGATAATGGCGCTAGCTAATGGAATCATTAAGGCATAAATCAGATATGTAAGATCACGTCCAGTATCTAAATATGGTTCGCCAGGGTGAATATAAATAAGTTCATAATGATAAGCGAAATATATATATAAAGCTATGCAAAATATAATATTTGCTCCAATTGCGATACATGAATTTTTTAACACTTTCATCTTTCTACTCCTTAAGTAAGTTCTTCCTAATATTATAACAAAATAGTTGGAATACTCGCTAATTTTATCTAAGAATCTATTTATATATGTTTTTATTTGAGCTGCAGTAAGTTCCCATCTTGAAGCATTATCAACAACATCCTTTAAAAAGGATATATGGAGATTAGCAGCTTGTGCATATAAAGGGAGTAATAAAACTTTATAATCTGGATGTCTAAACTGGGGCATTCTATTATCAAATAATTGATTTAAAGTATGAATTGAATCGATTATTGAAAGCGGTTGATTTCCATCATCTAACTGATCTACAATAATCCGATTTTCGAAATCTTCAACATCTTGCAAGAAATTAACGATATTTTGTTGTAACCCCTCTAATTCTAACGTAACCCGGTGCTGAACTTCCTGGACTTAACCTTTGATTCAGAAGTTCCTCAACTGCTTCTAATATTTCTAATATTGTGACTGGACTCGGTGTAGGGAATAATTTTTCAAATAAAGAATTTAATAATTTCTTACCAAGCGCACCTGCAATCTGTTTCAATATAAGCGATGAGACGGTTCCGACTACTGGTGGGATATAAAGAAAGCTGTTGCCCTCAGCCCATCTTTTCCATTCATCTTCTATTTCATCTAGATTTTTCTCTGTCCAGGGACGGGATGAGAAAAATTTCTCTGGTTGATTTATGGATATTGGTTCACCATCCTGAATATCAATATCTCCCATAGTATTACAATTACAGTCATTTAGGATTGGGTTAGTATAGTCTTGTAGCCGAAGCGTAGGTTTGCTATGATCTAGAACCTTTGAAGAATCTTCTGTAGTCGTATAGAAACTTTCTTCGTACGACAATTGTCCATGATTTTCATCCATTTTTGTTTCACACAAGTTAGATTCGGAATTTTCCATCATTCCTTTTTTTACATTTGAATCCATAAATTCATTCACTCACCTTACAGAAATTGTTTAACTACATTGTATTTTTATCTAGTAAATACAATGTAGTTAAACATGAAATAACAACACAACTGTTATTATTTCATGCATATCTCTCTCATTTTTTAATGGATATTGCTAAAAAATAAATCAGTGCACGTATGAAACAAGATAAATGCTATATTTTATAGATGAAAAAAATATAATGGAGGGATATGTGTTTTGTTACGCTAGAAAAATGTAGGAGTCGTTACTTAATTTATTATAAACCTATTAAATAAAAAAAATTTGATAAACATTTTATGTGTCCAGAAAATTGTATGTTTATGAACAGAGGATAAAACTAAATAATAGTAATGTTTTCTAGCTATAATCATGTTCATAAAGTGTGTAAATAATTCAATGTTCAGTTAATCTAGGGTTTTTATCTTTTTGAACACATTAATCTCTTCTAAGAACGCTGTCATATTAAGGTTTTTAAGTCCTTAGCATATAATTTTCCCAGAATGATATAGTGACCCCAATAACAATAATACTACAATAAAAAACAATACATTTTTGTTGTAAAACGATAAATAATATGATAAAGTCATGTTGTCATTAAATAAGCGAGGTGCTTTTTATGAAACAAGTTACGACACTCTTTTTAAAGCTAGCTATTATTTTTATAGGAATCTCGGTTCTTGTATTGTGCATATTTTTGGTGCCTAAGATCGGGAATTTTGCTGGAGAATTGTATCCAGATATTGCTTATATGAAATCTCTCGTTTTAATCGATATGTACGCGGCAGCGATACCTTTTTACTTTGCTCTGTATCAAGCTTTTAAACTTTTAAGATATATTGATAAGAACCAAGCGTTCTCGGAATTATCGGTAAAGGCTTTAAAGAATATAAAATACTGTGCCATCACAATCAGTACCTTGTACTTGCTAGGTATGCCACTCTACTATCTCATGGCGGAAAGAGTTGACCCTCCAAGTATTATACCAATTGGATTGGTCATTATTTTCGCCTCTATGGTGATCGCCGTTTTTGCTGCTGTTCTCCAAAGACTTTTACAAGAAGCTATTAACATAAAATCAGAAAATGATTTAACGGTCTGAGGTGGAGGATATGGCAATTATTATTAATATTGATGTGATGTTAGCAAAACGAAAAATGAGCGTAACAGAGCTTTCGGAGAGGGTTGGGATTACGATGGCGAATCTTTCCATTCTGAAAAATGGGAAAGCAAAAGCGGTTCGTTTTTCAACATTAGAAGCGATATGTAAGACTTTGGATTGTCAACCAGGTGATATTTTGGAATACAAAAGCGACGAAGACACTTAATAAAAACAGACAACAACTTTCTTCAACCAATGGGATTAGATAGTGAAATTAAGATGAAGGGATAGCGATTAAGCTATCCCTTCTCTGCGTTTATTATTGTTATTTAATTAGAGAATTCCATTGAGAATTGCATTGATTTTAGTGACAAAAAATGTGATGTGATTTGCAATGTTTGCACCTCAAAAGAGAACCCGTTAATCTGAGGTGGCTTCTTTTTATTTCATAAAATCAACATTAAAATTTAACAGGTCCATGGAATAAAAAGGAAAAGAGGGAGTTGTAATGAACAAAGACAAAAATCCAGAAAAAGAGAAAAGTGCTATTAAGACAGATGACTTTGCTAATCGTACCTTCTTTGGTTCCCCTACTATCGGCGATGTTGTTATATTAGGAATTATTATTTTGTACTTACTACCGATAACGAGAATTATGTAAAAGAGCTGTCCAAATGGATGCCTTATTTTATTTTTTGCTTAGCGTAGGGTTTTTCCGAAATGCTGGCGGTACACCTTGTAAGGAGTTTGGGATGGGATTATAAGGGACTATTCAGTGTGAATTGAAAAAATTTATCTACCATTTTTATGTGTCGTTCTATTAAAAAGTCCAAATTTGATCAATTTAATACGATAAAATCTGGTCAAAGATAATGAAATTTTAAGAACAATAAGGTAAACTAGTCAATGGTTTTAGTTTAAAATCGATTAACGTTGATGTATACGGAGGAAAGATTGATGAACAACAATACAATAAATGAGTCAGTTGAAGAAGTTGATAAAAAACGAGTAAGATCAAGCAAACGTTTTACAAATTGGAAGCTTATCGCAGCGGGTGGCGGTATAATTGCACTTCTCATTGGGGGAATGGGTTATTATCAGGCAACCCACTTCAATTCAAATGTTACGATTAATGACACAAAAGTCGGTGGTCTGAACGCTGATCAGGCCATACAGAAATTAAAAGCATCGGAACTAGAAAACAAAGTCTATGTCGGTCAACAACAAATTTTAGATGAAAAAGATACACAAACGGAACTTACGGAAAAAGATTTGCCTCAAGTTAAGAAACTATTAAAAAGCCAGTGGACATTTTTCCCTTCCTCAAAGGAAAAAAATTATTCACTGCTACTGGAAAAGGCGGATCAGTATCGTGGCGAAACGATGAAAAAACTTGTAGAAGAAAAGCTCGTCTCTATGAATAAAGAATTAAAAGCGCCTCAAGATGCTATGGCGAAGCTCGAACAAGGAAAAGTTGTTATCTCGAAAAGCGTTGACGGAAAACAGTATGACGTTACTAGTCTACTGGAAGATTACGACAAGCAGAAGTATAAAAGTGAAATTCATCTGAAGTCTGCATACATACAGCCTATTAAAGAAGACAATCCGATTGTCAAAAAAGAGGAGAAAGCACTACAGGATCTTCTTCAACAGACCGTTGATTATAAGGTACAGAATGAAGTTTATCCTTTAAAAGCGAAAGATTTAATTCAAAATGCCTCTATGTCAAAGGATATGAAAATTACAATCGATGCGAGCGACATTAAGAATAAAATTGCTGGAATTAATAATGCTAAATCAACATTAAATAAAGACTTCACCTTTAAAACCCATTCCGGTTCGGTCATATCAGTAAAAGGACAAGGCTATGGCTGGGCACTAGATGTTGAAAAAGAAACACAGCAAGTCCAACAAGCCTTTGAAAAAGGCGAAAAATCGCTTTCTGCTTCTAATATTCACGGAAATGGCTGGAGTAATGAAGGCATCGGTTATGAAACAACATCGAATAATGGCATCGGAGACACGTATGCAGAAGTTTCAATTGCAGAGCAACAAATTTGGATTTACAAAGATGGAAATTTAGCAGTCACAACAAATGTAGTAACTGGTAAACATAGCACGAGTGAAGATACATCACCAGGTGTGTGGTACGTCCTTTATAAACGATCACCGTACACACTCAAAGGCAGCGCAGTAGGTAAACCTGATTATTCCGTTAAAGTAGATTACTGGGCCCCGTTCACAAATAGCGGCCAAGGGTTCCACGATGCCGGCTGGCGAACAGACTGGGCAAATAATGCTTATTTAACGGGGGGATCGGGCGGATGTGTTAACCTTCCTCCTAGTATTGCAAAAACTGTGTATGATAATTTAAGCACTTATGAACCGGTTATCATATACTAGTAAATAGCAATCTCGCGTGAAGCGATGTATGTATCAAGAACTTAAATTTATAAAAAAAGCAGGGAATCGCGAGTGATTTTCTGCTTTTTTTATTATTTATGCTATGCACTTCTCGTATGCGGGGTGGAAAAACAGTTATATACGTTAACGTAAATACATAAAGGAATAAAATCATAATTTCATGACTTTTGAAAAAGCATTACGTGGTGAGTTGTTAAAAAGAAAATAGCCTAATAGGGGTCACCATTCATGCCCATCAACTTAAGAAAACAAGTTCCCCAAAAAACGATAAAAATAAACTTCGGTGCTATAAAAACAAAAATCCCCATTTAGGGGGACTTTAAAATCTTAGGTTGATGGGCATGGGACTGAACCCCTAATACTTTATTTTTATAATGACTCTTTTCATGAAATAAAACTCAGTTATCAGTTTAAACCATTTTTTAGATTTAACAATAACAAGTGTGAATTTTCACCTTTCAGATAGTCTCTTTTATTCTAATTTCTTCATTTCTTTCAGCCGTTCTATATCCTTTTCTGAAGCCTTTTCTATTTTATACAGTTCATAGCTACCCTTTATCTCATTTATCACTGCAAATTCAATTTCATTCCGAACATAGCTTTTAGTTTTTCCCTTTTTATAACTAATAATATTATCTAATATAGTTTCTCCACTATCTTTTTTATATAAATTATAGCTAACAGGTGGACGGCCAATTACATACTTATTATCAGAAAATCCGACTATATCATCCCTCCCTAATCCTGTCGAAACACTCCAGACAAAAATAATCTGAAATATAAAATAAACAACAATACCGCATAAGAAAAAAAATAGGATTGATTTAAAAAATAACTTTAAAAGTATCCTGCCCAAAAAACATTCCCTCCCATTTCACCTCGGGATAGCAAGAACAAAACGTGAATTTTGTACGCTAAGGAACCGAAGTTTTTAGATTGTTGAACTCAATCCCCCGTCAGCGCCATAAGAAAAAGAGTTACCGCAGTAACCCTATTGTTTATAATACACGTCATTGGGAGAAGCTATAGATGAATAAAGTCAATCTATGAAATTTCCCACAATCTTTTAACCTCCACCAATTCCTGTCCATTGAATTCCATTATATATATATCTGGTTTTGATGTCTGTAGTAAAAAATTTAAATCATACTTACTGTCATAATATCCCATCATCAAAGTCATTACAGCCCCATGAGTGCCTAATACTACTTTCTGTCCTCGATAGGTGTTTAATAATTCTTTTAAGACTTTTATAGCACGTTTCTGACAGTCGACATTAGACTCTCCTCCCATTAAAGCAAAGTCGGGGTCTAAGAATGACTTTTTTATCAAAGGGAATAATTCTTTATCCGACATTCGTTCCTCTTCAGCAATAAAAATTCTCTCTTTTAAGTCCTCAAATACTAAAACTTCTTGTCCTATTTGCTTCGCTAACTGCTGAACAGTTAGAATTGAACGATTGTATGGACTTGAGATAACAACGTCGATTCCCTCACCTTGTAATACATCTGTTATTCGTTGAACATCTAATTTTCCTTTTTCAGTTAATCCTCTTGTTTTTTCTTTTCCAGATTTCGGTGAATCCCCGTGTCTCACCATATATATGAAAGTTTTCATAATTACCTCCATTTTTTCAGGTTTCTTTACAATTGCTTCCCTATATTAGCATATATATCCAATACAGTCTCCTTAAAAATGACAGAAAACTGTGAATTTGAAATAGAGTCACGATATTCGTAAGAAAGACGCGAAGTTTTCACTATCCTCAGGTATAAAAAAGCGTTATTCTTTCTAAACAAGCTAGATTAGAAAGAATAACGCTTTTTATGAATCTCTCAATTCAAGATGAACTACAACTATTTGTGGAAGAATTACAACGATATGTTACACCTGTATTTTTAGAAAAACTTGCAAGAGAAATAGGATTTATAAAACGAAAACGTAAGTTTTCTGGATCAGACTTAGCTGCTATGTGTATTTGGGTCGGTCAACAGGTGGTGGCAAGTGAGCCCATAGTCCGATTATGTAGTAGGCTTCATGCAGCTACTGGTACTTTGCTTAGCCCCGAGGGCTTAAATAAACGTTTAAATGCTAAAGCAGTTTTGTTTTCACAACATATTTTCTCTTTACTGTTACAACAAAAAATATGTGAACAAACACAGATTTCTAACCAACTCTTCTCTTATTTTGAATGAATCCGTATCCTAGATGCCACCGTATTTCAAGTACCAAATGCTTTAGAGAATGTATATCCAGGATCTGGAGGATGTGCCCAAACAGCTGGAATCAAAATTCAATTAGAATATGATCTGCACAGTGGGGAATTTCTTAACTTTCAAGTAGGACCTGGAAAAAATAATGACAAGACATTTGGTACGGAATGCTTAGATACCTTACGACCAGGAGATTTATGTACTCGTGATTTGGGTTATTTTTCATTGGAAGATTTAGATCAAATGGATCAACGAGGCACATACTATATTTCTCGTTTAAAATTAAATACAAATGTATATGTGAAAAATGTTGTATGTTGGAGTGAAGAAGGAGAGACATTAGAATCCTTTACTACTAACTCAAAATGGAAGTATATAAAAAAGGAGGATCGACATCATGTAGTTCAATTTATAGGTTATGATAATAGTGAAAAAGAACATGTATAAATAATTTTCTATGTATATTTAGAAAAAAAAATTACGAATGGCACCATGTTTACATTAATAATAAAAAGTTAAATAAACACGATGAAGAAGAGTATAAGAACGAAATTGAGGAAATTTCTATCCAAAAATAAAGATTACATAATTCTTGTTATAGGAAATAAATACTTAACTTACAAAAAATATAACAGGATAGGTCAAGATAACATGTTATCTTGACCTATCCTGTTAATAAACAAGTTCTCATAAAAAATAGACAAATTCACAAAATAAAATATCAATTTATTACTTCAAATTAATCGGTTGTTGTTGGGTAACACAATGTATCATACCGCCATTTTTATATAGCTCCCTTACATCAATACCTACCACCTTACGATCAGGGTATAGTTCTTGAATGATATCATTTGCTATTTTGTCATTTGGATCATTATAGTTAGGGACCAAGATAACTTTGTTCGCTATATAATAATTCACATATGAACCTTTATAATCAAGTTGCTTCCCCCTTTCTAAGGTAACCTTGTTTTTACTTAGCGGTAGATATACATACTTATAATTTCCACCTGAAGCATTTTTTGCATGCAGCAATTTGTTAATATCTGTGTCTGACACTCCCCATTCAGCCAGATCGTCTTCTGCTAACGTTATAATAGTAGATTTATCGTGGAATTTGGCAAATCCATCAATATGAAAGTCAGTAATCTCTAAGTTAGGTACTCCATCTAACCAAATAAAATTTGTTACTCCAAGATCACTAATATATTTTTCAATTTTCTTTTCTGACAAATTAGGATTCCTGTTTTTATTCGTCACAGCACTTCTAGTTAACAAAGCAGTTCCATTACCATCTAATTCAATTGCTCCGCCTTCAAGGACAAATTTATGCCAATCAATTCTTCCAATCCCTAACTGTTTGCTAAGATTCTCACGAAGAAGAGCATCCTTCGCAAAAGGCGTTTTCTTTCCCCATCCGTTAAATCCTGGATCTAATATCTTTAGATTTTTATCATTGTCATAAACAAAAATTGGTCCACTATCTCTAGCCCATACATCGTCAGTAGGTGAGAGAAAGAAATCTATTTTTTCCATATTCACCCCTTGATTAGTTAAAAGTTTAGTAATTCTTTCTTTTTCTTCTTGATCATATGCAACAATGTGAACTTTTTCGCCTTCGCTTAAAGCATTTGTCATTTGGATCCAAATCGGTTCTACTTCTTTCTGATAATCTTGTCCGTATGTGTATTCATGTGGCCATTGTAGCCATGTCCCTTCATGTTTGCTTTTTTCATCCGGCATTGTATATTTTCCTACTTTTTTTTGTGCCTCTACTTTCTTAATATCTTTTCCCTGAACTTTCTCAATATCCTTACCTTGACCACAACCACTGATAATTGATGTGGATAGTACAGCCATCAAACATAAATTCGCTATTTTTTGCATTTCTAAACCTCCTGTTCTTTCTTACAATAATGTAAAGCTTCACATAATGTGAAGCTCAAGCTTTTTTTAATTAATACTAACTTTCGGTGATAATTTATGTTCATCTAATTTGATTTGCTCATTTATCTAATATTTTTCAATAAAGACATTTAAATATCATCAATTGAATTTACCACAATTCCCTATATGTAAAACATTTATATAATTTAATTTCTTAAGTAAATTTATTCTAAAATTATTTACGGTCCTTTCTATCAATATTCTCGTTTGTAAAGGTATACCTTTAAGGACAAGACTTATATCCCTATGAAATCAAGGTTTATCACGTTTATAAATATGTTAAAAAACATTAATAAACGTTTATTAATTCTCTATGACCTTTATAAATTCCTTAGCGTACAATTTTCTCAAAATGATATGGTGACCCCACATCCATCAACTTAAGCAGTTTATACCCCCCAAAAATACAGAGTATGACTCCAAATTACATGTATCTCGGTTGAACCTGAATGTTGAGATGAAGATTATTCATTTGTTTTGGAGAATGTTACAAGAGTTAGAAGCAATATATCGAAGATTATTAAATAAAAAATTATGAGAGAGGTGATTAAGATAAAAAAAGGAAAAGAGTTATTTGTACTTCTATTTTCACTCGCTTTATTATGTTCCTGTCAGAACAATAAAGAGGAAGCAAAAAGTGAAGGATCAAAAGTTATGGATACTGTTCAGAATATGGTGGGTAAAAAGGGGCTTCGTGGTGCCACTGTAGATGATAAAACAAAAATAGTAGACCTAGAAATGGCTGGAAATGAAAATAAGTTAAAAGAAGAGATTAATACTCAGCTAAAAAATCAAAATATTAAACCGTACACGATTAATGTTAGTCAAACAAGCATAACCCCGTTCTAAATTTAGGACGGGGTTCAAAATTTAGTTGTTTAATTTTTGATGTAAGATACTTCACTACACTAAAAAATATAACAATAAAGTCATTTAAAAATCTAAGTTCTATTTAGCGATAGCGCCCGATTGTTGAACAAATATATATTTTCTCTCAAAGAGATCAGTTATATAGAAAAATGCCAGGTCACATTTAAGTTATTTACTTCCCAATCAGTGAGATATCTTAAAATACAAATTTGTTAAGGAGTTGTGCTCTACTACTCCTTTTCTGTTAAATCATTTGTGACGGACCTATGAACCTTCACCAAAGTCTAGCGTACTTCCTGTTTCTACTAAAGTCTTTGTATTATTTAAAATCATCCACCAGGCCTTATTGCTGTTCTCATAATAGGGATCACCTTCTTTCCACTGGTCATGAATGAGTGTCAATTTCGTACATGAGCCAATAGGCTCTAGACTATAAGAAATTCTTGACTCAAATGCATGATCATCTTTCATATATGACTTTCCAGGATAGTGAGTAAATCGAAGAAACTGATTCGGTTCATATTCCAATACGTTTCCGTATACATGCACCGTTTCATCTCCATCTACTCCAGGACCGATATACTCCAAGAGATGGCCCACTTGAAATGTAGATCTAATGACGGACCCATAATAAATTTGTTTTGTACCCTCAGGAGAGATCAATGCTTTCCAAACTTCCTCTGGTGTGCCTGCAATATAAAATTGGTACTTCAAATCCTTCATAATTTTTATGCCTCCTAAAAATTTAATTCTGTACATGTACATTATAAAAAAACTTCACTGACAATTACGGTCAGTGAAGTTTTTTATAATGATTGAATAATTCAAAGCTGATAGTTGCCAATCTTTCTTGTAATAAAGTTGGCTCCATAATGGTAATAGATTTACCATAAGGAAGAAGAAAGTAAGGTACTAAGGTATGAATAGACTCTTTATCAACCTTAAAAAGAGCTTGATTGTTTTTTCGTTCTATTAAAGCATGACTAAATAACCAATGCTGACATAAATCATCAAGCGCATGTGTCTTGCCTCTGATACGGACAGAAATGAGTTTTTCAAGTTGATTTGAATCAGGTAAAAGGTCTTTTAGAAAGAAAGAACGTGCTGAAAATCCCAAGGGGCGGTCAAATTTTTCATCTGTTCTGGATAATGATTGAATACGATCAATTCGAAAACTTCGAATTTCTTTACGCAGATGGCAATAAGCCACTGTGTACCACTTACCTTTCCAATAAACAAGGCCATAAGGATCAATATGGCGTGATTGTGGTTCGATTTCCCCATCCTTACGATACATAATAAATAACCTATAACTTTCGGCAACAGAAATTTCTAAATCTTGAAGAATAGATTTCAAAGACGGTTCGACAGTAGGATGGATGACTTCAAACCCTCTTAAATGACGATTGATATGATTCAATTGTTCCTCGTTTGTATACATTTTCAATTTAGAAATTGCTTCATCTAGGGCTTCACTAAAGGGATACCCTGCATCTATTGCAAATTTTGCAGCATGAACAAGCGCTTTCTGCTCATCCAGGTTAAAAAACAAAGGTGCCTTTGTAAACTCATTCAGTAAACTGTACCCACCATTATGTCCTGCATCTGAAATGATTGGTACTCCACTTGCACATAGAGCATCAATATAGCGGTACACCGTACGGATACTGATTTCTAATTCCTCTGCTAACTCCTTAGCAGTCATTTGTTTTCTCGTTTTGAGGAGCCATAATATAGAAAGCATATTAACCATTTTAGACATATGTAGACATTCCTTTCTCAAAGATTCAAGATAAAAATGATCATGAGAACCTAGTCTAGTTACCTCTTACAAATTCCTTTATAGCGGATGCAACTTTTATAGGCTGTTCTTCGGCAGAAAAATGCCCGCAGTTTTCGATTATCCTTGCTTTGATATTTTGTAAACCGTTTTCTCTAAATCCTTTCATATATGTTTCAATATCTATGTGTTCATCTTCTCCGCGCAGGTAGAGAATCGGAATCAAAACGATTTCATCTTTCGACGCGAGATTATCTTTTTGATCCTGATCAAAATATCTATAAAAATCAAATCCTGCTTTCAGAGCTTCTGGACGGGTGTAAGCATTGGTATATGATTTTCTAAGAGCACCACTCATCTTCTTACCTTTTCCTGCAAGGACATCATAAAAGTAGGAAAAATATAGAGATTCATTACCAGCAACAAGTTGTTCAGGTATTTCAGGTATAGAATGAAAAGCAAAATGCCAGATGTAAGGATTGCTTTTCACCATATCCCAAGGATCAACTCCTGGGATGACGACATTCATAATGACCGCGCGTGCAACCCTATTTGGAAAGCTCTTCAAATAGGCATAAGTTATTTGTCCACCAACATCACATCCGGCTAAGGTGACATCGGTTAAATTCATAGCATCCATAACGCCTCGAACATATCTTGCTATATTCCGTTTGCTGTATGACTGTAGCGGGATTTCCGAGTCTCCAATACCGGGCAAGTCGATGGCTATTACATGATAGTCCTCAGCTAGGACTGTCATAACTATTTCAAATTCTAGCCAACATGCCGGCCACCCATGAATAAAAAAGATTGTTGACTTTGACTTTGAACCTGCTTCGACTACATGGATAGGTATCTCTTTAACAATAACCTTCCTGTGTGTGAAGAATGATTTTGTACCTTTTTCCGTATTCACCATTTTGTCTCACTCCTTATAAGGATCTTGACCGCAATATGAGCAATCGCAACCAGTTTCTTGGCTTTATACAAGCTCCCAATGAAATAATTCTATTTGATTAAAGTGAATGTTAATGCCATTAAACAAAACTATAAACGGAGAAACCCATTTAATTTGTTTGAAATTACTACATTATCTATTATACAGACCAATCCTGACAAGGAGTGTCAGTTGATTTATATAAAATAATTAAATTTTTCATTAACAATTTGTAATTTTAATTACTCAACAACCTAGCCCGATTGTTGAATAGGATGACTCGCATTTTTTAACAACTTTATTATTTTTTAAAAGACTTTATTGTAAATTCAATAACTTTTTTGTCACTTAACAAAAGCATCTAAATTAGATGCGAAATGTATCAAGTATATTATCTTTTTCTTCCTTATTAATTCCGATGTATCTTAATGTGATTTGTGGCAGAAAACTTATGTTTTCATTTTATAAATCCGATTTCTCTTGCAAGTTCCTCTAAGAATACAGGTGTAACATATCGTTGTAATTCTTCTGCAAATAGTAGTAGTTCATCTTGAATCGAGGAATTCATAAGAAAACGCCATCCTTTCTAATTTATCTTGTTTAGAAAGGATAACGTTTTTTGGTATTTGAGGGTATTAAAATCTCTTGAGTTGATGAGCATGGGGTATTTTATTTTGTTAGCTTGATAGCGATGGGGCAGCACCCCAATATGCTTGGATTAAAATCATTACAAACAGCAAAAAAGTGATTGTCGGAATAGAAGTTATGCATATGATAAAAAAAGGACAAACTCTCCAAGGTGAGAGTCTGTCCAAAAACAAATATATCTTATCTATAATCTCTTTGGTTTAACAACATAAAATTTAATTCTACTAGGAATCTTTCGTTCTTTTTTCATATTCCACTATTTTTGTACCAAAACCAACAATAGTGAATTAGAATAATGACTTAATACTTGCTAGGACAGTAAGTACACCTACAACAATGACAAATACATTGCTCATTTTCCCTTTGTATTTAGCTAGTACTGGTACTTTACGAATCGCATACATTGGTAATAGACATAAGATAGCAGCAACTAACGGACCGCTAAGGGCATCAATGAGCCCAAGAATACTTGGATTTGTATAAGCAACATACCAGCATGTTAATACGACAAAAGTAAGGATCATTGTCTTAACTGTTTTTTCTTCTATATCTTTTCCACGTGTTTTACCGAACTTGATAATCATGTCACGCATTACCTCATATGCTCCTATATAATGGCCAAGGAAAGACTTTGTAATAGCCACAAAAGCAATGATAGGAGCTGCAATAGTGATTACAGGCGAATTAAGCTCATTAGCAAGATATGATAGGATTGACAAGTTCTGTTCTTTTGCCATCTTTAGATCATTTGGAGTCAAACTTAAGGTACTGCTCCAAACAAAGAACATAACAACAGCGAATGTCATGATATAACAAACTTTTTGTATTTGAGCACACTTGGCATCAGTAGCTTCTATTCCATACGTAGCTCTCTGTTTCATAACGAATGACGAAATCATAGGAGAATGATTAAACGAGAATACTATGATTGGTAGTATCATCCATATCGTTCCAAAATATCCTGTTCCTGTTGAAGCAGTAGAAACACTTGAAAAACTAAGCATTGACGTATTCCACTGTGGAATTAAAGATATTGCGATAAAAAGTAGAGAAGCTATGAAAGGATATACTAGCATACTCATTATCTTTACAGTGATATCTTGACCAAAATTTAGTATAGCGATAAGACCGAGTACTAATACAAGTGATAAAATGGCCCTTGGAGGCTCTTTCATGTGCAATTGATGCACGATAAAACTACTTGCAGTATTTGTAAGTGCAACCGAATACATCAGCACGATCGTATAAATTGAGACGAAATATACTATGTTAAAAATGATACTTGCCTTATTTCCGAAATACTCTCTTATTGTACCTGTAATCCCCTCATCAGCAGAATTAGAAGCGTATATCATTTTAGCAAGTGCCCTATGTGAGTAATACATAACAGGAAATGCAAGTATGGTAATTAACAGTAATGATAATAAACCACCTGAACCTGCATTAATAGGTAAAAAGAGTACTCCTGCTCCAATTGCCGTACCAAAAAGGCTCAATGCCCAGGTAGTATCTTGTTTATGCCACTTTTTAGGATCTGGATATTTCTCATTTTTTACTGCGGTATTTTCAGCTTGAAATTCTATTTTTTTTGCAGTATTCCCATTCATATAATAATTCCCCCTTGTATCCTATTCTTACGTCTCTTTTTAAGGCTAAAGAATATTAGCCTTTCTGAAAAAATGAATTGCTTACAAGTTGTCCCACATCGTGTGTCCTTCATCTAAGCTAATCAAAATTGAAAAATTTGCTAGTCATCAACCTAATGGATTTGTTAGCGTTCACAAAACATTTTAATTGTATAGTAGTATATTTTAGTGATAATGGCTCTCTTAGGAGAACAATAGAGAATAGAATTGTTAACTATTTCATAATATTTCCAATAACTGTTTATTACTTTGATTGTTTCTCTCCAAAAATTTCACTGTTAATGGTAATCCCTGTAGGTATGGTCGCAATTCCCCTAAACCTGTCTCTCTTAATTCGCGAGGCATCTATCTTCCAACCCTATACATCGCTTCAATAACTTCGTCAGCATTGATGATATTGTTTACGCCAGCTAATGTGATGTCCGCTGCTACTAAAGCATTTTGAATAAATTTTCCTTCTGATCACACACCTTTCTTAGAGTAATCGTATCAGTATGTCCAAGTTTAGAAGGTGTTGATATTTTCTCCGGAGGTAATAGATTATCTCTCGACATCCTCATTATAACTTGTATATTTAAGAGTTTAATATTTTTTTATTTTTAGAAAGATTGAATAAACAGAATTTTGAATGGATAATAAATTACACTTGGCATGTAGCAATTGTGTCCATTGTTTGAAGCTGTATTAGTTAGTAGAAAAGCAAAAATAACACAGAGTTCCTTTGATTAACACATTGATTATATTGGGAACTCATTATAAAGATACTTATATTTTCCTTTGTTGAAACATCTTATTTTAGACGTGAAAGCTGTTGTAATAAATGATTAATTTGGATGAAAAGGAATAAATTAAGGAAATATAAAAATATTTTTTGGATATTTATTATTAATCTCACATCTATATACATTTTTCAGAAAAAATGAACTTCTTTTTCGGGTGCCGCCACATCGCTATCAATGTTGTTTTAGAATAAAGTTTGTTCAAATCAATGCAAATGACCTTGATAAAAGAACAAAAAGAAAGAGCGTGTTTTGAAAAAAGATTAATCAAAACTTGCTCTTGTACGAAAAAGCCAAGGCTTTCTTGAAAAAGCGCTTGGCTGCTTGTTTATCCCTTGATTTACTTAGATAAAAATCAATGGTATTCCCTTCTGAATCAACGGCACGATATAAATACATCCATTGCCCTTTCACTTTAATATAGGTTTCATCGACTCTCCATGAATCGTTTGTTGATTTAAGATGATGCCGTATTTTCTCTTCTAATTGAGGTCCATCTTGATGAACCCAGCGCATAATCGTTGTGTGAGCTATGGATAAGCCTCTTTCCTCCATCATTTCCACCAGGTTACGGAAGCTCAAATTGGACCGTAGGTACCACCTTACTGTTAATAAAATTAGTTCCGGCTGATAATGCTCTATTTGAACAAATTTTCCTTTTCCATACCGATCACACACCTGTTTTAGAGTCATACTATCAGTATGTCCAAGTTTAGGAAATTACTTGCAAGAGCTTTAGAGTTTTTGCACCAGAACCCAAAAGGACACCCCCGCCAGATGCTCCTAGCAAGTGTGTCCTTTTACATTTTCCTATCAATGAAACTATTATTTTACTCCTACGTCATTCCAAGCTTTTTGCACAGCTTGATATGTCGTACTGTTAACACCGTAGTAATCAGCAGTAGATTGTAATAAAGCAGCACGTGCCTTGCTGAAATCACTTGTTGGTGTAAGGTACGTTGTTAAAGCACGGTAATAGATTTTTTCTGCTTTTTCTTTACCAATAGCATTGATTGTTAAATAAGCAGCTTTATTTGGAATACCGCTATTGATATGTACGCCGCCATTGTCTCCTTCTTCTGTAGGTGGTAAATATTGATAATCATTCATATGAGTAGGTTGGCCATACTTTTCAGGATTTGATAAGCTGCGAAGTGCATCTCCTTCAACTCCAGGCGTATATACAGCTTCTCCTAAATCCCAGTTGGCTGGATCAACGAAATATCCAAATACATCAGAAAAAGATTCATTTAGTGCCCCGGATTGATTTAGGTATTCAAGCTCAGCTGACTTTTCAGTTACCGCATGTGTTAGTTCGTGTGCAACAACATCAAGAGAACCTGACAGCGGTGCGAATTCAACACCATCTCCATCACCATAAATCATTTGTTGTCCATTCCAGAATGCATTATTGTAGTTGGTTCCGAAATTGATTCCAGAACGAATCGTTGCACCTTTTCCATCAAAACTGTTACGGTTATGAACATTTTTATAATAATCATATACTTTTCCTGCATTAAAATGAGCATCAACTGCAGGAGCTTGGTTCTTATCTACCCAAGCATTATCTTGATCGTATAGATAGGAATTCTTTATATTCTCGTAATCAGTGCCATGATTAGTTGTAGTTGTCTCAATAACGCCACCATTCATCGGCTTTGTTGTGTCTTTTAAATAGTATTTTCCATATTGACTGCTATAAGTTGTATTCAGGTTTTTTCGATCCCCCAATACGCCGTTTCCGTAGCCTTTTTGCGGAGTGTCTGCATCTGTAACTGCATTATATGAATCTACAATTGTTCCATCTTCTGCGTTTACATAGATTTTCCAGTTTGCTCCATAAGGTTTAATGAATTGTAATTGTACTTTATAAGTTAAGTAATAATTCCCGTCTTTTTCATAAATAACTAAATCTTCTTTTTCATTTGTAGATTTTGCTTTTTCTTTTATTTGTTCCAACGGAGTCCCATTTGTTTCTACAAATGTATCTTTTTTTGCTAGATTAATATGTTTCCATGCATTTGAAAGAGCAGTTTCATTTGAAATCTTTGCCTTTGTATTTTCTTTCAAACGGTCAGCGGCAGCGAGATGTACGTCTCCGTTTACTGTTGTTACTTTGCCATCACGATTTGTATGAACAATGAAACGTGCACCATCAACTGGAACTTTATTAATAGATTGAATGTACACATAATGTTTCATTCCTAAATCATCTGACTTTACTTCTTTCAGTGTTAAGTCAGTTTGTGGGTTGATTTTAAATAATTCTTTATTTTCTTCAAGGAACGCCTTTACTGCTTTTTCTGAATCTACTTTTTTATCAGATAATTCCCCTGAAAGGAAGGATGGATTTCCCTGTTCATCATTCCACTGTTTTTGAACGACTTCCATTTTGTCCAAAGCTTCTTGCTGCGATACTTGTTCTTCTGCAAAGGCATTTGAAAATGGAGCCCCTAAAACCATTCCGGTTGCTAGTAATGTAACGACGGATTTCTTCATTTCTATCTCTCCTCTTACTCTTAATACTACGTATAATAAAGATGCATCTTATTAGGGAGTATACAAAAAAACATTTTCTTGTAGTCATTTATGCAAAATTGCATAAATTAAATTTTCGAATTATTCATTTTTTTAGAAATTTCACCCGTTTCTTGTAGGAATATGGAAACAATTCTGGGTATGAGGGGCCAATCTGGAATGAACTGCCCCCCAATATTCAAAAGTTTACATTCAAGAAAAGTAAAAAAAGAGTCCTAAATTAATAGGACTCTTTTTTGTTTTATGTATGAAAATGCTTAGCTTTTTATTTGATGATATATTGAACTGATTGCTCCAACGATAAAGCTTAAAACTAGTGTCCACATAATTAAAATGCGATTCATTTCAGGTGAAGGATTCCAATTAATAATTGCAATGATAGAAATAGGTAATGTGTGATTTTCGTTTTGGGATAATTCCGAATTCTTAAGTTGATGGGCATAGCGTGCTACCCCTTTTTGGATGAATTTTTTTTTATAAAAAAGTTTGATTAAAACTCACTTAGAATTCTTTAATCGAAAAGGTATAAAGAGGTCCGATTTTTTTGAAAACAGTATAAATTTCTTTAAAACGATACTACTTTATTTCAAATTCACACTCATTTGTTTTGTTATCCCTTATCAACCCTTAACACCAAACAAGACGCCACACCGATAACGGCAGCACCTGCGAGAATTGCTATTGGTTTCATCATTCATAATTCCCCAAATTTATGGTTACTCTTCTAAATAGACCAACAATATATTAAAATTATTTATATACTCCAAGGAGGTCTACTATGTTCAACTTTCGTGCAATACTACTCATCTTAGGATTCCTTTTGTTTTTATATGGTTTCATCTTCATTTTGTTATTCTTATCAGTGTAATAAAAATCCCGCATAAATATATGTTTAATGTGTAATTTCTATATAAAAAATAAAAAAAGCACCCATAACGAGTGCTTTTTTATTGCATATAGGCCTCACCATACATCGCCATCAACTTAAGAAATGAATTGTTCTCCAATTTGAGTGAATGGGTACAGCCTCAGATAATTATTTTATCTTTTCTAATTAAAATGAATTTTATGTCTTTTCTCTTGTTTACACCATATCTATTTATTAATATAAATGTAAGGAAATGAATTACATAAGCCCATACATTGGTTATAGAAAATTCTTTTCATAAATGGGTGGGGAATCTAGCAAATACAGGAGGGGTATGTGTGTTATCAAAGTGGAAAGTAGGAATTACAGCATCTATTCTTGCACTAACGACATTTACAACAGCAGTATCAGCTGAAGAAAAACCAGTGGATCAGCCAAAATGGCAAGAATGGGTTGAGGAGCATGCAAAAAAATTAAAAGAACCAACTGCTTATACGTATGAGGATTTATCATTCTTGAAAGAAACGGTACAAGACAAACGTATCGTTCTCCTTGGTGAATCAACACATGGTTCAACAGAAATAAACCAATCAAAGATTCGTATAATTAAGTATTTACATGAAGAAATGGATTATGATGTAATTGCATTTGAATCAGGGTTTGCGGAGGCAAATACAGGGTATCAAGAGTTAGATAAATTAACAGCTGAACAAGCGATGAAGAAATCTATTTCTTCTGTATGGTCTACAGAAGACGTGGAAGAATTATTTCAATACATAAAGGAACAAAAGAAAAAAGGGACACCCCTTATGTTAACCGGATTTGACATACAAATCCCGTATAAAATTGAAAATTTTCCATTTGCAACCTTTGCTTCCGAATGGATTGAGAAGTTGAATCCTAAAGTAGCTAATTTACTTACAGAAGCGGAAGGTGATATCTTTAAATATCGTTCTGTGTCTTCCTATAAAGAGTTTCAAGCAATGCAGACACCCCTTATAGGAAAATATGAAAGGATAAAAGAATTTATCCAACAACATAAGGATGAATTACGACAAGTGGCACCTAAATCATTATATGATGTAAATCTTTTAGAAAAGACAATTAGTACTCGTATTGATTCGCTTAAAACATATATGTCAAATCAAATGAAAGAGAAGTATAGCATTCCATTTGACTACACTATTTACAATAATTACTCATTATATTCACGTGACCAAAAGATGGCTCAAAACTTAGCATGGCTTAGTGAAATACAATATACAGGTAAAAAAATAATGGTATGGGGTCATAATTATCATATTCGAAAACAGAATTCTAAAATGATTAAGGATTTCACAAATGAATTTGAATTCGTAGGACCAAATATGATAGATTACCTGCCAAAGCATATAAAGGATCAGATGTATACCATTGGTTTATTTGCGTATAGCGGAAGTAGCCTAAACTCTGAGGACAATAAAACAATCGAATATGTAAAGGAGAAACATGAATCCAATAGTATCGAAGAAATTTTGAAAGCTGCGCAACATCCACAAGTATTTGTAAATTTAAAAGGTGAGAAAAATCGTCCTGAAACATCTTGGATGTATACGCCAATAATTGCACAACATTGGGGATATAGGGATGAAATTATGATTCCAAATCAACAGTATGATGGCATTCTATGGCTAGAATATATTACACCTTCTCGGATTAAATAAAATAAAAAAGTGCGCCATTAAGATAGGATGGTGCACTTTTTATACAAATCATTTAGAAAAATGTATTGGTTCCATGCTGTGTACGCAGACGCCCCAAATGAATCAGGGGAAGGCTCGTATCGCGGATGGTATCTGCGCCGGCCACAGTTGTTCCAACCCCAAAGGCAATCGATAGCTGTTTCGAAATTGTTAAATCTAACAACGTATCTTTTTGGGGTACAGCCCATAGCCATCAAGCTAAGATTATATAAGTTTAATTTCACGTGAGATTTTTTCTTTTTTCTAAAGATCCAATGTAAGTTTTTTAAAGGTTTGCATACCAAATAAACCCTAATGGGTTTCAATTTTTTGGATTACGCTACATGATTGTGAGACATAGAAAAGTTGTATACGACGCCTAAGATATCAAAAACTGTTTTTTTCTCATACCTATGGGATTTTCGTCCGTTTTTCTGTAAAAGATTGAACAGACGAAACAATATCTTTGTTAATTCTTGGGTGTCTTTTTGCAAAGATTGATAAATAAGTGAAAAATAATCTTTTATGATATAAGTTGCTTTATATTCGCTTAATTCTCGTTTCTTCTTGATAAGGAGTAGTTAGCGCATTTGAAACATGGTGGAGGAACAAAGAAGGATACTTATTAATTATCCGTATAAGTGACATTCTAGTCGTTCTAATTTTACAGAATTACATTGATGAATACGAAAAAATGATTTCCATGTTTTAAAGATAAGTTCAATTTTCCATCGTAAGGAGTAAAAATCGTATACTTGCTCCTTTGGCAGATATTCCAAAGGAATATTTGTAACGTAGAAGTTAATTGCACTAAGCCGCTTACTGCGTTCTTTATAGGTAATTTGCTTCTTATGTTCTTTAGATGCTAAATCCTTTTGTCTACGCTTCATTTGCGTTTCAGTTAATTTATACAGAATAAGTCTTGCAGGAAGCTTTTGATACATTTCAATATAGATTTCAGGAATTTCATATGTTTCACCTGACTGTAATCGGTCAATAAATTGTTCCATATCTAATTGGATGTACTCAGAGTGCCTTTTTATGGTTCCATTTTGAAAGTATTCAGGTTCTTTATTCTTCTGATATATACGTGTATTGAGCTTTAATCGTGAAATAAAATAAGCACCACACTCGCTTATAGTATGTAAATCTTTTAAGTCGAAATATCCTAAATCACGTATACATACATCTTTCGGTTGAAGGGATGTTAAACAAGTAGAAGCATACATTTTATCATTGTGCTTCCCTGATCCTACATGAACATGTAGGAATTGACCACTTAGTAAATCATACTCTAGTTGAATTTTCACACCAGCATTTTGACCACTACCACCTGAGCCCTGGTATGTAGAAGTAAATTTATCTGGAACCTGAAAATGTGTAGAATCCAATACACGAATACGCCGAAAATAGTTTGTATACAAAGTTGGAATCTTGCTAGAAGAACAAAATTGTTGGTGAAGTAAATATGCTAGGAGTTGTTGTAAAAACTGAACAGCCTGAGAATTAAAACGTTGATTGAGTCCTTCTGGACTCATAGAAACGCCTGTGTTAGCTTCTAATCGACTACATAATTGTGTCAATAAAGTATGAGCTATGTTTTGGCTAAACCAAATACATAGGGCCACTAAATCTTGTGTGCGATATTTACTTTTTCGTTTAACAAATCCTACATTTCTAGCTAATTACTCTAAAGCGTCAGGCGACATGTATCGTTGCAACTCTTTAGAAAATAATTCTAGTTCATCAGAAGTCAATAAATCCATACCAAAAACGCCACCCTTTCTGTATATTTCTACAAAAAGAATAGCGTTTTTTTCGTTTAATAGATACATTTTTTTAGCTTGATAGCGATGTGATGTGCCCCCTATAAATAATAATAAAAGATAAAAGAACTCAATTAATTACCAATTTATTTTTTATGCACCACAAGTATTAATTAAAGTTGTTTTAGATATATAACCACCTAATGAAGATATATATAACCATTTAGATGAATTATCATAATGTCCTTGGACATATTCTCCATTAACCCAAGTACCAGTTACATTAGTATCTTTATTAATGAAACCTACAACCTTAGCGCTAGCAGATGCTGTTTTTCGTACATTAGCGCCATATACGCCTACTTTTCCTCCATTTGTACAAAAACCTGATACATCATTTTTTTGTAAAAGATTAATTGTTGAAAATGATGAGGTGATACAAGTGCAAACAGGAGTTATTTGTAAACAATGTAATAATGAATACAAACAACTAAAGCAATATGATAAAAGGTTGGTGGTCCTCCATGCCCATCAACCTTTTATTATGAAGTAACACCTGAACGTATTATATTATTGTTTTTTATTAACAGACATAAAAATGATTTATTTGTTTTATTGATAATTACCAAACATTATTGTAAAATGTTTGTATATATATAAACTAAATTGACTTTCGTTTGATTTTCTAGAAAGAGATAGGAAGTAGTAATAACAATAAAATAATGGGTATATCACCTACAAAGAGCCGCAAAAAGAATGGAACCAGTACGGAAAAGATACTTTCGTAAAAAAATCAAAAAAATAAGAATTATTTACTCTTGAAGAAAAGTGACTAGAAAAGTTACAACCATATGAAGAATAAGGTTATACCAAAAAAAGTCTTAAAAGGGGGACAAAATTATGGAACAAAGAAAGTTTTCAGTAACACCTCAAGATCGAATGAATCATTTATTAGGTCTTTATTCTGCAGATCAACAAATTAACGCAGTTCTTTATTTTCCTGTAGGTATATCAAAGAAAATACTTGAACAATCAGTAAGGATAACGTTACAATTGCAGCCGGTTTTGAACAGCCGGTTTGTAGAAAATGATATTCCTTACTGGGAGGAACATTCATCTGCCACTAACTCACCTATTTGCCTTTTTGCAGAAGGAAATAATCAAGAACTTGAAATAATGGCAATAGATTTTATTAAAGAACCTGGTGATCGTATTCAGGGGCCTATGGTTCAAACAAAATTATTACGAGGCACTACAACAGATATGTTAGTTGTGAAATTATCTCATCTATGTTCAGATGGTGCAGGGGTCAAGGAATATATTAATTTGCTTGGAGCAATTTATACTCAACTTTCCTTGGGACAATCTAAGAATCAAATTATAAAGGAATTTGGTGAGGGAAATGAGAGTTTTCGAGATCAATCACATGTATTCAAATATGCTGGAATATCGGACATAAAAAGCGCGTATCGTCCTAACCAAGAACAACAGGCATCGTTATGGTCTTTTCCATCTCAACCCAACAAAAATAAATTCCCTCAAATGTCCGTGCGGCGGTTGAGCCATGAGCAATCTCTACGTCTAACCCAATGGACAAAAGCACAACAGGCTACCTTGAATGATGTAATCATGACTGCATACTTCCGAGCTTTATCACATTTCACTGTGTATGCAGAACCTCGCACTGCAGAAAAAATGATCGGTTTAACAATTGATTTACGTCGATATCTGCCTAATTATACAACTGGTGCTATTTGCAACTTATCCGGCATGGAAATGCCAGTGATTAAAATGGAGGATGATGAATCATTTAATCAGACTCTCGTTCGAATTAAACAATCAATGGATAAAATAAAGTCTCAAAATCCAGGTCTTTCTTCAGCAGCAGGAATGGAGCTACTGGCAGGTATGAAGCTATCTGTGGTGAAGGAAATGTATAATCAGCAATACGAACAGGCTTTACAGATGGGGATGGCGTTGCCATTACTGACAAATTTCGGGGTGATCGCTGATGAACCTATTCAGTTTGGCGAAGTTCAAGCTGAGGACGGGTATATGACATCACCCATTATGTATGCGCCATTCTTTTCAATGGGTGCAAGCTTTTATAATGGAAGACTTACATTTACGATTGGTTATCATACACCGGATACATCAAAAGAAAAGGTAGACAAATTTTTAGAAAGTGTTGTTAATCAACTATCATAAATAAAAGAGAATATAGCGCAAAAATTTCTAGCGGAATTGTATTTTAGGGGCTCGTCCCCATGTCCATCAAGCTAATATTTTGAAGTATCCCTAAAACGAAAATTTTATATCACTACAACAGTTATTTATGAGAATTTAGGTCGTTTTTTTCGTTTTGAGGTATTCGCTTTTCTTAGCTTGATGGTGATGTGGCGGTACCCCAGAATGCAAAGAACTGAGAAAGGAAAGGAACGATGGGATACACTGTGCAAACAAGCAGTCATCTTACATGAGCAAGGAATGAGCTACACAGCTATTGGTCGCAAACTAGGTTGCCCTAGAGCCAAGTTAGAGGTAGAACTAAAAAAACGAGAGTTGTGGAACGGAATCAGTAGAGAACAAATAAAAGAGATAGCACGAAAGAGATGGGATAGCGCCCTATTACTAAGAATTTAAATAGTGTATTAAATAAGAAAAAATATTGACAACTGAATCGACGAATGCTTACTAGACATGCAACAAACAGCCCACCTTTTCGAACGTGATCCAATTGTAATTGCTAAAAGGATTCAAAGAGAAATATATGATACAACTGGCATAACCACATCAATCGGAATAGCCCCTAACTTATTTCTCTCAAAGGTTGCTCTTGATGTCGAAAGTAAACATTCAAAATCAAGGATTGCTACGTGGTCATACGAGGATGTTTCGAAAAAGTTATGCTAAATCAAGCCTCTACAAAAAGTATGGGGAATTGGAATTGCTACTGAAGAGGCGTTGCATGGCATGGGGCTATTTTCCTTGAAGGATGTTGCAAAAACGCCTAAAGAACAATTAATAAAGCGATTTGACAAGGTAAAAGTTGAAGAGCAATATCGTTTCGCATATGGCGCAGATATATACCGGATTGTAAAGTATAAAAAACCAGGGAATTATAATCCCTGGTTTTACTTTAATTTATAAATTCAAAGAGTTTCGATGCATTGGTTCCGCCCGGCAAGATGTATTTAATAACACCATTTGTAGGGACAGTAATTTCATGCGTGCCGCTGCTGATTTTTGGTGCTTGCTTCCAAGTTCCATCATAATAAACGAAAGTAGATGCAGTCCCCTTATAATAATTAGGAGTGATTCTTATCTTTTTACCCGCTGCATTTTTAAAAGTAAATTCATAAACAATTCCATAGTTTCCATCTAAAATAGAATGTGCACCGGACAACTGATCAATTGGATCTTCGTATTCATTAATTCCAACGTTTTGTTTAGCATTCTCTAAATTACTCCCAACATAAAAACTCTTTGTTGTATTATAATCTATCGTTGCTTTTCTTGTATCTGTTCGATAATTTGCAGTTGTTTGGTCGCTTGTGGACACATATACTTGTGGTGTTTTTGTTAGATCCATAACTTCTGTTGCTGTTGGGAACGTTTCATCCGTTTTTTTCTTAAAAACGAATTGACGGACAGTAAGATTTCCATTTGTCACGAATTTCAGCTTACCTGTGACTGTGTTCCCACCTGCTATTTTTTGTTCTTTTATAAAAATACTAGACCATGCTGGAATTGTTTTTGTTTCTGTTTTTGTGTCGTTAGCGTATTCAATTTCCATTTGCGATGCTACATTCATAGAATTTCCATCTTTTTGTGTCCCTTGTTTAAAGGAATCGTTTTTTATTGTAACAGTACGCGCTGAACTACTTCCATTGTAGATAGCGTATCCCCACTGTAATTCCATTCCTGCATTGTTGTGGTTATAAAATTCAGCGACATATTCTTTATTGGGTTCTACATAGCGCTGTAATGTATAGTAAGAATACTTTCCAGGTTCAAAACGATGTAAATAAGATGGATCTACCTTGGAACCATATACAGTCTCCGGTGCATTAGAATACATATAATTCGCTCCCGTCTGTGTATAAGTGATTGTCGAAGGCGAGGCTGCTTGTACAGGGCTAAAAGAAGGAATAAATAAAGATAGACTAATTGTTAAAGCAGAAAACATTTTTATTTTTTTCATGGAATCCCCATCCTTTTTAAATATTATTTATTTTCCAAAAAACAATACCGGAACATATTACCATTTATATTAAAAAATGTAAATAAATCCTTGTAAATGGGGTCACCATACATTTTGTATAAAAATATACCGTAAGTTGATGGATGTTGGGTACCACCACATCGCTATCAAGCTAACAAAACAATTTTCCCTAAAATAAATAAAAAGAATCCATTTTGAAAAAAGTTTGATCAAAATGGATCTTCTCTCTACCCTATTTACATCACCAAAGATTTCAAAAAAGAAATGAAAAAACCTGAGTCCATATAAATAGAGAACTCAGGTTTCTTTGTTGTGCTTTTTGAATACTAAAGGTCACTTCACTTTATAATATTATTTTCCTAAATTAGAATTTCCTTAATTCGTAACCTTCGAAGTAGCTTTTTTAAGTGTTTGCTGTAAACCCTCTGCCAAACTAATTACATGTGGATTTCGTAACATTGTAAAATGATCTCCATTTACTTGAACCACTTCTACCTTTTCTGATGTATGACGACTCCAATCCATGCCATTGTATTCCCCATCTATTGCTTCAAAGAAAGTAATAGGAAGTGGTGCCATTTTTGCTTGATAACCATTTACTGCATAAAGTGTAGATTTCCAAGTACGAAGCCAACTTTCCATTTGTTCTGTTGTGAAATCAGCGTTTACAATATCCGCTCTCTTACATAGGTCCATTAAATACTGCACATGCTCCGTATCATTCATTTTTCGTAATTCCTCAACTGAAAGTTGCTCCATCTTGATACCAAAACTTTTTAATAGAGTATCACCGAAGAAGCAAACTATAAAAGCATCGTCTACTCCATCACTTGCTGCGCTTGGAGGACAAATATCTATAATTGCTAATACGTCCACTGTCTCTCCTTGTTTTTGAAGTTGATATGCAATTTCATATGCAATAATTCCACCGACACAATATCCACTGATTAAATACGGTCCCTTTGGTTGATTCTGTTTAATTGCTTCAACATAGTATGCCGCCATTTCTTCTAAACAAGTAAACGGCTCTCGTTCTCCATATAGACCTGCAGACTGTAATCCATAAACAGGTTGATCTGGACCAAGTTCACGAGCTAAGTCTGCGAAACACATAACTTGTCCCATAGCTGGATGTACGATATAAATTGGAGGAAGTGAACCCTTAGAATTAATAGCGACTAAAGGTGACGTTGGCATGAAATCGTCGTCCCCACTAATAAGCTGTGCTAAGTGCTCGATTGTTTGCCCTTCAAATAATACCGATATTGGTAATTTTTTATTAAATTTCCGTTCAATTAATGACATAAGCTTAACAGCCAGTACGGAGTGACCGCCAAGATCAAAGAAATTATCAGTCACACCAATCGAATTAATATTTAAAAGATCTTCCCATATTCCAGCTAACTCCATCTCCAATGTATTACGAGGAGCAACCTGACCAGACTCTACCATAAAGTTACTTGTATCAGGTGCAGGTAATGCTTTACGATCAACCTTTCCATTTGTAGTCAGTGGTAGTGTATCTAATTTAATAAATACAGAAGGTACCATATAATCTGGTAATTTTTCTTTCATAAAGGAACGCAATTCATTTATAGAGATTTCTTGATTTAATACAGGAACGATATAAGCAACTAAACGCTTGTCATGATTTTCATCTTCATGTACTGTCAAGACTACTTCACGAATGGTTGGAAAAGCACTAATAACCGATTCAATTTCACCTATTTCCATTCGGAATCCTCGAATTTTGACTTGTTGATCAATTCGTCCTAAATATTCAAGCTCCCCATTCATCGTATAACGTGCTAAATCACCACTTTTATAAAGTCTTGAGTTAGAATCAGAACTATACGGATTTGAAATGAATCGTTCTTGAGTTAAATCCAATCGATTTAAATAACCTCGTGTGACCCCAGAACCACCAACATACATCTCACCTACAACACCGACTGGAACTGGTTTTAAATTTTGATCTAAAACATATACATTTAAGTCAGGAATAGGAATTCCAATTATACTTCCTTGCGGATTTCGAACATCTTCCCATGAAAGTGGTCGATAAGTAACATGAACTGTTGTTTCTGTGATACCATACATATTTACTAACAATGGATATTGATCTCCATGGCGCTCATACCAAGGTTGTAAACTAGCCAAATCTAATGCTTCTCCACCAAAGATAACATAACGAAGATTTAGCTCCCCACTATTCTGCTTTTCGTCCTCTTGCATAAGTTGACGGAAAGCAGAAGGTGTCTGATTAAGTACCGTAATTTTTTCTTTACAAAGTAATTCATAAAATGCTTCAGGAGATCGACTCACCATATATGGCACAACTACAAGACGGCCTCCATACAACAACGCTCCCCATAACTCCCATACAGAAAAGTCAAATGCAAATGAATGGAACATTGACCAAACATCTTGATTACTAAAGTTATACCATTTCTCTGTCGACAAAAAGAGTCGTACTACATTACCATGCTCTACCAATGTTCCTTTTGGTTTACCAGTGGATCCCGAAGTGTAAATTATATACGCTAGGTTTTCTGGAGTGACATTACTAATCGTATTCTCCATACTCTCCTGAGTAATGAATGTCCAATCCTTATCTAATAAAACTAGTTTCGTATTATGCTTTGGAAGGTTAGATACGCTATTGCCTTGGCTAATTAAAATTGGAACTTCTGAATCCTCTAACATATATGCAATTCTGTCTTGTGGATATGCAGGATCAATGGGTACATAAGCTCCGCCCGCTTTAAGAATACCTAAAATGCTAATAATCATTTCCATAGAACGCTCTAAATAAACGCCCACTTTTGTCTCTGGTCCTACCTTATTTTTTTGTAAAAAATGCGCTAGTTGATTACTACGACTATTCAGCTCACTGTATGTTAAACGTTGATCTTCAAATACCACCGCTATAGCATCAGGTGTACGTTCTACCTGTTCTTCGAACAGTTGATATATCGTCTTTTCATGTGGATATTCAGAAGAAGTATTGTTAAATTCATTCAATAACTGTTTCGTTTCATATTCACTAATTAGAGACACCTCAGCTATTTTTTCAAAAGGATGATTCATGATATGTTCCGCAATTACGAATACATGTCTGAATAGTGCATCAATATACTTTTCATCAAATAGACAAGTGCGATAATCAGCATATATCTCTAAATATCCCTCATCTATTCTTTCAACTACATGAACAAGAAGGTCATTCACTTCATTTCCGCAGAAAGTACTTTTCATGTCCATTTTAGTATCATCCATATCTACCATACTTCTAAATGGACGATATTCCATAGCAATACCAAAGAGTCGACCAAGATCTTGCATAGTATGTATTTGTCTAACATCTTTAATCAGCTGATTATACGGATATTTCTGGTGTCGAAGGATTTTTATTTGCTCCTTCGATACTTGTTGCAAAAATGAAATTATATTATCTTCAGGATCTAAAGAAACTCTAACAGCCACCGTACTAGTGAACATTCCCACTGTTTCTTTTTCTTGTCTTGTGGTCCGGTTGGCATAACTTGTTCCAATAATAAGATCTTTTTCATTTGTGACTTTATTTATATACATATATAAAGCACCTAAGAAAAATGTGAATATACTAATTTTATTTTCTTTGCAAAACGCTCTTACTTTGTGATAAAAATCCACACTTATTTCTAAGGTTTTTCTTTCCGCAGCTGTACTCGTTAATAAAGGATTATAAGGTTTCAATTCAGTGAAATCTGGAAGAGATTGAAACTTCTCCAGCCAAAACGCTCTATCTTTTTGAAAACGTGCTGACTTCTCATACTTTTCTTCCGTTTGAATATAATCTAGATACGAATGCTTTTTATACGTATCAAAAAACGTTCCTTTTATCATATCAGCATAATTTCGATTCACATCTTCACCAATCTGAGCTAAAGAAATTCCATCGCATATAATATGATGAATCTTAATATTATAACCATATTCCTCATCATGAATTTTAAACATCGTGATTTCATATAATTCAGAATCATACAATTTCATAGGGATTCTATCATGAGAATCTAACCAATTTTCTACGTCATCTCGCGTTGAATTTTCAGAAAAATCAACGAAGTTTATTTTTCTATATGTATATGGTTCAACATACTGCTTCGCTTCACCATTCTCAAGAGTTAATTTTATTCGAAAAGCGTCATTTTCTTTAATAACAGATTGAAATGCTTGTTGCAAAACATCTATATCTATCTGTTTTTGTATCTTTACTGTTCCTGAGAGAATACAGGCATTTGTGTTCGGATAAAGTAATTCTGTATACCATATTCTGTTTTGTGCTTGAGTTAAAGGCAATAATTCAGTCGTTTTTGTTTTCATTTTTTCTCCACCTTCAATATATGATTTAAATTATTTAAGCAATAGAATGAATGTTAATACATTACCTCCCCTTTTTCTAAAGCTGTTACGAACATTTTTCTTTCGGGCCATTTTTGGCGTTTTCTGTATTCCCTAAATTGAATAACATTATATTACATTTTTTGTTATATAATTACAACCAATAAAAATGTCGAATATTCTGTGAAAAAGTTTTTTTGAAATTTCTTATCTGACATCCAGAGCTTCTTCTGATGGAGTTGATGCTGGATTATGGCCCCCTTCACGCATAATAAAATGATTGATATCCGTTTTTAAATCATTAAAAAATTGATTTGTTATTTAAGTCCCTACATGACAGCACATGTAAATCGATTTAGAAAATATCCTATTGATTCAAATCGCGAACCTGAGAAACTACCATTTGATCTTTCGTTGTTTTCAAAAGACATGGTATTTCGGTTCTGGTGCAAAAAATCTATAAAACTTGGACATACTGATACTATTACTCTAAAAAGGTGTGTGATTGGTATGGAAAAGAAAAATTTGTTCAAATGGAAGCACTATCAGCCTGATATTATCTTATTAACGGTAAGATGGTACCTACCGGTACAACCTTAGTTTTCGTGATTTAGTGGAAATGATGGAGGAACGGAGTTTATCCATTTCTCATACAACGATTATGCGTTGGGTTCATCAGTATGGTCCTGAATTGGATAAACGGATCCGACGTTACCTCAAACAAACAAATGACTCTTGGAGAGTCGATGAAACATATATCAAAGTAAAAGGTCAATAGATGTACTTGTATCGTGCTGTTGATTCGAAAGAAAGCACAATCGATTTTTTCCTAAGCAAAACAAGAGATCAGAAGGCTGCAAGGCGCTTTTTCAAGAAAGCTTTGCGGTCTTTTCATGTTTCAAAGCCTCGTGTTATAACAGTCGACAAGAATCCAGCCTATCCTATAGCAATTGAACAGTTGAAAAAAGAAAAAAGCATACCTAACGGTATGCGACTTAGACAACAAAAGTACTTGAATAACATAGTAGAACAAGATCATCGCTTTATAAAGAAACGAATCCGTTCTACGCTAGGGTTCAAATGCTTTGACACAGCTACATCCATTCTTTCTGGAGTAGAAGCTATGCATAGGATTAAAAAAGAACAGATTGATTTACGGGACCAGTCTGTCCAAAATCAGAAAGAATTCATCCATCAATTGTTTGAACTTGTAGCATAAAATACAATTCTGTTAGGAATATATGCGTTTTACTGGTTTTCATTTTATCTTTGCACCAGAACCAGGTTGTTTAACTTGAGAGCAAAATCTGTAATAATCACTCCTATCATTTCAATAATGTATATTTAAAAATATCGACATTCTCACCTTGTTCATCTAGAACTGTTTCAATGCGTTCCCAATCTCTTTTTTCATAGTAAGCTGAAGCATTTTTTGTCTTTAAAAATACTTTCGTATAACCTATTTTTTTCATATGTTTTAGCAAGTCTTTGATTAAATAAAACCCTATCTTTTGACTTCGATATGAAGGCTCAACATATAAAGATGCCAACCAAGGTTTATATTGAGGTCTTTCTTTCCAATCGTTTTCAAATACTGATACTGTCCCTACACATTGACCATCTACATTCGCTATAAAAGTGATTGGAAATATATCTGCGTATGTTTCCTTAAAAAAATCGACAACTTCTTCATATGTTTTTTTACTACTAGTTGGTATAACAAATTCTTTATAAACCATTTTAGCAACATCTTCTATATGCTCTGGCCGATTTACTAATAAATCAATGTCCATAAATACCTCTCCTTTTTTTAATTATTACTATTGTCTTTGTGTTAAATATCAAATTACCGAATATTCTATATAATCATTATAAACGATATATAAAAAAACGACACTAAGTCTCTTAGTATCCATTTTATTTTAAACAACTTTATTATTCGTGAACAAAAACAAAAAAGTGAACTTAATTATCATAAATAAATTTGGCGAGAAAAATTTCGTTTTTGGGGTACTTCAAAATCTTAAGTTGATGGGCATGGGGTATTCTCACCTATTTCAGATAAATTGTTTAGAATTGCATCATAATTTGTCATTGAACAGTCCATGTAGGTTCTATGTCTTTATCAAATGTTTTTTGCACCAGAGCCCTTCTTTTCTTAAATGAGGGAAACCGTATAGTTATTAAGTTACGGTGAAAATTCTTCCAAAAAGGAAGCAATCCATTAAATGCCTATGTACAACTTAATAAAGATGAAATTTCCATTCTAGGAACACTTTAAAATTTTAGATTGATTGACAGGTACATGTACCTCATGTATGCAAAATTGCATAGTATTCAATATTGATAATAATTCTCGTTGTAACTATAATAGTTTCAGTAAGTGATATTTAAATTCACTTGTCAAATTTCATAAAATATTAAAGGAGGAACTAGAGTTATGAAAAAAGTCATTTTAGCAGGAGCATTAGGAATCGCAGTACTTTCAGGTATGAATTTACCAGGGGGAGAAGCAACAAAAGCTAGTGCAGCAACTATGGATTTAGAAATTCAAGAGGTTACAAAATATTATTCTATGAGTTCGTATGAAGTGTCTCAAAAGGAATCTTTTAACCTTAAAAAGGGTGAAGAACTTACGGTCTTTGTAACAAATTCAGGATTCCCAATTTCTTATACAGTCTTTGATGCAGACAATCAAGTAATTGGTACATACAATGCTAATTCACCTTATGGACGCGTATTTAAAGCAACAAAAGATGGTAATATTTCTGTACAATTCCAAGCAGGAGCGAATTCTTCATTCATGAAGAAAATGAATTTTACAGCTAAATTTTCTCTTTCTAAATTTAATTAACAGTAAAAACCTATTTATACTCTATAAACACTAAAATAAAACAGGAGTGTGAATCATACTTTCACACTCCTTTCCTACCCATTTGTTCATACACATACATTTGCTCTTAGTGAATTTTATATTGACCAGATAATTGCTCTTGTGCCATACGAATTAAACGTTTCGTAATTTCTCCGCCTACTGAACCATTTGCTCGTGCTGTTGAATCCGGCCCAAGTGTAACGCCAAATTCTTTTGCAATTTCATATTTCATTTGCTCAATAGCGCTTGCTGCAGCTGCTATCAAAATTTCGTTTGAATTATTATTTTCTCGAATTTGCATTTCTTACACACCTCCATTGATTTTGGTAATATCATGCTCTACTTCCAGTAAAATATGCAAAAAAATATTATTTTAGTTGTATAGCTAATTTATATTTACTTTCATTCCTACATTTAAAATCAAATAGATTTCTTTAATAGCAATTTATAGAATGTGGACTTCTATCAACTTACTCCTAACTATTTTAATTTAATTTTCATTCTCTTCATATTAAACCTATCTCTTATTTAAGTATAAAACCTTTATATTTCAAGAAAAATTGGTCTTCTATCGCTTTAAGTAATTGCATATATGTAATAAAAAACGCATAAGGGAGATTGAAATATGGTAATTTCAAGACAAGATTCATGGACTAATGATAACGATTTACTTCTGGCAACAATAGTACTTCAGAATATTCATAACGGTGGAACACAGTTAGCTGCATTTAAAGAGGTAGCTAAACAATTAGCGAGGACACCTGCTGCTTGTGGATTTCGTTGGAACTCATATGTCCGAAAACAATACGAAGACGAAATACAACATGCTAAACAACATCGAAAAGCGAAAGAATACAAATTCTCTTATAAAAAAGAAAAAGAATTAACTCCTTCACCTATTACATTAGATGACGTCATTACCTTTTTGCGAAATTATAAAGAACATAACGATATGAAAGATTTACGAAAAAAAATTATAGATTTAACAAATGAGCGGGATTCACTTCTGCAGCGTTTAACTGTATACGAAGACGAATACCGCTCATTACTAACTTATATAGACAAAACAAGAAATATTATTGTAGGCGATGAAAAGGAAAAAACACATTCTTAAAATAACAACAGTAAAGTGAGGTTTTATTCCATCTACTCTTTATAAAAAATGCAAAAAGATAAAGGTAATAATATCTTTATCTTTTTCATTTCTAATAAAGTGCACATAGATTATATATGTGCACTTCCCATATTTCTTTATTAATAAAAATTAGGCCTTAATCTAAGTTACATCTTTTCTAGTATTTCTTGTCTTTCACACCATTTTGTTAACTTTTCTAAAGCTTTTTTAGATAACCGTTTTGTTTTATAATTACAAAATCTAGACAATGTAGATGGCGAAATACTCACTTCATCTGCTATTTCACGAATGCTTACATTTTTCTCATTATGCACTTTCAATATTTGGTCACGAATTCTCTTCTCTCTTTGTTCGACTGATTCTACAACCTTCCTAACTTTTTCAACAACTGCCACTACAGGTAGTTGTTCTTGAGGTTCCTCTATAATTTTATTTCCTATTCCTATTACCCTATCCATTGACTGTAGCATTTCTTCAGGCGGTAAAATAGTTATTCCTAGGTTAGAATAATAATTTTTGAACCAATTCCTCTTCCCAATTTGTTGTTCATCCAGAGCTTCACTATACTCCCAATGAGAAATTACTTTTTCTTTTTCTAAATCCATTAATACATTCTCTAATTGTTCTCTAATACGATTAGGTTTCCATTCTTTTTGGATATCCATTACTGATAATAATCCCTTGTCTCCTCCTATAGAATATGGCTTTTTCAATGATGAATACATTTGTCTAATTCTCCATTGCCACGTTAAATATCGAATTAATCTTTTATGATATTTATGTCTATAGCTATTGTATTCAAGTGCTTTTTTAGACAATAAAGCCGTTGTATTATTTGATCCATATAAATAATTGGTTAAGAAGCTGCCTGGCTTAATGCGACAAGATTCTATACCCATGTATTCATTTGTAACACTATGTCTCCACAATACAACCGAATCTAATACAAATAACCTTTTAATAACCTCACGTTTTAATTCTAATCGTTCTCCTTCATCATCACGATCATTTAATACTACAACCTCGTTATCATCATTTAGATAAATAAATATACTTGCCAAAGCTGCAATTCTCTTTGCTATTTTAATTTTATCTTCAGCTCGATAATATTCTTTATTTTTGACGACTGTCTTTGGAATGTTGCACATCTCTAAAACTTGCTCATAAGAAAAATCAATGAACTCGTCTGGAGATTTTGCTTGGTTTATCCACTGTATGGTAATTGCATCTAAACAATCTGCCGTTAAATCATCCATATTACTCATTACATCATCAACAAGTGTATTCCATCGAGCAGCTTCTTCATTATTTGTAAGTCTTAGATCCTCATCTTTATGTGAAGAAAGTTGAGCAACACCATTAGAAGACTTCGTTTCAATAGGGTATTGTAAAACTTTTCTTTTTTCATCTTCTTCAAATTGATTCTTTGCAATTCCATCTCTTAGTTTATAATACACAGCAGAATTATTTACTTCGTAATAATCCTCCTGGTTCACTGTATTTATTTTATTTGTATTTTTATCGGTTTCTAAAACTATAAAATTTGAAGAAACTACATCCTGAAATTCTTTTTCTATACATCCTTTAATTTCCTCATATATTTCTTCCTTATATAAATCAATATTTGCATAAATTTGTACTAATGTAATTCCGGACTCTTGCTTTTTCTCTAACCACGATACTAATGCAGTAAATGAAGGTGAAGCGTAAGATGAGGTTAGTACCTTATTATTATTGTTTTCAACATCTTTAAAGTATGCATTCCACTTACTCCATAAAGGTTCATTCGTTTTATAAATTGGCTCAGAGATTAACAATGCATCTCGGAACATTTGCAATAAGTTATCCACTTTATATTCCTCCCTAAACCATGGATCACAACAAAGTAGTTTTCATAATAGAAATCTGTACTACTATTATATTTAATCTATTGTAACAGATAATCAAAAGGTTTTGCTGTTTCCTCACCCTATTTCATTTAACTTGTACTTCTTTTCCGTTTTACTTTACCTTAAATTTTTTTACTTGCATTCCTTTGCTCTTTCTTTCTCCTACTCCTCTCTACCTGTATTCCTTTGCTCTTTCTTCTCCTTAACCCTCTCCAACTTGCAACATGTTTGCTCTTTCTTTTCCCTATTCTTCTTTACTCTCCAACTTGCAACATGTTTGCTCTTTCTTTTTCCTATTCTTCTTTACTTACATTCCTTTTGCGCTTGCCTCTCCTTTACTCTCCAACTTGCAACATGTTTGCCCTTTCTTTTCCCTATTCCTCTTTACTTGCATTCCTTTTGCGCTTTTCTCTCCTTAACCCTCTCCAACTTGCAACATGTTTGCCCTTTCTTTTCCCTATTCCTCTTTACTTGCATTCCTTTTGCGCTTTTCTCTCCTTAACCCTCTCCAACTTGCAACATGTTTGCTCTTTCTTTTCCCTATTCCTCTTTACTTGTATTCCTTTTGCGCTTTTCTCTCCTTAACTCTCTCCAACTTGCAACATGTTTGCCCTTTCTTTTCCCTATTCCTCTTTACTTGCATTCCTTTTGCGCTTTTCTCTCCTTAACCCTCTCCAACTTGCAACATGTTTGCTCTTTCTTTTCCCTATTCTTCTTTACTTACATTCCTTTTGCGCTTGCCTCCCCTTTACTCTCCAACTTGCAACATGTTTGCTCTTTCTTTTCCCTATTCTTCTTTACTTACATTCCTTTTGCGCTTGCCTCTCCTTTACTCTCCAACTTGCAACATGTTTGCGGTATCCTTACCCTAACTTTTTTGTCATTTTCACTCGAACCCCTTATATACCAAGGGGTTCGATGTTTTTTACTTATTCATATACATATAATTCAACTTGCAACACGTTTGCGGTATCCTTACCCTTATTTTTTGTATAAGATGCAACACTGTTTGCGGTATCCTTACCCTATTGCAATTCATAAAACGCTAATAAACCCTATCATATCAACGATAATCGATATAATTTATGGTTAATAAGCGTACTTCTTAACTTGCAACACGTTTGCGGTATCCTTACCCTAACTTTTCTTTCGCTTTCACTCAAATCCCTTATATATCAAGGGATTTTTTGTTTTTTCACTTATTCATATACATATAATTCAACTTGCAACACGTTTGCGGTATCCTTAACACAAAAAAAATTAATAGAATTCTCCAATCCCTTGATACACTTGGTTTTAGAGGCTGTTGCAAGTTTCAATTTTTCCCCTTAAAGGAGCATCTTTCATCATTTTTCGATTTGCTATAATCAAAATTGGTATATTTTATAGTAATTTGGCATATATTTCTGGATTTGCAGATCGGAGGTGAAAAAGATGGGGAAATCATTTATTATACGAAATCAGCGTAGCTTAAATGGAGAAACGACAAACGCTGTTTTAATAACATTAAAATCTTGGCAGAAGTTTGTTGAAGCATTTGAGGAGAAATTCTACAGCTATAAAGATACATATTTAGAAAATATTCTGCAGCACATGACATACGAAGAACGTATTGCGGATGTAGAAGGATTTGTCGAACAAGCAAAACCATCTTTTTCACGTCGCACAATGTCTGCACTTGTAGAGAAAACAGGAAGAAAACATAAATTATATGGCATTACGAATGCTGATCTTGAAGTGTTCTTATATCTACATAAAAAATGCTTTACAAATGGCGTCATTCCAAATGTAACAATACATATGATGTGGGAAGATTACAAGCAATATAAAGAAGAATTTGCTTATATCCAACACTCTCAATTCTATATCGCTTTAAAGAAATTAAGCATACATAACATTATCTCCATTGAAAATGGCGTAGATGGCCGTTATACAATCAAACTCACTCATTTTATGAATGAAGAAACTGAAAAGGCAAATCCTTACGTATATATTAGTCCTGTTGTATTTACAAAGGCGTTCTTTAAGTTATCTGTAGCAGCTAAGAAGCTATTCTTAGACATCGCTATGCAACAACATACAGAAATGACTTTAAAACGTTCTTTGGACAAGCAGGACGAAAGAGGCAACAAAACTCACTTTGGTGGGATGTATCGTTTCTTACATAAAAAATATCCGCATCAAATTCGTGCGGTTATCGAAGAATTAACAACTGCATTACCATGTACGGGTAATCCCCTATTCAAAATTTGCAAAATGCAAAAAGGTGTAAAGAATACAAAACGATATACAACCCTATATCTATCTATCCATTCAGACTTCTTATGTTCGAAAGAATCTGGAGAAGAACAACATAGGGATCCATTTACACCAAAATCTACATATGCTCGTAAAGCGAAATTTATCGAGGCAGTTTTACAAGAAATGAATATCGGTGAACTGTCTTCAGACATGAATAAATTCATTCATGTTTTAAAGCATACTTGTCATCGTCAAATTCGCAGTGTAATTCGTGGACTTCGTGACATGGTTGATCGAAAAGAAGGATATCCAACGAAAATTGTATATACATTGAAAAAACTATTGCATCAAACATCTCAATATCAAATTCTTGATACTGCAGCCAAAGAAGGTATCTACCCTCTTATTGCGCAACATATACCAAAAGAGAGAAATAGTGACCGTGAACAAGCTGTCTTTAATTTCGGTCTACATTATTCCATGTACTCTCTTCGCAACATTAAGAAGATGTTTAAAAATGTGCATGCACTACTGAAACAGCAGTTTGCGGTACCAATGACTGAAGAATCTTATCACCGTAACTACCTAAAATACCAGGAAGAAACGTTATTTAGAAAATACGCATATGATCAAGGGGTTAATTTACATGCGTATATCGCTTTAGAAATTGAAATGCGTGAAAAATTAAAAGTTCGTGGTCATAAAGAACGTACGATTCCAAGTGATGTACGAGAATGGTTTATCGAGGAAATTGATAAACTACCACAAGAACAACTTCGTGTAATTGAGCTGCCAAAACAGTTTAATTTGCTAGATTTTATGCGTACATTTGAACGTTTAGTACGTGCTGGGATGACAATAACAGCTGCAGATCAGGTTCTAACAGAAATGGAAACAAAATAATAATAACGAGCTCTCTATTTTTGAAAAAATCGAAAGTAGAGGGCTATTCGTGTTTGTTTGATTAGCAATTCTTTTCTACTACTCTATTTATTAATACCAAATCCAAAGGACTTCATGTAAAATGTAGTCTTTTTTTATGCACTTTTATACAAATCTCCTTCTACCTATACATAACTCTCCACAAAATACTTGTGAGAATTCTTCTTGTGTAGTCACAACCTACCTATTATATCTACAAAAAAACAGAAAGAAATTTATAAAAGCAGTGGATATGAGGACAAAAATGATCAAATGTGAATAATATATTCCCAAGATTCTTGAAGATACTAGTGTTGTTGGATTCATCTAATAAAAATCATCAATAATGATGTGGGTTATGTGTAAAAACTGAGTAATGTTAACAAATATCCATGATATCTGAACAAATTGTTGATAATTAATCGATAATACTGCTCCATTTACCAAAATAAAGAAAATTATTCATATTTACAGGGTTGAATATATATAATGTGATTTGTATCAATTTCCTTCCGATTTCATGTAGAAACATATAATTTCCTTTCTGCTTTTTTGTAGATTTGAAAGTCTAATAATCATTGAATTCACGGAGACATTTTCTACTATTTATGATTTTTTATGTTCTTAAATTAAATTGTCCCATGTTAGAGTAAGACTCCTCTCTATTTTTCACTACCTATAAAAGTTTTATCTTTAATTCTTTTTATATATAAGATATATATTTATAAGAGATTTTTATATTACTAATACGCTTGTTAATAACAGTTCAAACATAATTGCAAATATTAGTTAAACAAGTTACAATAATTGTAATTAAATGTATCATTTACCCACATACAAAAGGACAAACCTACGTATCCATACCAGGGCGAGATTTGTCCTTTTTTTATTTAGATTCAAGAAATTCGAATTAATCTTTGTTTCAACAAAAAGAAATATATAATGTCACACATTATATAAGAATACGAGAAGAGGATAGAACAAACAGAATTATTCTGTTTGTTCTATCCTTTTTTCAAATAAATATTGTTATTGTTGCTTTAAAATAAAGTTTGGTTAAAAATATCATGTTAAACTGTATTCTATGGTTTCTTAGCCAGCAGGTTTATGTTTCGGTGTTATAAAAAAGTTTGATCATTTTCTGCCTGTGCTACTCCACGATCGCGCCCGATTCTTGAAGGTCATTCCAACATCATTACCAAAGAAAAAGGCACACGGTTGTTCAATAAGATTAAAAATAGATTTAGTTTCCAATTCTATTTTTAACAACTTCAGGAGTTTTTTGTACGTTTTTTTCTTCCATAAACATATTAGTTCAGCTATTTATTGAATTCATTAACTGGAAGAAATATTCAGGTTTATGAGTCTTATTTAGGTTATACCATGAATGCAATGTATCAGGTGCAAATACATCTAATTTTTTCAGTACTTCCATCGTAAATTCCAGAGGTGCTACCCCTGATGCAGTAACCAAATTCTCACCAGATACCGCAAGTCTCATCTCATAAAATTTTTCTCCTTTATAATTAGGACAGACCATTTTAATATACTCTAAGTCATTGCTTGTGTGTTTTCTAGAATCTAAGTATCCCATATTCGCAAGGGCCTCAGTTGCACCACAAATTGCAGCAACAATAGTACCAAGTTTTAAAGCTTCACCAATTCTTTTTAAGATAGGTTGATGAATATCTTCTCTCCAAGTAGTCCCTCCAGGTAAGACTAAAAGATCTTTACTTTCAAGCGTACATTCATCAAGAGAAATATCTGGTTGTATGCTCAGTCCTCCCATCGTAGTAATCATTTCTTTATTAGATCCTACTGTAACTACTTTTAAAGGGGTTAAATCTTTTTTGAAATATCTTCCAGAGTTTAGTTCAGCAATTAAATATCCATATTCCCAGTCTGACATTGTATTAAATACATAAAGATAAACCTTTTTTGTTTGCATCGAATAACGCTCCAGTCACAATTAATATAGCCTATTATAATATAACTTCCCTGACAGCTAACGTCAGGGAAGTTATCATACTTGATGAAATTTTATTAATTCCGACAGAACTTCAATAAGTCTTTGCTTAAGACTTATTGGCCCAATAATTTGAATAGATTTACCGTACGGTAAAAGTAAATGAGGTACATATGTATGTATCATATCTTTTTCAAGAAGAAATACTGCTTGAGTTGAAGTCCGTTTTTGTAAATAATGTCCAAAAAACCAATGTTGGCAAATATCATCCAACGTTCTTGTATTCCCATTAATAACTAACGGGATAATCCCTTCTTTACCTTCTATAGTTGGAAGAAGATTGCCCATAAAAAAGTCACGTGCTGAAAAATTTTCTGGTCGGTTAAACTTATTTTCAGTTAGCATTAAGCTTTCAATTCGATCTACTCTAAAGCTACGGATATCATTCCTAAGATGACAAAATCCAATCACATACCACTTATTATTCCAATAAATAATTCTGTACGGATCAACCAATCTATATGTTGATTGTTCTTCGCCACATTTAAGGTATAGAATTTTTACAGAGTATCCGTCAGCTACGGCCTGCTCCACTTCCTTCAAGGAAGGCTCCATAGAGAGGGAACTTAATCGACTTATTACTTCAAGACTGGTTAAACGTTGGTTTATCTTTGTTTCCTGTTCTTGATTTGAATATCTGCTTAGCTTTGAAATAGCCCTATTTAGTGATTCACCTCCATAATATCCGGCTTCTTCCGCAAAAACAGCAGCGTGAAATAGTGAGGTTTGCTCCTCAAAATCAAAAAAAAGAGGAACTTCAATAAAATTGTTCAATAAAGTGTATCCACCATTATGGCCTGTTTCTGAAATTATAGGTACACCACTTGTTGAAAGTGTATCAATATAACGATAAACGGTCCTTATATTTATCTCTAACTTTTCTGAAATTTGTTTCGCAGTAATTTTTTTACTTGAATTAAGCATCCATAGAATTGCTAGTATATTGTCAATTTTAGGCATATAAATCCACCTTTTATTCAGATGTTATTTTTCTTTTGGTCATAAAAACACCCCTTCAGGAAAAAGTGTCCAAAAGGGTAAAGCTTCGCAACTTTATTTTAAATCAACAGTTGTATTAATTCCGTAAGAATAACTTTTTAACCGTCGCGATATCTTTTCAAAGTCACTCATGGTTTTATAAGATTGAATGTTGATGGTAATAGATATAGTATTTCTGATTTTATAAATATAGTCATTAAATATAATTTTAATTAATTTATCTGGATATTTCGAATCTGTTCTAGTTTGTTTCTGGATATAATCATAAAAATTAATTCCCTTATTATTATAATGAAGCATATCTTTTAGGGTTTTCATCTCATCTTTAAGTGTATTTTCGTATTCACCAAGCAAATAATCTAATGTGTTTAAGTTGAAGTTATTCCAATGTTGTCCAAGTATCTTTTTAATATCTAGTAAGTTCCTCATTATCTCAAATAACTTTGTGGATGTGAAATGTAATAGAATGTATTTATCAAAATTTAATTTTGATGAATTATAGTCTAAGTGATTTTCTAACCAAATACAGGTAGTTAGTGCATTTTGAATAAGAAGAAGACGAGTTAAAAACACATTATATGTTATATCTTTTGTAAAAAATATTTGGTCCCAAGTATCCTTTAGTATATATTCTTTCTCATTAAGATTTTTTAATGGTTTTGAGTCTAAATTTATTGGTTGATTAATCTTGTTGAGAATTTTCTGAACCAATGAACTAATATTGGATGTAAAGTTTAGGATCGTGTTTTTATCAAATATATTAAACAAAGTGGTATCAGCGAAAACGAAAGTTGGAAATAAAGTAGTGCTAGCCAATATATCATTATCTAAATAAAATCCTAGATTATCTATATCGTTACCAAAAACACTTTTATGTCCATCTAAGAGTTTGTTAAAGATTTCTCTGTTTTTAAAGCCTTGATTAGTCTTTACTTTATGACGGATTTCTTTAATTACTTCTATATTTGGTAAATCAGAACTAATTACTCCATCTTCTTTTAATACTTTGTTAGTTTCATAAAGAGTTATACAAATATCACGGAAAAGAGAAAATATTGGAGCTGAGTTAAAATTAGGAGAAGAAAGGCTTCCTAACATTATTTTTTTCAATCCTTGTAAATCGTGATTTATAGTTGTTAAATAATTCCCCATATTTATTTTTTCATAAGAATAGCTTTAAATACTATGCTTAATTGTATCATATTTCCATATTATAAAACTTTCAATCAGAGCAAAAGAAAAAGCAATCCTCCTTTTAAGAAGAATTACATATGTTTTGTATCACTATTTAAATGTTTCAAAATGCTTTGTTACCCATTTAATATTATTATCATCAATATATTGTTCCGCAAGGAGCAAGCGCTGTACAAGTTCTTTTTTGATAACTTCATATACTTTCTTTGTTTATTTTCGACACTTCGGTTTGGTTTTATTTTACGAAAATCAATATCAGCGTTGAAGTTCGGTTTCATACTTTTAGTATTCTCTTTTTGCTTATACGTTAGACTATGTTGTTTGTAACACTCATACAAGTATTCGTTTATTCGTATGGTATTCTGATGAATCCCTTTTTTTTCGGGATCAATCTCTTTTGACTTCTCTGATACAGTCTTGAGTGTAACAGGAAGGTTTTGTTTGACCAGAAGCTCAATTGCCTCTTTCCCTAATGAGAGAGAACGCTGGCTTCGAAATTCATGAACCTCCTTGAGCCATGTTCGTTTATTTTTTAAAGGAAACGTCTGGTTCATATGTCTGCTCCTCCCGACATTTCTCAATGAGTTCAATTTCCCTTAATTCGTTTTTCGCAAATTTCTTCATTTGTTTCGCCTTATTTACTTCAACCGTTAAACCCATGGAGGCAAACCGCTTTTCCATATCCTTAGATAAGTCAACCACTTCAATGAATTCATGTTTCTTTTCAGGTTGCGGAATTTTTGCTACACATCCTAAACATGCCATTTTTACAGGACATACTTTATCTGTGACGCAAGTACCACCCAACACATTGTTATATACACCTACTTTGGCTTTGTGTTCCTTCCATTCCTGCTGAAGTTCTTCAGGACTGCGAAGAATAGCTTTATCTAAGTCAACATAGTTTGAAATTACACTATGCAATTCTTCAACCTTTTCAGCTATTTGACTTGTAGTGGGTTCAGAGTAATATCTTGTTACATTCAAATCACGCTGATGGAGGATTTTCGCTAATTCCTGTAACTGAATACTCACCTGCAAATATGAGGTTTGGATGAATAGAATAAAAGTTATTTGCCATACATGTCCGTACACGTAATTCTGGGAATACATCTTCAATTCTTCCGACAATTCCATAAAAGATAGGAGCACGTTCACTTTGGTTATCTAAATCACTTGGTTCAGCTGAGAAACGATGATGACTATGTAATTCCATTACTTTCATGGCTATACACTGCACCTCTATATTCGTTTTTGGAATTACAATCTCAGTTGCCACCTTTTGATTTGGAAAATCCATAAAATAACCACGTTCTCCATTGAAAGAGCTATCGGAATGAACCTCACACCCGAATTTACGAGATATCCCTTGTGCAATGGTGATAAAGTCCATTAATAGTATTCTTGGAATCTCTCCACCAGGTAATAAGTGGTTTCTCCAAGCACCAAAAGAATAGGGACAATCCAGAATTGATTGTCCCTCTACAGTACTTGCTCCTTTTGCGCCTACAGTTAAAATAGGAATCAGCGCATTCGTATCTTCGTAAAATTTAATAACTGTTAAGCCTTTAACAAACGAAGGATATCGTTGCTCCAATTTTACGCGAATGTCCTCTGCTTCTATTTTTCTTACATCTGTGGAATCTTCATTTTGAACAGCAATTCCATGTGTAATCTCTTCCTCTGTAAACCAATCCGTTAACGGTATATCACCAAATACTACATATCGTACAACCGTTTCTGCATTGATAATATCTAGACAATCTGTTGCTTTGGAAGCAGCAGGATTTTTGCTAGTTGTAGTTTTGTTCTTTGCTTTTTCCTTCTTTTCTTCTTTTTTAGCAGTGGCTTGCTCTGAGGCAGCTTTTTTCACTGGTACTGTTGTTTCCTCTACTTTTTTTTCCATATCAAAGAATTATGTATCCTCCTTGTATTTGCTTCCCTTAAATATAACAAAATGACTTTAAATTCTTGTTTATCCTTTTGATACTCTTCTTTCAATATGTTTAACGCCAGATCATTCTCGTCAAAATTAATATATACCTAAATTTATTGTGTCCACCTCGTTCTTCCCCCCATATACATCTATATTTTATATCAAATTATGATTAGTAAATGAATACAGTTGAAAAAGATAGTCTATACTAATACACATGAAATCAAAAAATGAGATTTTTAAAACTATGCCCCATTTAATATTCATACAATACTTTTAGTCTTTGATAAAACCTTACAACATCCAAAATCCACTTTTAGCAAAGATTAACTCATTTTTGGTTCCTAAAAATAATACATAATATCTAGAACATTAAAAAAATCAGAAGAATACTTACTTTACAAGCTGTTATACGCTTATAAAACGCTACTTAAACGGATAGCGTTCACAAAGAAATGTACTTTCTGTTTGTTTTTTCTATATATTTTTAATTAAAAGAATATTAGCTGATTGCTAATTCTATTAATGAAAGCTTTGATTCTATTACACATATCTAGTAAAATTCTTATATCGATAACAAATTTCTAATAGTTAATTTTAAAAGAGTTTTTTAATTAACGTATTGTCGTATAAACATATTTTTACTTTTACAGGTGAACGTTATGAGAACGAGTAGTGCTTATCATTGGAAGAACCATAACACTAGATACATAGACTAACTTAATATATTGGTATATATACAAGAGATCTGATATGAGTATAAAAAGTTTTATCTGTCACCTTTAAACTTAAAGGAAAGATCTTCTCAATAACGAAACAGTATCTAACACACAAATAATGGAGGTGTGAAGTTTGGAATACGGATATTTTGCACAAGAAGTAGCAAAGCAATTAGATATTAACACCAATACACTTCGCAGATGGTCAATCGAGCTAGAAAAAATGGATTATATTTTTGAAAGAAATGAACGTAATCAACGAATTTACTATGAAAATGATATAGATGTCTTAAAGCAAATGAAGGAATATTTAAATCAAAACTGGAAATTAGAAGAAGCTGCTACACGAAGCATGGATATAATTGAAGAAAACGAACAAAAAACGGATAGCGTTCAAGAAGAATCTGATACTGAAATAACACTTCAGAAGCGTTCACAAACGGATATTTCAATAATTCAAGATAAGTTTTCCTATATGTTTAACCAACAAGAAAAAATTGTACAACAAAACCAAGATATTATTAATTTATTATTACAGGAACGCTCAGAAAAGGAAGAAAAAGATTTACAAATTCAGTTACTACAGGAAAAACTGGATAAAGCAATTCAATTGTTAAATGAAGATCGCCAAGAGCAGCTAGATAACACTAAAAAAACGTTCATTCAACGTTTATTCAATCGAAACTAATACGGATTTTCATGTTCTATCAAACATATATCCGAATTAGTAAAAAAAGCGGTAACTACCGCTTTTTTTACAGAGTGTTTGGAAACCCTTTAGGGTTTCCTACACTCTGGAATGTATGAATTCTGAAATTCGTACAAAATAGTAATACATGATAAAAACACAAAAAATAGCCCTTCACCTGACCCTTTTTGGTCAGGTGAAGGGCATTTTTTTCATGTTTTGGCAGGCTGCAGTGAGATAGGCCTGCATTTGGACATACTTCACCCCTCGAAACCGGGCATACCGATAGCCATGTAGTTCTTTGGCATCCGCAAAACTCCGCTCAATTGTAGAACAGCGTACTTTATATAGCTTTTTACCCGTACTTGTTAATTTGTTTTTTCTTGCGATATCTTTATATTCTTCCCAAATATGATGCGTAATGACTTTTTGTTTTTGTTTCTCTGAGAAACATTTATCACGCAATGGACAAACGGCACAATCTGTTGGATTAGATTTATATTGACGGTATCCTTCTCGATCCGTTGTCGCATATTCTAAAATACATCCCATTGGACAGGCAAATACGTCTGTTTCTTCTTCATATTTAAATTGACTTTTTGGTACTTCTTTATTCCGTTTTCCAAATCGGCGATACCCCATCACCATAAATATATTCTGTTCTGATAATTTCTTACAGATATAACCTGTAAAATAACCGGCATCAAGTGCTACAGCTTCAACTTCGAATCCAAATTTATCAATTTGAGCTTGGAGGCGTGCTAAATACGGCTCGGAATCCGCTACATTTCCAGCCGTTATATAGGTATCTGTAATCACATTGTACTTCGCATCAGTCGTACGATGATCTAAGAAATGAAAACCGTTCGGTTTTCCATCCCTCATTAAAAAGCCACTATCTGGATCAGTTGTACTTATACGAATTTTTTTAGTAGGGGTATCACTTTCCTTTCTAGGTTTTAATTCTTTTTTTCATGAGCTTCACGATCTTCCATAACCGCAGCCTCTAGTTCCTCTATATAAAACTTTGGCTTTTCTTTTTTAAATTTATGTACAAATTTATTTTTATTGGCATTCGCTTTAATGTGCGTAGAATCTGTCATCAAGGCACGTCCTCCCACCATACGGTGTTCCGTCGCTTGACGTACAATTTCATCAAAGATTTCTTCAAATATATTTGTATGAATAAAGCGCGTACGGCGATTCCAGCTGATGGTAGAATGATTTGGAATTGGATCTGATAGGGAAAATCCTAAAAACCAACGGTAAGCAATATTGGTTTTAATCTCTTTTTCTAGTTGACGTTCTGAGCGAATACCGTAAAAATATCCAATAAACATCATCTTAAATAAAACGATTGGATGAATAGAAGGACGTCCATTATTTTCACAGTAATAGGGGCGTAACTTCTCTTCAATAAAATCAAAGCTGATTGTAGCTTCAATCGCACGAAGAAAATGGTCTTGTGGAACTAATTCTTCTACAGAAACTGATACACGTTCATCACGATGATTTTTTAATGCACCCATCATAAAAAACCTCTCCTTTTCCTCTTTTTTATCAGTGTTGACACATAAAAAGAGGTTCAGACACAAAACAAGGCTGTGGAGAAGACTTTCTCCACAGCCTGTAAAAAAAGCGGTAACTACCGCTTTTTTTATTTTTTAATAATATATATCTAGCTAACACTCATTAAACATTCATATATCCATACATTTTTACTAGGCTTCATACATACTGTCTAAATACAATGAAGGGAAGGTAAATTGAATTAGAGTATAATATTGTTAATTGAAAAAAACTCAAGAATTCCTGTTTTTTCTCATTCTTATCCAAAATACTTTTCTTAATTCAAACAAATCAAAGATATATTAATCCCTTGATATTAAAAGGCAGAACGCAGTATGAACGCTAGGCGTTCATACTAAATTCACACTAAAATGTACTCATCATTTTTTAATTCGATTTTGTATGAAATTTAGAGTATCAGTTGCAATTCTATTACGTTTTAAGACAATTCCAGCGTGACCATAGTTATATACATATCTCTTTGGCCTTTCCCATGAATTCCAAAGATACTCAGTATCGTTAATATCTACATATTGATCATACTTCGCAGAAATTAATAAAATATTTTCTTTATCAATTTTTGGGGAAGAGTGACTAGGTTCTATAATTTCCCAACAATTTGATAAATCCCCATAGGAAACCCCATGTTTTTGTAAGTCTTCTTTAATATATTTACCAGGTTGTGTCTTCCATATTGAGTGGGACATTCGATTGGCATAAAAGATTGATGCTAATGCATCAATCTTAGACTCAACAAGAGCTGTCAGGTTTGTAATAAATCCGCCTAAACTAATGCCTATTAGAATTACTGGACCACTTTTATTCACTTTAATCCACTGAATTAACGCTCTTAAATCCATTACTGCTTGTCTACTTGCATGCACTGTTCGTTCAATATTGGCGCTAATCATGTACTCTCCACTATAACGAGATTGTTCGGGTTCTCTTTCATAATTTTATTATGAAATATGTTTTTTACCCGCTCGTTAGAATCCATTCGCCAACCATGAACAAATATGACATTAGGTCTATTCTTCTTATTATGTATGAAGACCTCTCCTACTACACTATCATTTCGTAGGTCCCCAGATTGAATTGGACTTGGATACTGAAATTTCCCGTAACTATAATCTGTATTCTTTAAATAATTTATGTCGAGATAGATGTCAGTAGAGCCCACTTTGTAAAAAGATTCTATGTTCGTATAATCTAGATTATTGCTCGTTGAAAAAGAATATTGATACTCTTTACTCCGTTTTTTATGTAGATTATTTAATGCATATAAATCAATGAGTTTCCAAAAAATCAAATCAATAACCTCCGTACTATGGAAATATTAAAACTTTAATTTAATTATACTAATGTAAAATAAAATACTCCTACTAGTTAAAGCTCTCATTATTGCTAAATCATTAATCTTTATGAACGCCATGACAACGGATACTGTTAATAAAAAACATCCCCATACTAAAGTTACATTTCAAACCCCAAATAAATATACCTTAGTACCTTATATAAATGGGTCTAACGAATTATGAACGCTATGCGTTCATGTTCTGTTAAGCGTTAATTTAACACTTTATAAGCGCTCATCCAATGACTTTTAATCTTGTTGTAATGAAATTATATATTGAATACTAAAAAGATTATCTTTTATATTTTATTATCTTTATATTACTATTTAATACTACTTTTACATAGAGCGAAGCTACGTTGAAAATATCTTACTCTATTAAAATTTTGTTTTCATTAAGTATGATCGTTATTGTAGCGTTCAGTACTTGTTACAATGAATATTTTAACCTTAAATATAACGATACGATTTAGACATAATGATGCAGCTTTAATATTAGCAAATAATTTATGTCTAGATATAGCGTAGGACTATATTATCCAGACTTCATTGATATGCTGTTATAGCTATATTAATTTGTAGATTAATCCTTGTGATGTTCCTTAAATTATGCTTATATATTACAAGTATGGAATGAGTAAATCGTTTGTATCATTTGAATAAAATTGAAAAGTTAAATTAATATCCTCCTAAATTTCACAAACAAAACCTTCTTAATCCTCAACGTTCAGCCTTATCAGTTTGTACATCTGTTATCAAACTTTATAAGCTATCTTAGTATCAGTCGCATCTCCCTCAATAAAAACCTCTACAAAAACGAGTAGCGTTCACGTGCTGTTAAACACTAATATAACACTGCGATAACGTTTATACTGTAGGAATTCAGATGCTTTTTCACGTTTTTTTAAGAAACAGAATGATACGCGACGATTCAAGTTTAAAAATAATAAAGTTCAATCTACATAACGAAGCAAACGAACGGAAATATTGGAATTGTAGGCAACAAAATAAAATTACCGAAACTTGGCCTTATTCGCTTTGCCAAAAGTCGTAAAGTAGAAGGGCATATTCTTCATACTACGATCAGACGAAACCCAAGCGGTACATACTTTGTGTTTATTCTTGCGGAAACAAAAGTGCAACCAGTAGAAAAAACAGGTTCTTCTGTTGGTGTCCATGTGGGGCTAAAAGATTTTGCCATTCTTTCTGATGAAACAACCTATACTAACCCTAAATCTTTCCGAACATTAGAAGAAAAGTTAGCGAAAGCACAGCGCATCCTTTCTCGAAGAACGAAAGGTTCTTCGAACTGGAATAAACAACGTGTAAAAGTAGCAAAAATCCATGAACATATTACAAATACAAGAACTGACTACTTACATAAACTTTCTACTGAAATCATCAAAAACCACGATGTCATCAGTATGGAAGACTTACAAATCAGTTATATGTTCAAAAATAGAAAGCTTGCAAAAGCAATCAGCGAAGTATCATGGTCACAGTTCAGAAATATGTTAGAATACAAAGCAAAATGGTACAGGAAGTAAGTCGTTGTTGTATCAAATACGTTTGCGTCTAGTCAACTATGTTCAAATTGTGGTCATCAAAACAAATACGTTAAAAATCTAAATCTTCGTGAGTGGGATTGCCATTCTTGTAGCACACATCACAATAGAGATGTTAACGCAGGATTAAATCTAAGAAACGCAGCGATTCGTCTCTTAACCGTAGAAATTACGGGGATAGCCTAATGAATTAGAAGCTAATAGGTTGTTGTACTTAGGAATCTTCCACTTCAAACAGTTCGTTAGGACGTTAAGTGATGAGTAGTTCAAAAATTATTTAATAATAGTACTTTTACTTCAAGTAAAGTTAAGCTGGAGTTCGTAATATTAATATACTGTTCTCATTAATCCCTAATCGCTCTTATAATGTAAGTTCAGTTATGTTTATTATTTTAAACATTAAATGAACAACTGGTTTCTATTATTCAGATGAAATTCAAAAGTTACTCTGTATTTCCTTAAATCATCCTCAAAAACATTGATATTACAGGTGGAAACTCTAAGAAAACGGATGGCGTTCACATCCTAGTAAACACCAAAATAACACCTCGATAACGTTTATACTTTTAGAGAATTCAAATGTATTATCTAACATATTAAATTCTCTTGAAACATTTCAATTTAAACTTTTAAACCTAACCCCTTTATTTACAAAAAAACAAATTCGAACTTAAAGAATTAAATTGGACCATATACAAAATACTCACTCTAGTGAATGCTTTTATTATTACTTTCTGCAGACTATAAAAACACATAACGTTCATAAGCAATATATGCGTTTTCACTCTAGACCTAGAAGGTTATATCAAGTTTAATTATTTCGGTGGTGAATTCACATTATATAGACGAATGAATATACGTGGATCAAAGATAGTAAAAACAACCTATAATTATAATGATGCATGTAATAATTTATCACCATACAAACCTTTACTTCTTACTAAACGTTAATTCAACACTTCATAAACGCTCATATATAACTTATATCCTTATTCTAATGAGAATATAAATTTCTTAATAATAGTGTTTTCACTTCAAGTAAAGTTAAGAGGGAGTTCGTAATATTAATATACTGTTCTCATTAATTCCTAATCGCTCTTATGATGCAAGTTCAGTTATGCTTATTATTTTAAATATTAAATGAACAACTGGTTTCTATTATTCAGATGAAATTCAAAAGTTACTCCCATACTTCCATGAATTTTATAAACCAACATCTCTTGACCCTTAATTTTCAATTTTTTTAGTTTCTACACATACTCCCGATTTTTGTGATTTATTCAGAATCCCCATCGCATCCATCTCAATAACCACTTCTTTGAATTCCCACCGAAAACCTTGATATTAAAGGTGGAGACGCTAAAAAAACGAATGGCGTTCACATCCTATTAAACACCAAAATAACACCTCAATAACGTTTATACTGCTAGGTACAATTAATCCCTTTAAGTGTAACTTTAGTTTCTCTAGTTAGTTATATTTTTTTATAGATTTGAATATCAATTGTTCTATGTAAATATATAACGTGTACAAATCGTATCTACTTTAATTTCTAAAAACCCCTTAAAGGAATCATAACAACGAATATAGAAAACTTCTCCAGGACTTATACAAATTACGTTCCAAACATACTATAAACTTTAAAAAGTCCAATCAAGCTAACCAATATATCGAACGCATCCTGTTATTATCTAATTAATCTCTAATAGACATCATATAAATATCTAATAAATTTCTAATAAATATTCATTAGGATTAAATCACTAATCTATCGATTTGTATAACGATATTAATCTAATATATATTTTAAATATATTTAAAATATATTTAAAATATATTTGATTAATATCAGCCTCTGCTAAACTCTTGTTTTTTCTATTACTTTAAGTTATAATATATTTAATAAATATAAATAAGAAATAAAAATTATAGAGGTGATGTATAATGACAGATTTAAAAGGAAATAATCTTCATATAGACATTGAAGGTGATATTGGGAATGATTCTTTTAAAGGTTACATCAATGGTGAATACATAAAAATGAAAAACGTATATCAAAGCGTTTACTCAATGCCCAATGTAACAGAAACAAACACTCAAAAAAATGTAATTAATTTAGTAGATAATATGTTTGTAAATATTGCTAGTAAATCTATTAGAAGATCCGGGATGTATTTTATTGGTAATCGAGCAATGCTAACAGGAAAGAATCCAAAAAACATGAACATTAAAGTAGGTCAAAAATATAATGATGATTTGCCTTTAATTAATATGCTAGGATTAATTGCAAATAAATCAGTTCAACTTGAATGGGAAAGAACTGAACAACTACCACAATCAATTAATGTGACTGTTGATCTTATTTCAGCTATTCCAGCAAGCCAATGGACACCTGTAAACGCTAAGCACCTAGAGCAACGTTTTACTAATTCCAATCATGTTGTAGTTGTTTATGTAGGGGAAGAACAAGTAACGGTCAGCCTAGCATTTAATAGTGCTAACATTACTCAAGAAGGCGTTCCTCCGTTATTTGCTATTCTTGAAGGTGAAGACGAAATGTTTGTTGATTTCATTAAACTATATGCAGAAAAACTTGAAATCAAAAAAGCAAGCGGATCCTTCTTCAAAAATAAAAAAATCTTACATTGTGATATCGGTGATGGAACAACTGAGTACATATATACTGTTGGCGTAAATCCAGTAATTGATGCTTGTAGTGGTGAAAGACGCGGGGTTGGTCATGCTACAGAAGAAGCTGTTAAGCTATTAAACCAAGAACGTGGAACAAACATAAAACGCCAACAATTCTCACAAATCCTTCAAGATTCAGACCATAAATATCATGAAGAAGCAACTGGATACTTTAATATCACAAAAGTAGAACAGGCTGAACTTATCTTGGAAGATACAGATGAAAAATATGTAAATAATACAGCTAGTGAAGCTGAAATTTTATGTGTATATGGTGGGGGAAGTGTTAATTTTAAAGATGAATTATATAATCAATTATTAGAGTACTGTGAGCGAGTTGGTATGTACTTATTATGGATTCCAGAAAAATATGCAGTAGATATGAATGCTAAAGGGATGCAAGTTATCAAGAAAATCCTTACTCGAAAAAAGGTGAGATAGTATGTCTGAAAAGAAGAGAGATTCCTTCTTTTGGAACCTCAAAAAAATTGAAAATGAAGAATTCTTTAAATGGTTCGAATCACAAGGTAACATAGCTGATTCATTATATAAACTTGTCTGTTATTTTATTGATAAACACGGTTTAGAAGACGTGGCCGATTATAAGATTCAACAACAGATGCAAAAAGAAATCTTACTTCAAGATGAAGACTTTTTAAATGACGTGAAACGCATTCTACTAAATGATTCAACTCTTGCTACCAAAAAAGAAAACATTAATTTTCAACAAAAGACAGAAGAACATGATAAACCAGCTATAAACATTAAACAAAATTCTAGCCCAGAAACTAAACCAACAGAAAAAGAAGCATTATCTAAAGATGAAGTGTTAGAAGATGATTATGATGATTTGGATACCGCAAATTTATTTGGTAATTAGTATGTATACATGATATGAAAAAGAGTCCTAGAAATAGGGCTCTTTTTCATAAGAATTTACGTTTTCATTTACATCTTATCTATAATCATTTGTCTTTTATACCATTGATTTAATTTTTCTATCGCAGTTTTAGAGAGGCGTTTTGTCTTTTTATTATAAAATCTGGATAGGGTCGGTTGCGATATACCTATCTCTGCTGAGAGTTCTCGCATAGTTATGTTCCTTTTTATATAGATAAACTCGATTCTATCTCTAATTATCTGTTCACTTTCATTCCTATCCAATGATTTTTCTTCAATTTTTATTGAATGACTTTCCTCATGTATTGTATCTAGCGTTTTCTTTTTCGCTAAATTTTCCATTGAGTTAATTAATTCCTTTGGTGGTAAAATGAATATCCCTAAGTGTGAGTAATAATTCTTAAACCAATTTTTCTTCGTCAGTTCTTCCTCATCTAAGCCATTTTGATATTCCCAATGAGAGATTACACCTTCTTTTTCTAAATCAACAAGGACATTTTCAAATTGTTCGCGGATACGATTCGGTTTTTGGTTTTGGTTTATACCAATAACCGCTAGCAAACCTTTATCTCCACCTATAGAATACGGTCTTTTTAAACTAGAAAACATCTGACGAATTCTCCATTGCCAAGTCAAATAACGAATCAATCGTTTATGATATTTATGTCTATAGCTGTTGTTATATTCAAGTGCCTTTTTTGATAATAGTGTAATAGTACTATTAGATCCATATAAATAACTAGATAAAAAGCTTCCGGGTTTAATTCGACATGACTCGATTCCCATATATTCATTTGTATTTTTATCTCTCCAAAGAACTACAGAATCTAATACAAATAGCCTTTTGATTACTTCACGCTTTACCTCATATTGTTGACCTGTTTCAGCACGATCATTTAATACTACTACTTCATTTTCATCATTTAAATATATAAAAATACTTGCTAGAGCCGCGATGCGTTTAGCCATCTTAATTTTATCTTCTACTCTATAGTATTCTTTGCCATTTGCATTTGCCTTTGAAATACTACACATTTCTAAAACTTACACATATGAAAAATCAATGAATTCATCCGGTGATTTTGCTTCATTTAACCATTGAATTGTGATGGTATCCAGACAATCTGCAGTTAAATCATCCATATTACTCATTACCCCATCTACTAATGTGTTCCATCTTGCTGCTTCTTCAATATTGGTTAACCTTAGATCTTCATCTTTATGAGAAGAAAGTTGGGCCAGCCCATTACTCTCCTTGGTTTCAATAGGGTATGATTTTAGCTTTGTTTTTTCATCTTCTTCGAATTGATTCTTTGCAATTCCGTCTCTCAATTTATAATACACCGCGGAATTATTAACTTCTAAATACTTATCCGTCATATTTACATCCGGGTCATCCGATATTGAGTGCTCTACAGTATTAACTGTCTCTTCTTTACGAAATTCTTGTGCAATAAAGGCACCAATTGTCTCATGAATTTTTATTTTATACACGTCTATATTCTTAAATATATCTAAAGGAGAAACACCGTTTCTTTGTTGCTGCTCCAACCATTGCACAAGCATTGAAAATGATGGAGAAAGGTACTCTGAGGTTACAATTTTACTTTTATCAGCTTCAACCTCAACATAATAAGAATTCCATTTATGCCACAATTGCTCATTTCTTTTATAAAGTGGTTCTGTTATTGATAAAGCATCTCTAAACAATTGTAGAACATCTTCCATATACATTCTGCTCCTTCTTATATGAATTTAATTATTGTATATCTAAACTTGAAATCAATTAGCTATATGATGTTCCTTTTAAATCAAATAAAAACCTCAAGATTCCCTTTATATAAAGAGTTCCTACGTTTTCAACTATATTTTAGCTATTTATACAACAGGAAAATTTACAGCGGTATTATGTCCCTTTTTTCATTCAAACATGAAAACTCAATTAGCCTTATCATGTTCCTTTTATATTAAAGAATTTTGGTAATTCCCTAAAAATCAATATTTACAAGGTGTTTTCTGCTTAATTCAATTATTTTTAACATGAAAATTTATAGCCATATCATGTCCCTTTCTAATTTGCAAAAACCTCCTATAAACGTTGATTTAATAATGTTTATAGGGGGTTTTTCATCGTTTTTTTTCTAACGTGAAAATTTATAGCTATATCATGTTCCCACAAAAAATAACACTAATTTCTCAATCCCTTGATACACAAGGGATTAAGGATGTTTTCATCTTTTCATTTTTTCTCTTAAAGGGAAAAATTTCATCAAAGTTCGATTTGGTATAATCATATTTGGTATATTTTATAGCGTTTTGGAATATATTTCCGGATTTGTAACTAGGAGGTGAAAAAGATGGGCAAATCATTCATTATTCGTAATCAACGTTCTCTAAATGGACAACCTACCAATGCAGTTTTAGTGACTTTGAAGTCTGGGCAAAAGCTTGTTGAAACTTTTGAAGAGAAATACTATAGCTTTAAAGATACATACCTTGAAGATATTCTTAATCATATGACATATGAAGAACGTGTTGAGGATGTAGATGGATTTGTGTCACAGGTGAAACCATTTTTTTTACGTCGTATACTGTCTACTACTTCAGAGACTATGGGAAGAAAATATAAACTATATGGAATTACAAACGCAGATCTCGAGGTCTTCTTATATCTACATAAGAAATGTTATACAAATGGGGTCATTCCAAATGTAACAATACATATGATGTGGGAAGATTATAAGCAATATAAAGAAGAATTTTCTTACATACAACATTCACAATTCTACATTGCACTAAGGAAATTAAGCCTACATAACATTATCACAATTGAAAAAAATTCAGATGGCCGATATACAATTAAGCTAACGCATTTTATGAATGAAGAAACTGAAAAAGCCAATGCTTATGTTTATATTAGCCCAGTTGTATTTACAAAAGCTTTCTTTGAACTGTCAGTTGCAGCGAAGAAGCTATTCGTGGACATTGCAATGCAACAGCATAGCGAAACTACTCTAAAACGTTCCTTAGACAAACAAGATGAAAGAGGGAATAAAACTCATTTTGGCGGAATGTATCGCTTTCTACATAAGAAATATCCGCATCAAATTCGTGCAGTGATAGCAGAACTAACAACTGCATTACCATGTACAGGGGCTCCTTTGTTCAAAATTTGCAAACTACAAAAAGGGGTTCAAAATAAAAAAAGATATACAACCTTATATTTATCAATACATACAGATTTCTTATGTACAAAAGAATCAGGAGAGATACAATATTGAGATCCATTAACACCAAGAGCTACATATGCCCGTAAAGCTCGTTTTATTGAATCTGTACTTTAAGAGCTAAACATTGGTGAGTTCGCACATGACATGAATAAATTTATTCATGTACTTAAATATACGTGTCATCGACAAATTCGTAGCGTAATTCATAGCTTGCGTGACATGATAGATCATAATGAAGAATATTCCAAAAAATTAGTGTATACGTTGAAAAAGTTATTAAATCAAACATCTCAATATCAAATCCTTGATACTGCTGTTAAAGAGGGAATTTATTCTCTTATTGCACAACATGTGCCAAAAGAACAAGCTATCTTTGATTTTGGATTGCATTTCTCTATGTACTCTCTTCGAAACATAAAAAAACTGTTCCGTAAAACATATGAGTTATTAAAATGCAAATTTGCTGTCCCTGTGACAGAAGAAGCATATCACCGTAACTATCTAAAGTATCAAGAAGAAACGCTGTTTAGAAAATATGCTTATGAACAGGGCACAAATCTAAATGCTTACATGGCTTTAGAAATAGAAATGTGTGAACTCCGAAAGGCTCGAGGATATAAAGAATGCTTTATTCCTAGTGATATATGTGAGTTGTTCATTGAGAAGATAGATAAAACTACCTAAAGAAAAGCTTCGCATTATTGAAGTATCTGATAATTTCAATCTAATTACTTTTATGCGTGCCTTTGAACAGTTAATACGCACTGGTATTCCAGTAACAACAGCAGAAGACGTACTTGAGGTAATAGAAGCTAACTAACCATAATCAGCTCTCTATTTTGAAAAAATCAAAGTAGAGGGCTATTCGTATTGATACGTTTATTAAAAACTAATTTAGTAATTCTTTATCATAGACAAATATTCTCGATCCTATTATTAATAGGGTCATTTTTATACACCTGTATGTATAAATGTGCTGCAACTATTTAAAATTCCACAAATATTTTCATACCTATTTGTAATAATTTGTATAAAATACGTTCACATATCTATAAAAAATCATCAATATTTATGTGAGTTATGTGAAAAATCAGGATTATGTTAGTAAAATAATGATTTATGTGAATGTATTGTGGCAGATGGAAATAGAGTGCTTCTATCAATATCAAAAATGAAAGATTACGCCTGCTAGGAGTAAATTGTATATTGTTAGGTACACAATTACCTTAGCCGTCCCATTTTTAAGTAAAACATAAATGGGGAAAGTTTACAGAATGAAGATATGTGACATATGGAATTTACTGAAACAATACAGGCTGGTGAAATATCATGAAGTATCCAACTTTCAAACAGAAATTGAAGCAAATTGAGTGTTTATTGGTACTCTCAATTCGAATAATATATTGTAAAATAACATATATTTCTAAGAACTTTTGTTTGTATGATTTGTTCTAGCTACATCCCAAAATCATCATGATGGATTTCTTTATAAAAAAGGCGCCTTATTTGTCGTTAGAACGGTTGGTTTTCAGAAGACTGAATTCTAGTAACATTCCTTTTAAAATATTTTTCGACAGTCTTAACTTGGAAAGATTGTTTAGTAATTTGATTTATGGGAAAATCGTTTTTAAGTAATTCATGGGAGGACAATCTTACTGGAATTAGTTTCGAAATGATTATAAGAAAATTCTTAAAAAACATTTTTTGCGGGATATTCGACAAAAATCGGGGATTAACTTTGGGATGTTCGTTAAAAAACTAAAAAAAAAATATTTTTTCTGAATATTCGACAATTTTCTCAGTTGTAATTATATAACAAAAACTGTAATATAATGTTGTTCAGTCGCAAAATACATAAAATAATGAAAATGCTGAATTGAAAGAAAGATGATTAGTTATAAGTTCGAAAAAAGAGCATATCTGTTTTGTTTGCAAAAAAAGAAGGAGATTTATGGACAGTGGACTGTTGGCAGAGTACAGATGTTCATCTTGTAGGTTAGTTATTTTTCTTTTTTAAAATCCTCTTTTTTAGTGATTCTTTTTCGAATGAGTTATTCGCTACTACGTATCAAATCTTAGAATTTTGTAGTGGGAGGGATATATTTAAAAAATATACTAGCATTAGTTTTGTTTTTGGTTGGAATGTTTTAAATAGCATATTCCTTCGGCTTGTATCGAGAGTTCATGATTTTGAATTAAGTTGGTACTATGTTTATACCCATTCTCGATATATTTTGTAGTTTATTAACATCCATTGTACTGCTTATATAATTTAAATCATATATTGAAGGTGGAGCAGAAATGAAGACAAAAACGATTGAATTATTGCCTTTAACCCAAGCACAAAAAAGAATATGGTATACAGAATTACTTTATCCGAACACAACTGCCTGTATTCTCTCAGGGACAATAAAAATGCAAAACCAGATAGATATAGATGTTTTACAACAATCTTTTCAATCTGTTATTAAAGAAAATGATGCTTTTCGAATAAAATTAACTTTTGAGAATGGTGAAGCGAAGCAGTATGTTGAACCATATACATATAAAGAAGTAGATTATATCGATTTCTCTGAAACATCAACGCGAGATGATGTAGAAAATTGGCTAGATTCTCATAATAGAACCGCTATGAAACTGTATGATTCTGAATTGTATGAAATTACGATATTTAAAATTAATGATGAGGAATATGGCTATAATATTAAAATTCATCACATTATATGTGATGGAATTTCTTTAGCGCAGATTGTTGAGGATGTGAATCAAAATTATGCTGATATGGTAAAAGGAACGTTTTTTGCTACGTATAAAAAACATTCATATCTAGATTATATTCAAGCGGAAGAGGAGTATGAGAAGTCAGCACGCTTTCAAAAAGATAGAGCGTTTTGGTTAGAAAAGTTTCAATCTCTTCCAGATTTCACCGAATTAAAACCTTACAATCCCTTATTAACAAGTACAGCTGCGGAAAGAACATACTTAGAAGTAAGTGTGGATTTTTATCACAAAGTAAGAGCGTTTTGCAAGGAAAATAAAATTAGTATATTCACGTTCTTTTTAGGAGCTTTATATATATATATAAATAAAGTTACAAATGAAAAAAATCTTATTATCGGAACAAATTATGCCAACCGAACCACAAGACAAGAAAAAGAAACGGTAGGAATGTTCACTAGTACAGTGGCCGTTAAAGTTTCTTTAGATTCTGAAGATGATATAATTTCATTTTTGCAACAAGTATCGAAGGAGCAGGCAAAAATTCTTCGACATCAGAAATATCCGTATAATCAGTTGATTAAAGATGTTAGACAAATACATTCTATGCCAGATCTTGGTCGACTCTTTGGTATTACTATGGAATATCGTCCATTTAGGAATATGGTAGATATGGATGGTACTAAATTAGACATAAAAAGTAGTTTCTGTGGAAATGAAGTGAATGACCTTCTTGTTCATGTAGTTGAAAAAATAGATGAGGGATATTTAGAGATATATGCTGATTATCGCACTTGTCTATTTGATGAAAAGTATATTGATGTACTATTCAAACATGTATTCGCAATTGCGGAGCATATCATGAATCATCCTTTTGAAAAAATAGCTGAAGTTTCTCTAATTAATGAATATGAAACGAAACAGTTATTGAATGAATTTAACAATACTTCTTCTGAATATCCACATGAAAAGACAGTATATCAACTGTTCGAAGAACAGGTAGAACGTACACCGGATTATGTTGCGGTTGTATTTGAGGATCAGCAGTTCACGTACCGTGAGCTGAATGAACGAGCGAATCAGCTGGCGCGAACGCTAAGGAAAGAAGGCGTACAGGCAGATCAATTAGTCGGAATTATTGCTAAACATAGTTTGGAGATGGTCGTAGGTATTCTAGCTGTTAGTAAGGCAGGAGGGGCTTACGTACCAATTGATCCACAATATCCGGAAGAACGTATCCAATATGTGTTGGAGGATTCGAAAGCACGTATTGTATTAGTGCATGGTGATGTACATCCGCCACTTTCTTATGACGGAGTCATTATTTCGCTGAGTGAGTCACAATCCTACGATAAACAAACAACAAATCTAGAACCAATAAGTCATGGTAAAGATTTGGCATATGTGATTTATACATCGGGCTCGACAGGTAATCCGAAAGGCGTGTTAATTGAGCATCAAGGTTTAACCAATTATATTTGGTGGGCACGTGAGGTGTATGTAAAAGGGGAGAAAACGAATTTCCCACTATATTCATCGATTTCTTTCGATTTAACTGTGACATCTATCTTTACACCGTTGATAACAGGAAATACGATTCTAGTTTATGATGGTGAGGATAAGGTAGCCTTAATTCCAACGATTATGCAGGATTCACGAGTGGATATTATTAAATTGACTCCAGCTCATTTGCATATCTTAAAAGAAATGAATCTAGCAGAACACACTACTGTGAAAAAGATGATTGTTGGAGGAGAAAATCTAAGCGCTAAATTAGCACGGGACGTTAGTGAACAATCAGATGGTCGCATTTCCATTTATAACGAATATGGTCCAACTGAAACGGTTGTAGGGTGTATGATTTATCGCTTTGATCCAGTGGAAGATAGAAGAGAATATGTTCCGATTGGAAAGCCAGCCGCAAATACGGGTATTTATTTGTTGGATCGACAATTGAATTTGGTACCAACAGGTGTGCAAGGAGAGTTGTATATCGCTGGAGATGGTGTGGCTAGAGGATATCTAAATCAACCAGGATTAACGGCGGAAAAATTCGTTGAAAATCCTTTTATCCCAGGAGAACGCATGTATAGAACAGGGGACTTGGCAAAATGGTTACCAGATGGAAATATTGAGTATATTGGCAGAATCGACGATCAAGTGAAAATTCGAGGATATCGAATTGAATTGGGTGAGGTTGAATCAGTGCTTCAGAAGGTGAATTTGGTTCAAGAGGCTACTGTGATTGTACGAGAGAGTAAGGACGGATTAAAACAATTGTGCGCATATTTCGTCGGAGATGAAAGCTTAACAGTGGGACAACTTCGAGAAGCGATGGCACAAGAATTGCCAGAATATATGATTCCATCTTACTTTGTACAGCTGGAGCAAATGCCATTAACACCAAATGGTAAGATTGATCGTAAAGCATTACCTGCATTAGAAGGGAACTTACAAACAGATACGGAGTATGTTGCGCCGCAAACCTCAATGGAAGAAATGTTAGTCTCGATTTGGCAAACGGTACTTGGTGTTCCGCAAATTGGGGTATTGGATAATTTCTTTGATTTGGGAGGCGACTCAATTAAGTCTATCCAAGTCTCCTCGAGACTGTATCAAGCTGGTTATCGAGTAGATATGAAAAGCTTATTCAAACATTCCACTGTAGCGTCTTTAAGTCCGCATGTGGAGAAAATGACGCGAGTTGCTGAACAAGGGGAAGTAACAGGTGAGGCTAAGTTAACACCAATTCAGCATTGGTTTTTTGACCGTGAGGTGACAGCTCCGCATCACTTTAACCAAGCGTTTATGTTATATCGGAAACAAAGGTTTGATGTGTCAGCTCTTCGTAAGACGATGCAAAAAATTGCCGAGCATCATGATGCGCTGCGGATGGTCTTCCATCAAACAGAACAAGGGTACGAGGCATGGAACCGAGGAATAGAGGAAGAAGAATTATTCAGTCTGGAAGTGATGGATTTCATAGGAAATGGGAATCCGGATTCAGCGATTGAAGAGGCTGTAAATACGATGCAAAGTAGCATTGATTTAAGTGAAGGACCGTTAATGAAACTAGGCTTGTTCCAATGTGAAGAAGGCGATCATTTGTTGATGGTTATCCATCATTTAGTAGTGGATGGCGTTTCTTGGCGAATATTGCTGGAAGATATTGAGGCAGGGTACGATCAGGCGGTAAACGGAGAGAATATTCAATTACCACAAAAAACAGATTCTTTCCAATTATGGGCAGAACAATTATCTCTTTACGCGAACAGTCCAGACATGGAGAAAGAGCGCGAATATTGGAATGAAATTGAACAAATCCCAACGGGATTGTTGCCGAAAAATCAGGAACAAGATTGTGTTTTGATAAAGGATAGTGAAGTCATCACGGTCCAATGGACAGCCTCTGAAACAGAGCAGTTATTAAAACAAGCAAACCGGGCATATAACACTGAAATCAATGATTTATTGTTAACAGCTTTAGGAATGGCGATTCACAAATGGACAGGAATGGAAAACATTGTTGTGAATCTGGAAGGACATGGACGAGAATCCATTCTTTCTGATCTCGATATCACTCGTACAGTAGGATGGTTTACGAGTCAATATCCAGTAGTCCTACCGATTGAAGCAGCGAGCGATATCTCTCACCAAATTAAGAATATTAAAGAAGGATTACGCCACATTCCGAATAAAGGGATTGGATATGGTCTTTTGAAATATCTATCTAAAAATCCAGAAAAACAGATGTTTACACTGAAGCCAGAGATTAGCTTTAACTATCTGGGGCAGTTTGATCAAGATTTGGAGAATACTGCGATGCAGATGTCTTCTTATTCGAGTGGTGATTTCGAGAATAAGAATCATGAAAGATCGTATGTTCTGGATATTAATGGAATGATATCTGGTGGGAATTTATCACTAGGAATTAGCTACAGTAAAAAGCAATACCAAAGAGAAACGATAGAACAATTGGCGAATGGGCTGCAAGCGAGCCTACAAGAGGTCATTGAACATTGTGTAACGAAAGAGCGTGCGGAGCTCACACCAAGTGATATTATTTTCAAAGGAATGACAATGGAAGCATTAGATCGTATTGTACAGGAAACAAAGCACATAGGCGAAATTGAAGATGTGTATCCGTTAACTCCAATGCAGAAAGGTATGTTATTTCATAGCTTGATGAATCCGCAATCGGAAGCTTATTTTGAACAAGCAACGTTTGATGTGCAGGGTAGTATGAATCTAAAGGCGTTCGCTCAAAGTTTAGAACAGTTAGTGCAAAGACATGCTATATTACGAACTAACTTTGTGAGTGCTTGGAATGATGAGCCGTTACAAATCGTATACCGAAATAGAAAAATCGACTTTCATTATGAAGATCTTCAGGAAATGGAAGAGTCATCACGTGAAGATTGGGTGAAGAAGTATACGACTGAAGATAAAGAAAGAGGATTTAATCTTGCTGAAGATGCATTAATGCGTATGACAATCTTACGTACCGAGGAGCAAACGTACCGTGTTATTTGGAGTTTCCACCATATCTTAATGGATGGTTGGTGCATGCCACTGGTAATACAAGAAATCTTCGAAACTTACTATGCTATTCAGGAACAAAGGGAATCTAAATTATCCGTGGTAACGCCATATAGTGACTATATTGAATGGTTAGAAACACAAAATCATGAAGAGGCCTCTAAATATTGGAATGATTATTTAGAAGGGTATGAAGGGCAAACACTATTGCCAAAAGTTACTTCTTCTAATGAGAATGAAAACTATATTTCAGGTAACTTAGTTTGGAATCTTGGCAAAGAATTGACGGAGCAATTGAAACAGGTAGCGAATAGTAATCAAGTTACTTTGAATACACTAATGCAGACAGCATGGGGCGTATTGTTGCAGAGATATAATAACAGTACCGATGCCGTATTTGGAAGTGTAGTCTCCGGAAGACCATCAGAAATATTGGGTGTAGAAAATATCATTGGATTATTTATTAACACAATTCCTGTGCGTATTCGTTGTGACGCGGAAGATTCCTTTGTAGAAGTGATGAAAAGGAATCAGAAGCAGGCGGTAGCCTCACATGTATACGATACGCATCCGTTGTATGACATACAGGGACAAACGGAACAAAAGCAGGACTTGATCACCCATATTATGGTGTTTGAAAACTATCCTTTAGAACAACAAATAGAATTTACAGGAAATCATGATGAGTCTAATTTGAAAATTATGAATATCTCTATGGCTGAACAAACAAATTATGACTTGAATACGATTGTAGTACCTGGAAAAGAGATGCAGGTACAATTTGAATACAATGCCAATGTATATGATTATGCAAGTGTAGAACGAATTCGTGGTCATTTGATTCAAGTTATTAAGCAAGTTGTAAATAACCCACAAATTTGTATACAAGATTTAGAATTGGTAACAGCGGAAGAGAAAACGCAGATTCTCGAAGTATTCAATGATACAACGACTGAATATCCACGTGAAAAGACTATCCACCAATTGTTCGAAGAACAGGTGGAGCGCACACCAGATCATATTGCGGCAGTATTCGAAGGGCAGCAATTGACATATCGTGAGTTGAATGAACGAGCGAACCGGTTGGCGCGGACGCTAAGAGATGAAGGCGTACAGGCAAATCAGTTAGTTGGAATTATGGCAGAACGTTCATTAGAAATGATTGTGGGGACACTTGGAATATTAAAAGCAGGTGGTGCTTATGTACCGATTGATCCAGAATATCCTGAGGAACGAATTCGTTACATGCTAGAGGATAGTAACATCAGTATCTTGCTGACGCAGTATGCATCTGCAATACAAACGGATCGTTTTAATTTCTCTGGAATCTTGATTGATTTGAGTAATCCAAGTTCGTATAAAGATGATAATACCAATCTTCCGTTGGTTACAGTTGCTGAGGACTTAGCGTACGTTATGTATACGTCAGGTTCCACGGGGCAACCAAAAGGGGTATTGATAGAACAACGAAGTGTTGTACGCTTAGTTCAAAATACTAATTATGTAGAATTCGCTGAAGGAGACCGGATTTTGATGACCGGAGCCTTAGTGTTTGATGCTTGTACTTTTGAAATTTGGGGTGCTTTATTAAATGGATTACAGTTATATATCGTTCCAGAGACGGTTATTTTAAGCGTTGAAAAGCTTAATGAAGCGTTGAAGCAATATCAAATTAAGACAATGTGGTTAACATCGCCGTTGTTCAATCAATTGGCTCTACAAAATCCTGAATTATTTTCTTCACTTCGATATTTATTGGTAGGTGGAGATGCGCTATCGCCAAACACAATTTCAATGGTGAGAAGCAGTTGTCCTAACCTTACAATTATCAACGGTTATGGACCGACGGAAAATACAACATTCTCCTGCAGTTTTCCTATTAGCAAGGAGTATTCAAACATTCCGATAGGTCGACCAATTGCAAATTCCACTGTTTATATTGTGGACGAGTCGAACAAACTTCTACCTGTTGGAGTACAGGGAGAAATATGTGTCGGTGGAGATGGTCTTGCTCGGGGGTACCTGAATCGAGATGAGTTGACAAGGGAAAAATTTGTAACCAACCCATTTGTACCTGGCGAAAGAATGTACCGGACTGGTGACATCGGTAGATGGCTATCTGATGGAACAATCGAATATTTAGGAAGAATGGATCATCAGGTGAAAATTCGAGGGTATCGAATTGAACTAGGAGAGATTGAGTCAACGTTACAGAAAGTAGAGCTGGTTCGAGAAGCCATTGTTATTGTACGAGAGAATGAAAATGGATTAAAACAATTGTGCGCATACTTTGTTGGAGATGAAAGCTTAACAGTGGGACAACTTCGAGAAGCGATGTCACAAGAATTACCAGATTATATGATTCCATCTTACTTTGTACAACTGGAGCAAATGCCATTAACACCAAATGGTAAGATTGATCGTAAAGCGTTACCTGAGCCAGAAGGAAATTTACAAACAGGTACGGAGTATGTTGCGCCGCAAACTCCAATAGAAGAAATGTTAGTCTCAATTTGGCAAACGGTACTTGGTGTTCCGCAAATTGGAATATTAGACAATTTCTTTGATTTAGGAGGCGACTCAATTAAATCTATTCAAGTCTCTTCGAGACTGCATCAAGCTGGTTATCGAGTAGATATGAAGGATTTATTCAAATATTCGACTGTGGTGTCTTTAAGTCCGCATGTGAAGCAAATGACGCGAGTTGCGAAACAAGACGAAGTAACAGGCGACGCTAAATTAACACCAATTCAGCTTTGGTTCTTTGAAAATCAGATTGCAGATCCTCACCATCTTAACCAGGCATTCATGTTATATCGGAAACAAGGATTTGATGTATTAGCCCTTCGTAAGACGATGCAAAAAATTGCCGAGCATCATGATGCGCTGCGGATGGTCTTCCATCAAACAGAACAAGGGTATGAGGCATGGAACCGAGGAATAGAGGAAGAAGAATTATTCAACTTAGAAGTGATGGATTTCACAGGGAATGAGAATCCGGCTTCAGCGATTGAAGAGGCTGCGAATGCGATTCAAAGTAGCATTAATTTAAGTGAAGGGCCGTTAATGAAACTAGGCTTGTTCCAATGTGAAGAAGGCGACCATTTGTTGATTGTTATCCATCATTTAGTGGTAGACGGTATTTCTTGGCGGATATTACTGGAAGATATCGGGACAGGATATGAACAAGTGGTAAACGAAGAGGCGATTCAATTGCCACAAAAAACAGATTCTTTCCAATTATGGGCAGAACAATTATCCCTTTACGCGAATAGTCCAGAGATGGAGAAAGAGCGCGAATATTGGAATGAAATCGAGCAAATCCCAACGGGATTGTTGCCGAAAGATAAGGAACAAGATTATGGTTTGATAAAGGATAGCGAAGTCATCACTATCCAATGGACAGCCTCTGAAACAGAGCAGTTATTAAAACAAACAAACCGAGCATATAACACTGAAATCAATGATTTATTGTTAACAGCTTTAGGAATGGCAGTTTATCAGTGGACAGGAATGGAAAGAATCGCTGTAAATCTGGAAGGACATGGACGAGAATCTATTCTTTCTGATCTTGATATTACTCGTACAGTAGGCTGGTTTACGAGTCAATATCCAGTAGTCTTGCCAATTGAAGCAGGGAGCGACATCTCTTACCGGATTAAGGATATTAAAGAAGGATTACGTCAAATTCCGAATAAAGGGATTGGATATGGTCTTTTAAAATACTTATCTGAAAATCAAGAAAAGCAGCCATCTATACTGAAGCCAGAAATTAGCTTTAACTATCTCGGTCAGTTTGACCAAGACTTAGAGAATAGTGCGATGCAAATATCAACTTATTCGAGTGGTTCAGATGTAAGTGGAGAGCAAAGCAGACCGTTTGCGCTAATTATTAATGGTATTCTAACAGATGGAAAATTATCATTAGGAATTAATTACAGTAGAAAGCAATATGAAAGAGAAACAATAGAACAATTGGCGAATGGGCTACAAGCGAGCCTACGAGAAGTCATTGAACATTGCGTAACAAAAGAGCGAGCAGAGCTCACACCAAGTGATATTACATTTAAAGGGATGACAATCGAAGCATTAGATCGCGTTGTACAGGAAACAAAGCACATAGGCGAAATCGAAAATGTGTATCCATTAACTCCAATGCAGAAGGGTATGTTATTCCACAGCTTATTGAACTCACAATCGGAAGCTTATTTTGAACAAGCAAGGTTCGATATACAGGGAAATGTGAATATAGAGGCATTTTCTCAAAGTGTGGAGCAATTGGTGCAAAGACATGCCATATTCCGAACTAACTTTGTGAGTGCTTGGAATGATGAGCCGTTACAAGTTGTATACCGAAATCGAAAAATCGACTTTCATTATGAAGATCTTCATGAAATGGAAGAGTCATCATGTGAAGAATGGATAAAGGTGTATACGAATGAAGATAGGGAAAGAGGATTTGACCTCGTTGAAGATGCATTAATGCGTATGACTATCTTACGTACTGAGGAGCAAATGTACCGTGTTATTTGGAGTTTCCACCATATCTTAATGGATGGTTGGTGTATCCCACTGGTGACACAGGAAATCTTCGAAGCTTACTATGCTATTCAGGAGCAAAGAGAACCTAAATTATCTGTAGTAACACCATATAGTGATTATATTGAATGGTTAGAAACGCAAGATCATGAAGAATCATCTGAATATTGGAATGATTATTTAGAGGGGTATGAAGGACAAACATTATTACCAAAAGAAAACTTGAAAAATGAAGCTGAAGGTTATGTTTTGGAAGAGCTACTTTGTGAGTTTGATAGAGAATTAACGCAGAAGATGAAACAGGTAGCTAGTGATAATCAAGTCACAATCAACAGCTTAATTCAGACAGCATGGGGAGCGCTACTACAGAAATATAATGGCAGTCAGGATGTTGTATTTGGAAGTGTTGTATCAGGAAGACCAGCTGTTATACCAGGTATAGAAAATATGATTGGTTTATTCATTAACACGATTCCTGTGCGTATTCGTTGTGACGCGGAAGAAGCTTTTGTAGAAGTGATGAAAAAGAATCAAAAGCAGGCAGTAGCCTCACATGCATACGATACGCATCCATTGTATGAAATACAGGCACAAACGGAACAAAAACAGGACTTAATCACACATCTTATGGTGTTTGAGAACTATCCTACAGAGACAGAAATGGAACGTGTTGGTAACCAGTCCGAAAACCTATTAGAAGTCAAGAATGCAAATATGGAAGAACAGACAAGCTATGATTTTAATGTAATTGTTGTTCCTGGTGAAGAATTTAAAGTTCGACTTAATTACAATGCCAATGTATATGATCATACAAGTGTAGAACGAATTCGTGGTCATTTGATTCAAGTTATTAAGCAAGTTGTAAATAACCCACAAATTTGTATACAAGATTTAGAATTGGTAACAGCGGAAGAGAAAACACAGATTCTCGAAGTATTCAATGATACAACGACTGAATATCCACGTGAAAAGACTATCCACCAATTGTTCGAAGAACAGGTGGAGCGTACACCAGATCAAATTGCGGCAGTATTCGAAGGGCAGCAATTGACATATCGTGAGTTGAATGAACGAGCGAACCGGTTGGCGCGGACGCTAAGAGATGAAGGCGTACAGGCAAATCAGTTAGTTGGAATTATGGCAGAACGTTCATTAGAAATGATTGTGGGGACACTTGGAATATTAAAAGCAGGTGGTGCTTATGTACCGATTGATCCAGAATATCCTGAGGAACGAATTCGTTACATGCTAGAGGATAGTAACATCAGTATCTTGCTGACGCAGTATGCATCTGCAATACAAACGGATCGTTTTAATTTCTCTGGAATCTTGATTGATTTGAGTAATCCAAGTTCGTATAAAGATGATAATACCAATCTTCCGTTGGTTACAGTTGCTGAGGACTTAGCGTACGTTATGTATACGTCAGGTTCCACGGGGCAACCAAAAGGGGTATTGATAGAACAACGAAGTGTTGTACGCTTAGTTCAAAATACTAATTATGTAGAATTCGCTGAAGGAGACCGGATTTTGATGACCGGAGCCTTAGTGTTTGATGCTTGTACTTTTGAAATTTGGGGTGCTTTATTAAATGGATTACAGTTATATATCGTTCCAGAGACGGTTATTTTAAGCGTTGAAAAGCTTAATGAAGCGTTGAAGCAATATCAAATTAAGACAATGTGGTTAACATCGCCGTTGTTCAATCAATTGGCTCTACAAAATCCTGAATTATTTTCTTCACTTCGATATTTATTGGTAGGTGGAGATGCGCTATCGCCAAACACAATTTCAATGGTGAGAAGCAGTTGTCCTAACCTTACAATTATCAACGGTTATGGACCGACGGAAAATACAACATTCTCCTGCAGTTTTCCTATTAGCAAGGAGTATTCAAACATTCCGATAGGTCGACCAATTGCAAATTCCACTGTTTATATTGTGGACGAGTCGAACAAACTTCTACCTGTTGGAGTACAGGGAGAAATATGTGTCGGTGGAGATGGTCTTGCTCGGGGGTACCTGAATCGAGATGAGTTGACAAGGGAAAAATTTGTAACCAACCCATTTGTACCTGGCGAAAGAATGTACCGGACTGGTGACATCGGTAGATGGCTATCTGATGGAACAATCGAATATTTAGGAAGAATGGATCATCAGGTGAAAATTCGAGGGTATCGAATTGAACTAGGAGAGATTGAGTCAACGTTACAGAAAGTAGAGCTGGTTCGAGAAGCCATTGTTATTGTACGAGAGAATGAAAATGGATTAAAACAATTGTGCGCATACTTTGTTGGAGATGAAAGCTTAACAGTGGGACAACTTCGAGAAGCGATGTCACAAGAATTACCAGATTATATGATTCCATCTTACTTTGTACAACTGGAGCAAATGCCATTAACACCAAATGGTAAGATTGATCGTAAAGCGTTACCTGAGCCAGAAGGAAATTTACAAACAGGTACGGAGTATGTTGCGCCGCAAACTCCAATAGAAGAAATGTTAGTCTCAATTTGGCAAACGGTACTTGGTGTTCCGCAAATTGGAATATTAGACAATTTCTTTGATTTAGGAGGCGACTCAATTAAATCTATTCAAGTCTCTTCGAGACTACATCAAGCTGGTTATCGAGTAGAGATGAAAAATTTATTCAAATATTCGACTGTTGCGTCTTTAAGTCCGCATGTGGAGAAAATGACGCGAGTTGTTGAACAAGGCGAAGTAACAGGAGAGGCTACGTTAACACCAATTCAACGTTGGTTTTTCGACCGCGAGGTGACAGCTCCTCATCACTTTAACCAAGCGTTTATGTTATACCGGAAACAAGGGTTTGATGTATCAGCTCTTCGTAAGACGATGCAAAAAATTGCTGAGCATCATGATGCGCTGCGGATGGTCTTCCGTCAAACCGAACAAGGGTATGAGGTATGGAACCGAGGAATAGAAGAAGAATTATTCAACTTGGAAGTGATGGATTTCACTGGAAACGTAAATCCTGCCTCAGCGATTGAAGAGGCTGTAAATAGGATTCAAAGTAGCATTGATTTAAGTGAAGGGCCATTAATGAAACTAGGCTTGTTCCAATGTGAAGAAGGCGATCATTTGTTGATTGTTATCCATCATTTAGTAGTGGATGGTGTTTCTTGGCGGATATTACTGGAAGATATCGGGGTAGGATATGAACAAGTGGTAAACGAAGAGGCGATTCAACTGCCACAAAAAACAGATTCTTTCCAATTATGGGCAGAACAATTATCCCTTTACGCGAATAGTTCAGATATGGAAAAAGAGCGTGAATATTGGAATGAGATCGAGCAAATCCCAACGGGATTGTTGCCGAAGGATGAGGAACAAGATTGTGGTTTGATAAAGGATAGTGAAGACATCACGGTCCAATGGACAGCTGCTGAAACGGAGCAGTTATTAAAACAAGCAAACCGGGCATATAACACTGAAATCAATGATTTATTGTTAACAGCTTTAGGAATGGCGATTCATCAGTGGACAGGAATGGAAAACATTGTTGTGAATTTAGAAGGACATGGACGAGAATCTATTCTTTCTGATCTCGATATCACTCGTACAGTAGGCTGGTTTACGAGTCAATATCCAGTAGTCTTGCCGATTGAAGCAGGAAGCAATGTTTCTCATCAGATTAAGAATATTAAAGAAGGATTACGCCACATTCCGAATAAAGGGATTGGATACGGTCTTTTAAAATATCTATCTGAAAATCAAGAAAAGCAGACCTTTACATTGAATCCAGAGATTAGCTTCAACTATTTGGGGCAGTTTGACCAAGACTTAGAGAATAGTGCGATGCAAATATCTTCTTATTCAAGTGGTTTATCTGCAAATACAAATCAACTAAGAGTATTTGTTTTAGATATTAATAGTATGATTTTAGATGGAAAAATGTCGCTTACAATTAACTATAATCGTAAACAATACCGAAGAGAAACAATAGAACAATTGGCGAATGGGCTGCAAGCGAGTCTACAAGAAGTCATTGAACATTGTGTAACGAAAGAGCGAGTGGAGCTCACACCAAGTGATATTATTTTTAAAGGGATGACGATTGAAGCATTAGATCGCGTTGTACAGGAAACCAAGCACATAGGTGAAATTGAAGATGTGTATCCGTTAACTCCAACGCAAAAAGGTATGTTATTTCATAGCTTGATGAATCCGCAATCGGAAGCTTATTTTGAACAAGCAACGTTTGATATGCAGGGAAGTATGAATATAAAGGTATTCACTCAAGGTTTAGAACAGTTGGTGCAAAGACATTCCATATTCCGAACTAACTTTGTTGCAAGTACTTGGAATGATGAGCCGTTACAAATCGTATACCGAAATAGAAAAATCGACTTTCATTATGAAGATCTTCAGGAAATGGAAGAGTCATCACGTGAAGATTGGGTGAAGAAGTATACGACTGAAGATAAAGAAAGAGGATTTAATCTTGCTGAAGAGGCATTAATGCGTATGACAATCTTACGCACCGAGGAGCAAACGTACCGTGTTATTTGGAGTTTCCACCATATCTTAATGGATGGTTGGTGTATCCCACTGGTGACACAGGAAATCTTCGAAATATATTATGCTATTCAGGAACAAAGAGAGCCTAAGTTATCTGTAGTAACGCCATATAGTAACTATATTGAATGGTTAGAAGCACAAAATCATGAAGAGGCCTCTAAATATTGGAATGATTATTTAGAAGGGTATGAGGGGCAAACACTGTTGCCAAAAGTTACTTCTAGTAGAGAGAATGAAAACTATATTTCAGGTAACTTAGTTTGGAACCTTGGCAAAGAATTGACGGAGCAATTGAAACAGGTAGCGAATAGTAATCAAGTTACTTTGAATACGCTAATGCAGACAGCATGGGGCGTATTGTTGCAGAGATATAATAACAGTACTGATGTCGTATTCGGGAGTGTAGTCTCCGGAAGACCATCGGAAATATTGGGTGTAGAAAATATCATTGGATTATTTATTAACACAATTCCTGTGCGTATTCGTTGTGATGCGGAAGATTCCTTTGTAGAAGTGATGAAAAGAAATCAGAAGCAGGCGGTAGCCTCACATGCATACGATACGCATCCGTTGTATGAAATACAGGCACAAACGGAACAAAAGCAGGATTTAATTACCCATATTATGGTATTTGAAAACTATCCTTTAGAACAACAAATGGAGCATAGCGAAAATCGTAGTGAAACAGATTTAACAATAGAAAATGTAAGTATGACTGAACAAACGAATTATGATTTTAACGTTATTGTGATTCCTGATGAAGAAGTAAAAATGCATTTTGAGTACAATGCGAACGTATACGATTATGCTAATGTAACGCGAATAAAGGATCATCTAATTCAAATTATGGAGCAGGTTGTAAATGATGCGCAATTGTGCGTACAAGAATTAGAATTAGTAACAGTGGAAGAGAAAATGCAGGTTCTCGAAGTATTCAATGACACAGCTGTTGAATATCCGCATGAAAAGACAGTATATCAACTGTTCGAAGAACAGGTAGAACGTACACCGGATCATCTTGCGGTTGTATTCGAGGATCAGCAGTTCACGTACCGTGAGCTGAATGAACGAGCGAATCAGCTGGCGCGAACACTAAGGAAAGAAGGCGTACAGGCGGATCAGTTAGTCGGAATTATTGCTAAACATAGTTTGGAGATGGTCGTAGGAATTCTAGCTGTTAGTAAGGCAGGAGGGGCTTACGTACCAATTGATCCACAATATCCGGAAGAACGTATCCAATATGTGTTGGAGGATTCGAAAGCACGTATTGTATTAGTGCATGGTGATGTACATCCGCCACTTTCTTATGACGGAGTCATTATTTCGCTGAGTGAGTCACAATCCTACGATAAACAAACAACAAATCTAGAACCAATAAGTCATGGTAAAGATCTGGCATATGTGATTTATACATCGGGCTCGACAGGTAATCCGAAAGGCGTGTTAATTGAGCATCAAGGTTTAACCAATTATATTTGGTGGGCACGTGAGGTGTATGTACAAGGGGAGAAAACGAATTTCCCGTTATATTCATCGGTTTCTTTCGACTTAACTGTAACGTCTGTCTTTACACCGTTGATAACAGGAAATACGATTCTAGTTTATGATGGTGAGGATAAGGCAGCTTTAATTCCAACGATTATGCAGGATTCACGAGTGGATATTATTAAATTGACTCCAGCTCATTTGCATATCTTAAAAGAAATGAATCTAGCAGAACACACTACTGTGAAAAAGATGATTGTTGGAGGAGAAAATCTAAGCGCTAAATTAGCACGGGAAGTTAGTGAACAATCAGATGGTCACATTTCCATTTATAACGAATATGGTCCAACTGAAACGGTTGTAGGATGTATGATTTATCGCTTTGATCCAGTGGAAGATAGAAGAGAATATGTTCCGATTGGAAAGCCAGCCGCAAATACGAGCATTTATTTGTTGGATCGACAATTGAATTTGGTACCAACAGGTGTGCAAGGAGAGTTGTATATCGCTGGAGATGGTGTGGCTAGAGGATATCTAAATCAACCGGGGTTAACGGCGGAAAAATTCGTAGAAAATCCTTTTAGCCCAGGAGAGCGCATGTATAGAACAGGGGACTTGGCAAAATGGTTACCAGATGGAAATATTGAGTATATTGGCAGAATCGACGATCAAGTGAAAATTCGAGGATATCGAATTGAATTGGGTGAGGTTGAATCAGTGCTTCAGAAGGTGAATTTGGTTCAAGAGGCTACTGTGATTGTACGAGAGAGTAAGGACGGATTAAAACAATTGTGCGCATATTTCGTCGGAGATGAAAGCTTAACAGTGGGACAACTTCGAGAAGCGATGGCACAAGAATTGCCAGAATATATGATTCCAGCTTACTTTGTACAGCTCGTCCAAATGCCATTAACACAAAATGGTAAGATCGATCGTAAAGCATTGCCTGAGCCAGAAGGGAATTTACAAACAGGTATAGAGTATGTTGCACCTCGTACAAGGATAGAAGAACAGTTGATTGAGATATGGAAAGAGGTTCTATTCAATCATCATATTGGGGTTAAGGACAACTTCTTTGATGTTGGTGGGCATTCATTAAGAGCGACTACACTCGTATCTAAGATTCATAAACAGATGAACGTCAATGTTATGGTAAGAGATGTCTTCCGATATCAGACAGTTGAACAAATGGCTGAATTTATTACTGGTAGTGAGGGACAGACTTACTTGTCTATTCCAGTGACACCAACAAGAACGTATTATCCAGTCTCTTCGACACAAAAGCGTATGTACATTTTGAGTCAATTAGAAGGTGGAGAGTTAAGTTACAATATGCCGGGTGTAATGATTGTGGAAGGAGAACTTGATTCTGCTCGTGTAGAAGAAGCATTCCGAAACTTAATTCAACGTCATGAGTCATTACGGACAAGTTTTGAGATGATTCAGGGAGAACCCGTGCAGCACATACATTCTGAAGTGATGTTTTCTCTCGAAAAGATACAAGCTGAAAAAGAGGAGATAGATACACATATCGATCGTTTCGTACGTCCATTTAATTTGCAAGAGGCACCGTTATTGCGAGTTGGATTAATTGAAATTCGTAAGGATTACCATGTGTTGTTGTTTGATATACATCATATTATTTCTGATGGTGTCTCAACAAATCTTATCATCGAGGAATTTATTCAGTTGTATGAAGATGAGTCACAGCCACCGCTTCGAATCCAGTACAAGGATTACGCAGTTTGGCAACAAAGTGAAATGCAAAGTGAACGAATGAGAAAACAGGAAGCGTATTGGCTGAATATGTTTGAGGGGGAAATTCCAGAGTTAGAGCTACCAATCGATTATGAGAGACCATCGGTACGAAGCTACGAGGGGGACATAGTAGAATTTACAATTGACAAACAAATTAGCGACGGATTAAAAGAGATAGAAAAACAAACAGGAGCGACATTGTATATGGTTTTATTAGCGGCATATACAACACTATTAGCAAAATATAGTGGTCAAGAGGATATTATTGTAGGGACTCCTATCGCAGGAAGAACGCATGCTGATTTAGAGCCAATCATTGGAATGTTTGTTAATACGTTAGCGATACGAAATTATCCAGTGGGAGACAAAACGTTCTATACGTATGTTCAAGAAGTGAAAGAAACAATGTTAAATGCGTATGAGAACCAGGAGTATCCTTTTGAAGAGCTGGTTCAAAAAGTAAATATAAAAAGAGATAAGAGCCGTAACCCACTATTTGATACAATGTTTGTTTTACAAAATACCGAAGAAACAGAGCTTCAAATAGAAAATTTAGTATTTAAACCTTATGTTCGAGATCATACGATAGCTAAGTTTGATTTAACATTGTTTGTAAATCTTGATGGTGAACAACTCAAATGTAGTTTTGAATTCTGTGAGAAATTATTTGAAAAGAGCAGAATTAATGAATTATCAAAAGATTTCTTGATAGTTTTATCAGAAGTTGTTAAAAACCAAAATGTTCAATTACACAATGTCAAATTAAGCGAAAAAGCAATAAAAAGTGAAAGTTCTATCCGAGAAATTGAACTGAATTTTTGATGTATTTTCCAAATTAAAGAGTGTGTAAATATATAGCACACTCTTTAATTGAAATTGATGTTAGTTTCAAGAATGTAAGTATTAATATGTGAATTTGTATATAGTGTATAACAGATTTAACATATACTATTAAAGTCTGGGGTGCTATAAATGTCAGAATTTAAACAACAAGAATTATTCTGGGAAAAATTATTCAGTGTTGAAGATAGTCTCACTGCATTCCCTTATTATAGCCATACAAAAAAAAGATTAAGTGAGAGTACGGATTATAATCAGAAGTTTATCGATAGTACTTTATCATCTGATGTATCAAAAAGAATTATGAACATGTCTAATCGATCTCATATGGCGATATATATGATTTTATTAGCTGGAGTTGAATGCTTATTACATAAATATACCTATGAGCAAGATATGATTTTAGGAGTTCCAACAATTGAGTTAGACAAAGATCAAATTTATTCTAGTAAATTTTTAATATTAAAAAACAATATAACTCCTAAAAATTCATTTAAATCTTTGTTTAATCAAATCAAGTTATCTTTAAGCGAAAGTATTGAACACCAAGGGTTACCTTTTAGAAAAATGGTTCAAAATCTGAATTTACAATATGATTCAAACAATTTACCTGTTATAAATACTATGGTTTCGTTACAGGAAATTCATTCTTTTAATTATAATGATTCGGTAGTATCAGATACTATATTTCACTTTGAATTGGGAGAAGAAGATTCAATAAATTTAAAACTAGCATACAATGAAAATTATTATGATAAAGATTATATAGTTCAATTAATAGAGAATTTAAATTATATCTTTTCTGTTATTTTATTCCAACCAGAACTTGAAATAGACCAATTTGAATCTGTAGCAGAAATTAAGAAGAATAAACTTTTATTTGAATTTAATGATACCACTGTTGAATATCCACATGAAAAGACAGTATATCAACTGTTTGAAGAACAAGTAGAACGTACACCGGATCATCTTGCAGTTGTATTCGAGGATCAGCAGTTCACGTACCGTGAGCTGAATGAACGAGCGAATCAGCTGGCGCGAACGCTAAGGAAAGAAGGCGTACAGGCGGATCAATTAGTCGGAATTATTGCTAAACATAGTTTGGAGATGGTCGTAGGTATTCTAGCTGTTAGTAAGGCAGGAGGGGCTTACGTACCAATTGATCCACAATATCCGGAAGAACGTATCCAATATGTGTTGGAGGATTCGAAAGCACGTATTGTATTAGTGCATGGTGATGTACATCCGCCACTTTCTTATGACGGAGTCATTATTTCGCTGAGTGAGTCACAATCCTACGATAAACAAACGACAAATCTAGAACCAATAAGTCATGGTAAAGATCTGGCATATGTGATTTATACATCGGGCTCGACAGGTAATCCGAAGGGCGTGTTAATTGAGCATCAAGGTTTAACCAATTATATTTGGTGGGCACGTGAGGTGTATGTACAAGGGAAGAAAACGAATTTCCCGTTATATTCATCGATTTCTTTCGATTTAACTGTAACGTCCGTTTTTACACCGTTGATAACAGGAAATACGATTGTAGTTTATGACGGTGAGGATAAGGCATCTTTAATTCCAACGATTATGCAGGATTCACGAGTGGATATTATTAAATTGACTCCAGCTCATTTGCATATCTTAAAAGAAATGAATCTAGCAGAACACACTACTGTGAAAAAGATGATTGTTGGAGGAGAAAATCTAAGCGCCAAATTAGCGCGGGACGTTAGTGAGCAATCAGATGGTCGCATTTCCATTTATAACGAATATGGTCCAACTGAAACGGTTGTAGGGTGTATGATTTATCACTATGACCCAGTAGAAGATAGAAGAGAATATGTTCCGATTGGAAAACCAGCCGCAAATACGAGCATTTATTTGTTGAAATCCAAAATTGAATTTGGTACCGACAGGTGTGCAAGGAGAGTTGTATATCGCTGGTGATGGTGTGGCTAGAGGATATCTAAATCAACCAGGATTAACGGCGGAAAAATTCGTAGAAAATCCTTTTAGCCCAGGAGAGCGGATGTATAGAACAGGGGACTTGGCAAAATGGTTACCAGATGGAAATATTGAGTATATTGGCAGAATCGACGATCAAGTGAAAATTCGAGGATACCGAATTGAATTGGGTGAGGTTGAGTCGGTTCTTCAGAAAGTGGAGTTAGTTCGAGAAGCAGTTGTGGTTGCGCGAGAAAATGAAGATGGATTAAAACAATTGTGCGCATACTTTGTCGGAGATGAAAGCCTAACAGTGGGACAACTTCGAGAGGCGATGTCACAAGAATTACCAGAGTATATGATTCCATCTTACTTTGTACAGCTGGAGCAAATGCCATTAACACAAAATGGTAAGATTGATCGTAAAGCATTACCTGTATTAGAAGGAAACTTACAAACAGGTACGGAGTATGTTGCGCCGCAAACCCCGGTAGAAGAAATACTAGTTTCAATTTGGCAAACGGTACTTGGTGTTCCGCAAATTGGAGTATTAGATAATTTCTTTGATCTAGGGGGCGATTCAATTAAGTCCATCCAAGTCTCCTCGAGACTGTATCAAGCTGGTTATCGAGTAGATATGAAAGATTTATTTAAATATTCGACTGTAGCGTCTTTAAGTCCGCATGTGGAGAAAATAACGCGAGTTGCTGAACAAGGGGAAGTAACAGGAGAGGCTACGTTAACACCAATTCAGCATTGGTTTTTTGACCGTGAGGTGACAGCTCCGCATCACTTTAACCAAGCGTTTATGTTATATCGGAAACAAAGGTTTGATGTGTTAGCTCTTCGTAAGACGATGCAAAAAATTGCTGAGCATCATGATGCGCTGCGGATGGTCTTCCGTCAAACAGAACAAGGGCATGAGGCATGGAACCGAGGAATAGAGGAAGAAGAATTATTCAACTTAGAAGTGATGGATTTCATAGGAAATGGGAATCCGGATTCAGCGATTGAAGAGACTGTAAATACGATGCAAAGTAGCATTGATTTAAGTGAAGGACCGTTAATGAAACTAGGCTTGTTCCAGTGTGAAGAAGGCGATCATTTATTGATGGTCATCCATCATTTAGTAGTAGACGGCGTTTCTTGGCGAATACTGCTGGAAGATATTGAGGCAGGGTACGAACAAGCGGTAAACGGAGAGGATATTCAGTTACCACAAAAAACAGATTCTTTCCAATTATGGGCAGAACAATTATCTCTTTACGCGAACAGTCTAGAGATGGAGAAAGAGCGCGAATATTGGAATGAGATTGAACAAATCCCAACGGGATTGCTGCCGAAAGATACGGAACAAGATTGTGGTTTGATAAAGGATAGTGAAGTCATCACGGTCCAATGGACAGCTGCTGAAACGGAGCAGTTATTAAAACAAACAAACCGGGCATATAACACTGAAATCAATGATTTATTGTTAACAGCTTTAGGAATGGCAATTCATCAATGGACAGGAATGGAAAAAATTTCTGTAAATCTGGAAGGGCATGGGCGAGAATCTATTCTTTCTAATCTTGATATCACTCGTACAGTAGGCTGGTTTACGAGTCAATATCCAGTAGTCCTACCGATTGAAGCAGCGAGCGGTATCTCTCACCAAATCAAGAATATTAAAGAAGGATTACGACAGATTCCAAATAAAGGGATTGGATATGGTCTTTTAAAATATCTATCTGAAAATCAAGAAAAGCTGACATTTACACTGAAGCCAGAGATTAGCTTCAACTATCTGGGGCAGTTTGATCAAGATTTGGAGAATACTGCGATGCAGCCGTCTTCGTATTCAAGTGGTGAATCTGAAAGTAAGCAACATGTAAGGTCATATGTACTGGATATCAATGGCATGATATCGGCTGGAAGATTAGCATTAGAAATCAATTATAGTGGTAAACAATACCGAAGAGAAACGATAGAACAATTGGCGAATGGGCTGCAAGCGCGTTTGCAGGAAGTCATTGAACATTGCGTAAAGAAAGAGCGAGCGGAGCTCACACCAAGTGATATTATTTTCAAAGGAATGACAATCGAAGCATTAGATCGTGTTGTGCAGGAAACCAAGCACATAGGTGAAATTGAAAATGTGTATCCGTTAACTCCAATGCAGAAAGGTATGTTATTTCATAGCTTGATGAATCCGCAATCGGGAGCTTATTTTGAACAAGCAACGTTTGATGTGCAGGGTAGTATGAATCTAAAGGCGTTCGCTCAAAGTTTAGAACAGTTGGTGCAAAGACATGCCATATTCCGAACTAACTTTGTGAGTGCAGGGAATGATGAGCCGTTACAAATCGTATACCGAAATAGAAAAGTTGATTTTCATTATGAAGATCTTCAGGAAATGGAAGAGTCATCACGTGAAGAGTGGATGAAGAGGTATACGACTGAAGATAAAGAAAGAGGATTTAATCTTGCTGAAGAGGCATTAATGCGTATGACAATCTTACGCACCGAGGAGCAAACGTACCGTGTTATTTGGAGTTTCCACCATATCTTAATGGATGGTTGGTGTATCCCACTGGTGACACAGGAAATCTTCGAAATATATTATGCTATTCAGGAACAAAGGGAACCTAAATTATCCATAGTAACGCCGTATAGTGACTATATTGAATGGTTAGAAGCACAAGATCAAGAAGAGGCATCTAAATATTGGAATGATTATTTAGAAGGGTATGAAGGGCAAACAATATTGCCAAAAGTTACTTCTTCTAATGAGAATGAAAACTATATTTCGGGTAATTTAGTTTGGAACCTCGGCAAAGAATTGACAGAGCAACTGAAACAGGTAGCGAATAGTAATCAAGTTACTTTGAATACGTTAATGCAGACAGCATGGGGCGTATTGTTGCAGAGATATAATAACAGTACTGATGTCGTATTTGGGAGTGTAGTCTCCGGAAGACCATCGGAAATATTGGGTGTAGAAAATATCATTGGATTATTTATTAATACGATTCCTGTGCGTATTCATGGTGATGCGGAAGATTCCTTTGTAGAAGTGATGAAAAAGAATCAGAAGCAGGCGGTAGCCTCACATGCATACGATACGCATCCGTTGTATGAAATACAGGCACAAACGGAACAAAAGCAGGACTTGATTACACATATTATGGTGTTTGAAAACTATCCTTTAGAACAACAATTGGAGCATAGCGAAAATCGTAGTGAAACAGATTTAATAATAGAAAATGTGAGTATGATTGAACAAACGAATTATGATTTTAACGTTACTGTGATTCCTGGAGAAGAGATTCAGATGCAATTCCAATATAATGCCCATATATATGACGATGCGAGTATCGAGCGAATGAGGAATCACTTGATTCAAATCATCAAGCAAGTTGTAAATAACCCACAAACTTGTATACACAAACTAGAATTAGTAACAGCGGAAGAGAAAATGCAGATTCTCGAAATGTTCAATGATACAGCGGCTGAATATCCACGTGAGAAGACTATCCATCAACTGTTCGAAGAACAGGTGGAGCGTACACCAGATCATGTTGCGGTTGTATTCGAAAATCAGCAATTGACGTATCGTGAGCTCAATGCACGAGCAAATCAGTTGGCACGAACGTTAAGAAATGAAGGAGTACAAGAAGATCAGTTAGTTGGAGTTATGGTAGAGCGTTCGATAGAACTGATTGTCGGTATACTTGGAATATTAAAAGCAGGTGGTGCTTATGTGCCGCTCGACCCAGAATATCCAGAAGAGCGTATTCAATATATACTGGAAGATGCTGGGGTTAAGGTGTTGTTATTACAGCAACATTTACAAGGACATGTATTTTTCAAAGGGAAAAATATTAATTTGGATGATATTTCTTTATATGATAAAGACGATTCAAATTTAGAAACATCAACTAGACCTAGTGGCTTAGCATTTGTAATTTATACCTCAGGATCTACTGGAAAACCAAAAGGAGTGTTGGTAGAACATCATTCTGTTTTAAATTTCCTTCAAACCTTAGAGGTAAGAACTTTATTAGATGACAAGGATATAGTATTACAAAAATCAACTATTTCAAGTGATGCTTCTATATGGGAACTTTTTTGGGGGATGATGAAGGGTGCACGTTTATATCTATTAGAACCTGGTGGAGAAAAAGATCCTGCTACATTGGTAAGGGCTGTACAAAATTACAAAGTGACACATCTTGAGTTTGTTCCATCTATGTTGCAAGCATTTGTAGAATACGTTGAGAATTTTTCCAATGTTGAAACTTTAGCTTCTTTGAGATATGTATCAGTCGGGGGAGAAAAGCTGTCGGCTCATTTGGCAGACAAATTCCATAAAGTACTTACTGTTCCGAACGGTACGTTACTTCATAATACCTATGGACCAACAGAAGCTACAGTGGAAGTTACAAGTTTTGTTTGTTCAGAAGCAGGAAAATATGAAAATATCCCTATTGGGAAGCCTAATTTAAATACTCAGATGTACATTTTGAATGACAAACTACAAATACAGCCAATTGGAGTTGCTGGGGAACTATACACTGGCGGAGTAGGAGTTGCTAGAGGATATTTAAATCGGCCGGAGCTGACAGAGGAAAGATTCGTAGAAAATCCTTTTATCTCAGGAGAGCGCATGTATAGAACAGGTGACTTGGCAAGATGGTTACCGGATGGAAATATTGAGTATATTGGTAGAATCGACCATCAAGTTAAAATTCGGGGATACCGAGTTGAATTGGGTGAGGTTGAGTCGGCGCTTCAGAAAGTGGAATTGGTTCGAGAGGCAATTGTTGTTGCACGAGAGAGTACGGATGGATTGATACAATTGTGCGCATATTTCGTCGGAGATGAAAGCTTAACAGTGGAACAACTTCGAGAAGCGATGGCACAAGAATTACCAGACTATATGATTCCATCATATTTTGTACAGCTCATGCAAATGCCATTAACACCAAATGGCAAGATCAATCGTAAAGCATTGCCTGAGCCAGAAGGGAATTTACAAACAGGTATAGAGTATGTTGCACCTCGTACAAGGATAGAAGAACAGTTGATTGAGATATGGAAAGAGGTTCTATTCAATGAACATATTGGGATTAAACACAACTTCTTTGATATTGGTGGGCATTCATTAAGAGCGACTACACTCGTATCTAAGATTCATAAACAGATGAACATCAATGTTATGGTAAGAGATGTTTTCCGATATCAGACAGTTGAACAAATGGCTGAATTTATTACTGGTAGTGAGGGACAGACTTACTTGTCTATTCCAGTGACACCAACAAGAACGTATTATCCAGTCTCTTCGACACAAAAGCGTATGTACATTTTGAGTCAATTAGAAGGTGGAGAGTTAAGTTACAATATGCCGGGTGTAATGATTGTGGAAGGAGAACTTGATTCTGCTCGTGTAGAAGAAGCATTCCGAAACTTAATTCAACGTCATGAGTCATTACGGACAAGTTTTGAGATGATTCAGGGAGAACCCGTGCAGCACATACATTCTGAAGTGATGTTTTCTCTCGAAAAGATACAAGCTGAAAAAGAGGAGATAGATACACATATCGATCGTTTCGTACGTCCATTTAATTTGCAAGAGGCACCGTTATTGCGAGTTGGATTAATTGAAATTCGTAAGGATTACCATGTGTTGTTGTTTGATATACATCATATTATTTCTGATGGTGTCTCAACAAATCTTATCATCGAGGAATTTATTCAGTTGTATGAAGGTGAGTCACAGCCACCGCTTCGAATCCAGTACAAGGATTACGCAGTTTGGCAACAAAGTGAAATGCAAAGTGAACGAATGAGAAAACAGGAAGCGTATTGGCTGAATATGTTTGAGGGGGAAATTCCAGAGTTAGAGCTACCAATCGATTATGAGAGACCATCGGTACGAAGCTACGAGGGGGACATAGTAGAATTTACAATTGACAAACAAATTAGCGACGGATTAAAAGAGATAGAAAAACAAACAGGAGCGACATTGTATATGGTTTTATTAGCGGCATATACAACACTATTAGCAAAATATAGTGGTCAAGAGGATATTATTGTAGGGACTCCTATCGCAGGAAGAACGCATGCTGATTTAGAGCCAATCATTGGAATGTTTGTTAATACGTTAGCGATACGAAATTATCCAGTGGGAGACAAAACGTTCTATACGTATGTTCAAGAAGTGAAAGAAACAATGTTAAATGCGTATGAGAACCAGGAGTATCCTTTTGAAGAGCTGGTTCAAAAAGTAAATATAAAAAGAGATAAGAGCCGTAACCCACTATTTGATACAATGTTTGTTTTACAAAATACCGAAGAAACAGAGCTTCAAATAGAAAATTTAGTATTTAAACCTTATGTTCGAGATCATACGATAGCTAAGTTTGATTTAGCGTTGTATGTCAGCCTTGATGGCGAACAACTTAAATGCAATTTTGAATTTTGTAAAAAAATATTTAAAGATAAAACAATTCATAGATTATCACAAGATTTATTACTTTTATTATCTAAAGTCTCTGATCATCCACATATGAAATTGATAGATATTAATTTAAATCAGGTTGATGAAGACTCTTTAGGACTAATCGAATTTTCATTTTAAGGTGAGTTATTCTTAACTAATTCTCAAAATTATTATGTTAAATATATCTATTAAATTGTGATTTCTATGAGGGGAAATAGTGAGTTGATTAATAACTTATAACTAATAGATGAAGATTTCGTTAGGGACATTTTTGTTTAAGGTTAGGTGCATTAAAGTACTGTCCATGCTATTTGGAAAATGAATGGTAATTCCCATTGGGATAGAGGGTCTTTATCAGTGCTATGCGGTCCACCAGGGTGGATCGCATGACTGTTGGATCTAGTGTAGAGTGGAAGAATTAATGTTTCTATTAACTACAACAACATGATGTTTAAGCCTTATAGATTAGAGTGTATGAAAATGCATTCTTCTATTGCTATAAAATGAAATAACTACAATTGCATATTTGTTCAATTCGATATTTTTATGTCTATTGTTAATTTTAATTGAAGTTGATAAATGTCCACTTATGAATTCATATTTTAAAGCGAGGTTTTTTAAATGAATGTATTTGAAAAAGAGGAAATTTTCTGGCGGAAACGATTTGATTCTGAAGATAGAATTACTGCTCTACCTTATAGTAAAAAAGAAAAAAATTATATGAGTGTAGGTAATACAGATTATTTGGATTCTGTTTCTATAACATTGCCTTCCAAAATTTCGAAAAGAGTTATTTCTATGGCTAAAGGCTCTGATATGGCAGCATTTTTAATTCTATTATCTGGGGTTAATTGTCTTCTATATAAGTATACAAAGGAAAAAACTACAATTTTAGGAATTCCGACAATTGAAGCTCACAAAGAAATGTTTCCGTTTATAGATGAATTATTACCAGTGAAAGTGGCCATACATAATGAAAGTACATTTAAATCGATATTAAAAGAAGTAAATCTATCTGTGAATGAATCTATTAAACATCAGAATATATCATTTAGAAAAATGATTACTTCTTTGAATGTTGAACATGATATGAATAGTAAACCTGTTGTTAATACTGTAGTTGCTTTACAGGAAATTCATAAATCTATTACTTTTAATGATATTGTAGCATCTGATAGTTTATTCAATTTTAATTTGGAAAATGGTTTAGTGAATTTGAATTTATTCTATAACAAAAATTTATACGATAAAAATTTTATTGATAACATGCTTAAACATTTCATACACATTTTTTCTATTGTACTAGAACAGCCTGAGCTTCAATTAAATAAATTAGAATTAGTATCTGATACAGAAAAAGAACAAATTTTAGTTGATTTTAATGATGTTACTGCGGATTATCCGCGTGAGAAGACCATTCATCAATTATTTGAAGAACAGGTGGAGCGTACGCCGAATCACATTGCTGCTGTATTCGAAGATAAAAAGCTAACATATTTTGAGCTAAATGAACGAGCAAATCAGTTAGCGCGTACGTTAAGAGCTGAAGGTATTAAAGCAAATCAGTTAATTGGCATTATGGTAGAACGTTCTGTAGAAATGATTGTAGGAATGCTAGGGATATTAAAAGCAGGTGGTGCTTATGTGCCGATTGACCCAGAATATCCAGAAGAGCGTATCCAATATATGCTGGAGGATTCGGGTACAAAAGTTTTATTATTACAGAGCCATTTACAAGACCGAGTATCTTTTAAACATAAAATTATCATGTTAGATGATTCAGCGACTTATCTTGAAGAGGGCTCTAACTTAGAGTCAGTAGTAAAACCGAATGACCTAGCTTATGTAATTTATACTTCTGGTACAACTGGTAAACCCAAGGGTACTTTAATTGAGCATAAAAATGTTGTTCGTTTATTGTTTAACGATCAAAATCTGTTTGATTTTGATGCGAATGATACCTGGATGTTATTTCATTCGTTTTGTTTTGATTTCTCGGTATGGGAAATGTATGGGGCATTGCTTTACGGTGGGAAATTAGTGGTCGTACCTTCATTAATAGCTAAAAATCCTGGGCAATTCCGACAACTGATTCTATCTCAAGGCGTAACGATATTAAATCAAACGCCAACGTATTTTTATCAAGTGTTACAAGAAGAGATGCAGCATGACTTAAAAGAATTAAAATTAAGAAAAGTCATTTTTGGTGGAGAGGCGCTCAGCCCATCGTTATTGAAGGGCTGGAAGGAAAAATATCCGACAACCCAACTGATTAATATGTATGGTATTACTGAAACGACAGTGCATGTAACCTATAAAGAAATTACAGAAGTTGAGATTGAGGAAGGGAAAAGTAATATTGGGAAACCAATCCCTACGTTACAAGCCTATATTCTAGATGAGTATCAAAGAATTCAACCCATTGGTATCCCAGGAGAATTATATGTAGCTGGAGATGGATTGGCTAGAGGTTACTTGAACCGACCAGAATTAACAGCGGAAAAATTCGTCGAGAATCCTTTTATCCCAGGAGAACGGATGTATAGAACGGGTGACTTGGCAAAATGGCTACCTGATGGAAATATTGAATATATAGGACGAATCGATCATCAGGTGAAAATTCGTGGATACCGAATTGAAATTGGGGAAGTCGAATTACAGCTCTTAAAAGTACCTTCTGTCAATGAGGCTATTGTAATTGTTCGAGAAGATGAAGTTGGACAGAAACACCTTTGTGCGTACTTTGTAGCGGAAAATCAGTTAACGGTAAGTAATCTAAGAGATATATTCTCTCAAGAATTACCTGCGTATATGATCCCATCTTACTTTGTACAGTTGGCACAAATGCCATTAACATCAAATGGTAAAATTGATCGTAAAGCGTTGCCTGCGCCAGAACAAAATTTACAAACAGGTACAGAGTATGTTGCGCCACAAACCCCGGTAGAAGAAATACTAGTTTCGATTTGGCAAACGGTACTTGGTGTTCCGCAAATTGGAGTCTTGGATAATTTCTTTGATTTGGGAGGCGATTCAATTAAATCTATCCAAGTCTCCTCGAGATTGTATCAAGCTGGTTATCGAGTAGATATGAAAAACTTATTCAAATATTCGACTGTAGCGTCTTTAAGCCCATATGTGGAGAAAATAACGCGAGTTGCTGAACAAGGGGAAGTAACAGGTGAGGCTAAGTTAACACCAATTCAGCATTGGCTTTTCGACCGTGAGGTGGCAGCTCCGCATCACTTTAATCAAGCGTTCATGTTATACCGGAAACAAGGATTTGATGTATCAGCTCTTCGTAAAACGATGCAAAAAATTACTGAGCATCATGATGCGTTGCGGATGGTCTTCCGTCAAACCGAACGAGGGTATGAGGCATGGAATAGAGGAATAGAGGAAGAATTATTCAGTCTGGAAGTGATGGATCTCACAGGAAATAGCAATCCGGCTTCAGCAATCGAAGAGGCTACAAATACGATGCAAAGAAGCATTGATTTAAGTGAAGGACCGTTAATGAAACTAGGCTTGTTCCAATGTGAAGAAGGCGATCATTTGTTGATGGTTATCCATCATTTAGTAGTGGATGGTGTTTCTTGGCGAATATTGCTGGAAGATATTGAGGCAGGATACGAACAAGTGGTGAGTGGAGAGGTTATTCAGCTACCACAAAAAACAGATTCTTTCCAATTATGGGCGGAAAGATTATCCCTTTATGCGAACAGTCCAGAGATGGAGAAAGAGTGCGAATATTGGAATGAAATCGAACAAATCCCAACGGGATTGTTGCCGAAAGATGAGGAACAAGATTGTGGTTTGATAAAGGATAGTGAAGTCATCACGGTCCAATGGACAGCCTCTGAAACGGAGCAGTTATTAAAACAAACAAACCGGGCATATAACACTGAAATCAATGATTTATTGTTAACAGCTTTAGGAATGGCAATCCATCAATGGACAGGAATGGAAAACATTGTAGTGAATTTAGAGGGACATGGACGAGAATCCATTCTTTCTGATCTCGATATCACTCGTACAGTAGGCTGGTTTACGAGTCAGTATCCAGTAGTCTTACCGATTGAGGCAGGGCGCGATATCTCTCATCGAATCAAGAATATTAAAGAAGGATTACGCCACATTCCGAATAAAGGGATTGGATATGGTCTTTTAAAATATCTATCTGAAAATCAAGAAAAGCAGACATTTACATTGAAGCCAGAGATTAGCTTCAACTATCTGGGTCAGTTTGACCAAGATTTAGAGAATACTGCGATGCAGCCGTCCCCTTATTCAAGTGGTGAAACTGAAAGTAAGCATCATGCAAGATTATATGTGCTTGACATTAATGGCATGATATCCGGTGGAAGATTAGCATTAGAAATCGAGTATAGCGGTAAACAATATAAGAGAGAAACAATAGAACAGTTGGCAAAATGCCTGCAAGCGAGTCTACAGGAAGTCATTGAACATTGTGTAACGAAAGAGCGAACGGAGCTCACACCAAGTGATATCACATTCAAAGGGATGACGATTGAAGGATTAGAGCGCGTCGTACAGGAAACCAAGCACATAGGCGAAATCGAAAATGTGTATCCGTTAACTCCAATGCAGAATGGTATGTTATTTCATAGCTTGTTAAACTCACAATCGGAAGCTTATTTTGAACAAGCAACGTTTGATGTACAGGGAAGTCTGAATATAAAGGCATTCGTTCAAAGTTTAGAGCAATTGGCGCAAAGACATGCCATATTCCGAACTAACTTTGTGAGTGCAGGGAATGATGAGCCGTTACAAATCGTATACCGAAATAGAAAAGTTGATTTTCATTATGAAGATCTTCAGGAAATGGAAGAGTCATCACGTGAAGAGTGGATGAAGAAGTATACGACTGAAGATAAAGAAAGAGGATTTAATCTTGCTGAAGATGCATTAATGCGTATGACAATTTTACGCACTGAGGAGCAAACATACCATGTTATTTGGAGTTTCCATCATATCCTAATGGATGGTTGGTGCATGCCACTGGTGACACAGGAAATCTTCGAAATTTACTATGCAATTCAGCAACAAAGAGAACCTGAATTGTCTGTGGTAACGCCATATAGTGACTATATTGAATGGTTAGAAGCACAAGATCAAGAAGAGGCATCTAAATATTGGAATGATTATTTAGGTGGGTATGAAGGGCAAACGCAGTTGCCAAAAGTTACTTCTTCTGTGAGAGATGAAAGATATATTTTGAAACACTTAACCTACGATCTTGATAAAGAATTGACGGAAAGACTAAAACAGGTAGCTAGTGAAAATCAGGTTACTATCAATACTTTGATGCAGACAGTATGGGGGATGTTATTACAAAAATACAATCGTAGTCAGGATGTTGTATTTGGAAGTGTTGTATCAGGAAGACCAGCTGATATACCAGGTATAGAAAATATGATTGGTTTATTCATTAACACAATTCCTGTGCGTATTCGTTGTGATGCGAAAGAATCTTTTGTAGACGTAATGAAAAAGAATCAGAAGCAGGCGGTAGCCTCACATGCATATGATACGCATCCATTGTATGAAATACAGGCACAAACGGAACAAAAGCAGGACTTGATCACACATATTATGGTATTTGAAAACTACCCAGTGGAACAACAAATGGAACATGGAGAAAGTCATAGTGAAACAGAATTAACAATAACGAATGTAACCATGACTGAACAAACGAATTATGATTTTAATGTTATGGTAATTCCTGGGGAAGAGATTCAGATGCAGTTCCAATATAATGCCCATATATATGATGATGCGAGTATCGAGCGAATGAGGAATCATTTGATTCAAATTATGCAACAAGTTGTAAATAACCCACAGATTGATATACATGAACTGGAATTAGCAACAGCGGAAGAGAAAATGCAGATTCTCGAAGTGTTCAATGATACAGCGGCTGAATATCCACGTGAGAAGACTATTCATCAATTGTTCGAAGAACAGGTGGAGCGTACACCAGATCATATTGCGGCGGTATTCGAAGGTCAGCAATTGACGTATCGTGAGCTGAATGCACGAGCAAATCAGTTGGCACGAACATTAAGAAATGCAGGAGTAAAGGAAGATCAGTTAGTTGGAATTATGGTAGAACGTTCATTAGAAATGATTGTCGGGATACTTGGAATATTAAAAGCAGGTGGCGCTTATGTGCCGGTTGACCCAGAATATCCAGAAGAGCGTATCCAATATATATTGGAGGATTCGGGAGCTACTATATTATTAATGCAAGGCCAATTTCAAGAACGTACATCTTTCGTAGGGAAGATAGTATTGCTGGACGATGAGGAATCTTATCATAAAGAAGGAACAAACTTGAAATCGGAAGTAGGCCCTAATGGATTGGCTTATGTGATTTATACTTCTGGCACAACAGGAAATCCAAAAGGCGTTATGATAGAGCACCAAGCACTTGTCAACCGAATTCACTGGATGCAAAAAAGATATCCTATCGGAGAAACAGACACCATTTTACAAAAAACGCCATACAGTTTTGACGTATCTGTTTGGGAATTGTTCTGGTGGGGAGCGCAAGGGGCTAAAGTCGTATTTCTTGCTCCGGGTAATGAGAAAGACCCAGAATTAATTATTAAAGCAATTGAGGAAAATCATGTTACGACCATGCATTTTGTACCTTCTATGCTATCTGTTTTTCTAGATTATGTGCAGAATGTTGAGGAAGTGAATTGCACGCAAAGTTTGCGTCAAGTATTTGCTAGTGGTGAAGCACTCCAAGTGCAACATGTAAAACGATTTAACAAGTTACTGGGTATGCATAATGAGACGAGACTAATCAATTTATATGGACCGACTGAAGCAACGATTGACGTTTCATACTTCGATTGTCCATTGGAAGAAACTTTAGAACAGATACCAATTGGTAAACCAATTGACAATATTCAACTGTATGTGGTTGATACTAAAGGTCATTTACAACCAATTGGGGTACCAGGAGAGTTGTGTATTGCAGGAGTTGGATTGGCAAGAGGTTATCTTAACCGCTCTCAATTAACGGCAGAGAAATTTGTAAATAATCCATTTGATTTAGGGAAAAAAATGTATAGAACAGGAGACTTAGCTCGTCTGTTACCAGATGGAAATATTGAATATCTAGGCCGGGTTGATCATCAGGTGAAAATTCGGGGTTATCGAATTGAACTTGGTGAGATAGAATCACAATTATTGAAGATAGACGCAGTTCAAGAAACAATTGTAATCGCACTTGAAGATGAAAGTGGACAAAAGAGTTTGTGTGCGTATTTTGTAGCAGATAAAGAGATTGATACAGAAAGTTTAAGAGAAATCCTATCTGATGAGCTACCTAAGTATATGATTCCCTCTTACTTTATACAGCTTATGCAAATGCCATTAACACCAAATGGGAAGATTAATCGCAAGGCATTACCTGCTGTCGAGGAAAGCAAGTTAACGAACAATAAATATGTCAAACCTCGAACAGAAATAGAAGAGCATTTAGTTGATATATGGAAGAGCATTCTTGGAGATCTTAAAATTGGGATAAAAGATAATTTCTTTGATGTAGGCGGGCATTCTTTAAGGGCAACAACTCTGGTATCTAAAATCCGTAAAGAGATGAAGGCTGATGTAAAACTTAGAGAAGTGTTCCAATATCCGACGATTGAACAAATGGCTAAATTAATCACAGGCCGAAAACAGCATGCATATGTATCCATTCCGAAAACTTTAGAGAAAGGATACTATCCAGTTTCATCTGCGCAAAAGCGGATGTACATTTTGAGTCAATATGAAGGTGGCGAGCTCAGCTATAACATGCCAGGTGTTTTGAAGATAGAAGGAGCACTTGATCATGTACGATTAGAAGAAGTTTTCCAACAGTTAATTCAGCGTCACGAATCACTGCGTACAAGCTTTAAAATGATTCATGGAGAACCAATGCAAGAAATACATCCTAAGGTGGAATTTCAAGTTGAACTTGTACAAGCAAAGGAAAAAGAAGAAGAAGAATATATTTATGATTTTGTGCGTGAGTTTGATCTGCAACAAGCACCGTTGCTTAGAGTAAGGTTAATTGAACTGAGAAATAATCATCATATACTGTTATTTGATATGCATCATATCATTTCTGATGGAGTATCTATGAACATTTTAATGAGAGAATTTGTACAGTTATATGATGGAGAACAACTACTTCCTCTTCAAATACAATATAAGGATTACGCAGCTTGGCAGCAAAATATGATACATCAAGAGCAGATGAAAAAACAGGAAAGTTATTGGCTAGATATATTTAACGGAGAAATTCCAGAATTGGAGTTGCCGACGGATTATGAAAGACCTTCTGTACGAAGCTACGAAGGGGATGTGTTTGAGTTTGTTATCGATAAGCAAAGCATTCAAGGATTAAGTGAAATTGAAGCACAAACGGGAGCTACAATTTACATGATAATGCTAGCGTCCTATACCATTTTATTATCGAAGTATAGTGGACAAGAAGACATTATTGTGGGGACACCAATCGCAGGCAGAACTCACGCTGATTTAGAATCAGTGATAGGGATGTTTGTTAATACGTTAGCAATACGAAATTATCCAAGTGGAGAGAAGTCATTTGATTCTTATTTACATGAAGTGAAGGAAACGATGTTAAATGCGTATGAGAATCAAGAGTATCCATTTGAAGAATTGATACAGAAATTAAATATTAAAAAAGATGTAAACCGTAATCCATTGTTTGATACATTATTTGTTTTACAAAATGAAGAAAATACGAATATTAAAAGTGACCTTTTAACATTTAAGCCTTATGATATTCAAAATCAAACGATAGCTAAGTTTGATTTAACACTGTATATACGTTTTACTGATGATAAATTGATTGGTAGTTTTGAATACTGTACGAAATTATTTAAAAAATCTATGATTGAAATTTTAGCAAAAGATTTCTCAGCGATTTTATCTACAGTTTCTCAAGATTTTCGTATTCAATTAGACAATATTAAGTTAAATGAAGAAGAAGTAAAAAATGAAACTGAATTAGATTCAATTGAACTAACCTTCTAGTATTTCTTTTAATTAAAGAGCGTGTTTTTTATTACACGCTCTTTAATTAAAGTTAACTATAATGTTTTGAATAATGTGTGAATTCGAATTTAAAGTATATATTCTGCAAGTGTCTATCTATATTTTATAAAAATTGGGGTGCCTATAATGTCAGTATTTAAAAAGCAAGAGCTTTTTTGGAATAATATGTTTGATGCTGAAGATAATATGAGTTATCTACCTTATGTTAAAGCGATTAAAAATACTAGTAATAAGTATGATTATGTTTATCGTCCTTTATCATCCAATGTATCACAAAAAATTAAGACTATGGCAAATGGATCTAATCTAGCAATATATTTGATACTGTTAACTGGGGTTGAATGCTTAATAAATAAATATACAGACGAAGAAAATATCATCATAGGATTTCCAACAATGCAAGTGGGGGATAAAGAAGGCTCACTATTAAATGAATTCTTAGTATTAAAAAATAAATTAGATCAAAACAGTACATTTAAATCAGTATTTAATAGAATAAAATTATCGGTCAAAGAAGCAATTGAAAATCAAAAAGTTCCTTTTAAAAAAATGGTTCGAAATTTAAATCTACAATATGATTCAAACAACTTACCTATTATAAATACGATGGTTTCTTTAAATGAAATTCATCAGGGTAATTTTAATGAAAGTGTAGTTACAGATACCATATTCCACTTCGATTTAGAAAAAGATGTAATTAATTTGAAGTTAATATATAATGAAAATCTTTATGATAGAGATTTTATGAATCAAATTATAGAACATTTAAACCGTATTTTCTCTGTAATTTTATATCAGTATGATCTTGAAATAAGTAAGGTTGAATTGTTATCAGAAGCTGAAAAAAATAAATTATTGATTTCTTTCAATGATACTACATCCCATTATCCTAAGGAGAAAACTCTTCATCAGTTATTTGAAGAACAGGTAGATAGAACACCAGATCAATTAGCGATTGTATTTGAAAATCAGCAGTTGACGTACTGGGAACTCAATGAACGAGCAAACCAGTTAGCGAGAACCCTAAGAGATCAAGGAGTAAGGGCAAATCAGTTAGTTGGAATTATGGTTGAGCGTTCTGTAGAGATGATTGTAGGTATACTGGGTATATTAAAGGTGGGTGGTGCCTATGTGCCTATTGATCCAGAATATCCTGAAGATCGTATTAATTATATGCTGAAAGATTCCGGAGTAGAAATATTATTAAGTCAACAACATTTAGAAATTCCCTCCTCTTATAAGGATAAGATTTTACTGTTAGATGATGCACATACTTACCATGGAGATACTTCTAATTTAGGAGGTATTAATACAGAGAATCAGTTGGCATATCTTATCTATACTTCGGGAACTACAGGCAAACCTAAAGGGGTAATGGTGGAACATTCCAGCATACATAATACAGTACAATGGAAAGCAAAATCATATGGGTTTACGAAGGAAGATCGTGTACTTATGTTTAGTACATTTGTGTTTGATTCATTTATTACACACTTTTTTGGACCAATCATTTCTGGTTCAACAGTATATATTCTTAATGATAAACAGTGTGTGGATCCAATGGATATTAAAAATGCTATCTCATTATGGCAGATAACACATTTACAAAGTACTCCTAACTTTTTGTTTAAAGTATTAGAAAATATGGATGTATTAGATTTTTGTTCAATAAAAAATGTAGTTGTTGGTGGAGAAAAGGTTACTCCTGTACTTATTAAAAAGTTGAAAACATTAAATCCAACAGTAGAAATATGTAATGAGTATGGTCCAACGGAGAATAGTGTAATTTCCACAATGCTATCAATTACGAATGTTGAACAAACGCTTTCCATTGGTAAGCCAATCTCAAATGTGAAAATCTTTATTTTGGGGAAAAATAATTGTCTTCAACCAATAAATGTTCCAGGAGAACTTTGTATTTCTGGAGATGGTGTTGCTAAAGGGTATTTAAATCAACCGGGGTTAACAGCGGAAAAATTCGTAGAAAATCCTTTTATCCCAGGAGAACGCATGTATAGAACAGGTGACTTGGCCAAATGGTTACCAGATGGAAATATTGAGTATATTGGCAGAATTGACGATCAAGTGAAAATTCGGGGATATCGAATTGAATTGGGTGAGGTTGAATCAGTACTTCAAAAGTTGGAGTTGGTTCGCGAGTCCATTGTTGTTGCACGAGAGAATGAAGATGGAATAAAACAATTATGTGCTTACTTTGTTGGAGACGAAAGCTTAACAGTGGCACAACTTCGAGAGGCGATGTCACAAGAACTACCCGACTATATGATTCCATCTTACTTTGTACATTTGGCACAAATGCCATTTACACCAAATGGTAAGGTCGATCGTAAAGCATTGCCTGAGCCAGAAGGAAACATACAAACAGGTACGGAGTATGTTGCGCCGCAAAACCCAATAGAAGACTTGTTAGTCTCGATTTGGCAAACGGTACTTGGTGTTCCACAAATTGGAGTATTAGATAATTTCTTTGATCTGGGAGGCGACTCAATTAAGTCTATCCAAGTTTCCTCGAGACTGTATCAAGCTGGTTATCGAGTAGATATGAAAAACTTATTCAAATATTCGACTGTTGAGTCTTTAAGTCCGCATGTGGAGAAAATAACACGAGTTGCTGAACAAGGGGAAGTAACAGGAAAGGCTACGTTAACACCAATTCAACGTTGGTATTTCGACCGCGAGGCGGCAGATCCTCAGCACTTTAATCAAGCGTTCATGTTATATCTGAAACAAAGATTTGATGTATCAGCTCTTCGTAAAACGATGCAAAAAATTGCCGAGCATCATGATGCGCTTCGTATGGTCTTCCGTCAAACTGAACAGGGATATGAGGCATGGAACCGAGGAATAGAGGAAGAAGAGTTATTCAGTCTGGAAGTGATGGATCTCACAGGAAATGGGAATCCGACTTCAGTGATTGAAGAGGCTGCGAATGCGATTCAAAGTAGCATGCATTTAAGTGAAGGACCGTTAATGAAAATAGGCTTATTCCAATGTGAAGAAGGCGATCATTTGTTGATGGTTATTCACCACTTAGTAGTGGATGGCGTTTCTTGGCGAATATTGCTGGAAGATTTTGAGGCAGGGTACGAACAAGCGGTAAACGGAGGGGTTATTCAACTATCACAAAAAACAGATTCTTTCCAATTATGGGCAGAACAATTATCCCTTTACGCGAACAGTCCAGAGATGGAAAAAGAGCGCGAATATTGGAATGAAATCGAGCAAATCTCAACGGGATTGCTACCGAAAGATGAGGAACAAGATTGTGGTTTGATAAAGGACACTGAAGTTATCTCGGTCCAATGGACAGCTTCTGAAACCGAGCAGTTATTAAAACAAACAAACCGAGCATATAACACTGAAATCAATGATTTATTGTTAACAGCTTTAGGAATGGCAGTTCATCAATGGACAGGAATGGAAAACATTGTTGTGAATTTGGAAGGACATGGACGAGAGTCTATTCTTTCTGATCTTGATATTACTCGTACAGTAGGCTGGTTTACGAGTCAATATCCAGTAGTCTTGTCGATTGAAGCAGGGAGCAATATCTCTCATCGGATTAAGAATATTAAAGAAGGATTACGCCAAATTCCAAATAAAGGGGTTGGATATGGTCTTTTAAAATACTTGTCTGAACATCAAGAAAAACAGATGTTTACACTGAAGCCAGAGATTAGCTTTAACTATCTGGGGCAATTTGATCAAGATTTAGAGAATACTGCGATGCAGGCGTCTCCTTATTCGAGTGGTTCAGATGTAAGTAAGTATCAAACGAGAGCATATGTACTCGAAATCAATGGCATGATATCTAATGGGAAATTATCATTAGGAATTGGTTATAATGGAAAACAATATCGAAAAGAAACGATAGAGAAATTGGCGAATTGGTTGCAAGCGAGTCTGCAGGAAGTCATTGAACATTGTGTAACGAAAGAGCGAGTGGAGCTCACACCAAGTGATATTATTTTCAAAGGGATGACAATCGAAGCATTAGATCGTATTGTACAGGAAACAAACCACATAGGCGAAATCGAAAATGTGTATCCATTAACCCCGATGCAGAAGGGTATGTTATTCCACAGCTTGCTGAACTCACAGTCGGAAGCTTATTTTGAACAAGCAACGTTCGATGTGCAGGGAAGTATGAATATAGAGGCGTTCGTTCAAAGCTTAGAGCAATTGGTGCAAAGACATGCCATATTCCGAACTAACTTTGTGAGTGCTTGGAATGATGAGCCGTTACAAATTGTATACCGAAATCGAAAAATCGATTTTCATTATGAAGATCTGCATGAAATGGAAGGGCCATCACGTGAAGAGTGGGTGGAGAAGCATACGAATGAAGATAGGGAAAGAGGATTTAATCTTGCTGAAGATGCATTAATGCGTATGATAATCTTACGTACTGAGGAACAAACGTACCGTGTTATTTGGAGCTTCCACCATATCTTAATGGATGGTTGGTGCATGCCAATTGTAATCCAAGAAATCTTCGAAACTTACTATGCTACTCAGCAACAAAGAGAACCTGAATTATCTGTAGTAACGCCATATAGTGATTATATTGAATGGTTAGAAGCACAAGATTATGAAGAATCATCTAAATATTGGAATGATTATTTAGAGGGGTACGAAGGGCAAACATTATTACCAAAAGAAAATTTGAAAAATGAAGATGAAGGTTATGTTTTGGATGAGCTACTTTGTGAGTTTGATAGAGAATTAACGCAGAAGATGAAACAGGTAGCTAGTGATAATCAAGTCACAATCAACAGCTTAATTCAGACAGCATGGGGAGCGCTACTACAGAAATATAATGGCAGTCAGGATGTTGTATTTGGAAGTGTTGTATCAGGAAGACCAGCTGTTATACCAGGTATAGAAAATATGATTGGTTTATTCATTAACACGATTCCTGTGCGTATTCGTTGTGACGCGGAAGAAGCTTTTGTAGAAGTGATGAAAAAGAATCAAAAGCAGGCAGTAGCCTCACATGCATACGATACGCATCCATTGTATGAAATACAGGCACAAACGGAACAAAAGCAGGACTTAATCACACATCTTATGGTGTTTGAGAACTATCCTACAGAGACAGAAATGGAACGTGTTGGTAACCAGTCCGAAAACCTATTAGAAGTCAAGAATGCAAATATGGAAGAACAGACAAGCTATGATTTTAATGTAATTGTTGTTCCTGGTGAAGAATTTAAAGTTCGACTTAATTACAATGCCAATGTATATGATTATACAAGTGTAGAACGAATTCGTGGTCATTTGGTTCAAGTTATTAAGCAAGTTGTAAATAACCCGCAAATTTGTATACAAGATCTAGAATTGGTAACAGCAGAAGAGAAAATACAGATTCTCGAATCGTTCAATGATACAGCGACTGAATATCCATGTGAAAAGACTATCCATCAATTGTTCGAAGAACAGGTGGAGCGTACACCAGATCAAATTGCGGTTGTATTCGAAGATCAGCAATTGACGTATCGTGAGTTGAATGAACGAGCGAACCAATTGGCACGAACGCTAAGAGATGAAGGCGTACAGGAAGATCAGTTAGTTGGAATTATGGTAGAACGTTCGCTAGAAATGATTGTGGGGATACTTGGAATCTTAAAAGCAGGTGGTGCCTACGTGCCAATCGATCCTGAATATCCAGAGGAACGAATTCGTTACATGTTGGAGGATTCGGGAACGAAGATGCTCTTGTTGCAACGCCATTTGCAGGATAAGCACTCTTTTACATCTAAAATTCTATTTTTGGATGATGAAGCGATTTATCATGAAGATGGTTCGAATTTGGAATCGAAGGCTGGGCCGAATCATTTAGCTTATGTTATTTATACTTCAGGAACAACAGGCAATCCTAAAGGTATTTTAACTACGCACCGAAATATAATTCGAGTTGTTCAAGATACAAATTATATTACATTTAGCACACAGGATAAAGTACTTCAATTGTCAAGTTATGCGTTTGATGGATCGACCTTTGATATATATGGTTCGTTATTAAATGGAGCCGAACTGATTCTTATCTCCAAAGAAGTATTGTTAAATATGGAAAAGTTAACAAATTACATTGTAAAAGAAAACATTACGGTTCTCTTTATAACGACAGCTTTATTCAATGTCTTGGTCGACGTTAATATTAACTGTTTATCTAATATTAGAAAAATTCTTTTTGGTGGAGAACGTGTATCAGTAGCACATGTACGAAAGGCAATTCAGCATATAGGAGAGAATAAAATTGTACATGTCTATGGCCCGACGGAAAGTACGGTATTTGCAACGTATTATGAAGTGAATGAAGTGGAAGATAAGTCTGAAAATGTACCAATTGGAAAACCATTAAGCAATACAACAACGTATATTGTGAACAATAATGGTCAATTACAACCTATAGGAGTGGCTGGAGAACTTTGGATTGGGGGAAGTGGTCTCGCAAAATCCTATCTCAACCGTCCTGATTTAACTTCAGAAAAATTTGGGAATAATCCATTTATACCAGGTGAGCGCATATACAAAACGGGTGATTTGGTAAGATGGCTATCTGATGGGAATATTGAATATTTAGGAAGAATTGATCAGCAGGTGAAAATTCGAGGCTATCGGATTGAACTTGGAGAGATTGAAGCACATCTCTTAAAAATAGATCCAGTTCAAGAGGCTATCGTGGTTGTACGAGAGAATGATGATGGATCAAAACAATTGTGTGCATACTTTGTGGCAAATAATGACTTAACAGTAAGACAAATACGGGAAGCTATGTCACAAGAATTACCAGACTACATGCTTCCATCGTACTTTGTACAGCTTGCAAAAATGCCATTAACACCAAATGGTAAGATTGATCGTAAAGCGCTGCCTGCGCCAGAACAAAGTCTACAAACAGGTACGGAGTATGTTGCGCCACAAACCCCGATAGAAGAAATGTTAGTATCGATTTGGCAAACGGTACTTGGTGTTCCGCAAATTGGAACATTGGATAATTTCTTTGATTTGGGAGGCGACTCAATTAAAGCGATTCAAGCTTCTTCAAAGTTGTTACAAGCAGGATATAAAATAGAAATGAAATATTGGTTTAAGTATCAAAATATAGCAGAGTTAAGTTTACATGTAAAACAGGTTACCCGATTGATAGATCAAAAAGAAATAACAGGAGAGGTTACATTAACACCGATTCAGCGCTGGTTCTTTGAAAACAAGATGGAAGCCCCTCATCATTTTAACCAGGCGGTTATGTTATATCAGAAACAAGGATTTGATGTACCAGCTCTGTGTAAGACAATACAAAAAATAGCTGAGCATCATGACGCGCTGCGTATGGTCTTCCGTCAAACAGAACATGGGGATGAGGCATGGAATCGTGGAATCGAGGAAGAAGAATTATTCAGCTTGGAAGTGATGGATTTCACAGGAGAGGTAAATCCTGCCGCTGCCATTGAAGAAGCAGCGAATGCGATTCAAAGTAGCATTGATTTAAGTGAAGGACCGTTAGTAAAACTAGGCTTGTTCCAATGTGAAGAAGGCGATCATTTATTGATTGTGATCCATCATCTAGTAGTGGATGGCGTTTCTTGGAGGATATTACTGGAAGATATCGGGGCAGGATATGAACAGGCGGTAAACGGAGAGACTATTCAATTGCCACAAAAAACAGATTCTTTCCAATTATGGGCAGAACAAGTATCCCTTTATGCGAACAGTCTAGAGATGGAGGAAGAGCGCGAATATTGGAATGAGGTCGAACAGATCCCAGCGGCATTGTTACCGAAAGATAAAGAACAAGATTATGGCTTGATAAAGGATAGTGAAGCCATTAACGTGCAGTGGACGAAGTCTGAAACAGAACAGCTATTAAAGCAAGCAAATAATGCGTACAATACGGAAATAAATGACCTGTTGTTAACAGCTGTAGGAACGGCAATTCATCAATGGACAGGAATGGAAAAAATCGCTGTGAATCTGGAAGGACATGGAAGGGAAACTATTCTTTCTGATCTTGATATCACTCGGACAGTAGGTTGGTTTACAAGCCAATATCCAGTAGTTCTGCCGATTGAAGTAGGGAGCAATATCTCTCAGCGGATTAAGAATATCAAAACAGGATTACGCCACATTCCGAATAAAGGGATTGGATATGGTCTTTTAAAATATCTATCTGAAAATCAAGAAAAGCAGACATTTACATTGAAGCCAGAGATTAGCTTCAACTATCTGGGTCAGTTTGATCAAGACTTAGAGAATAGCGTAATGCAAATATCTCCGTATTCAAAAGGAAATGATGTAAATATTCATCAAAAAAATCGATATACATTAGATATTAATGGTATGGTTATTGATGGAAGTTTATCAATGACACTTACTTATAGTCATGCACAGTATTACGAAGAAACAATACAGGAGTTAGCAGAATTATTAAGAGGAGCATTGAAGGAAATTATTGAGCATTGTGTAATCAAAGAGCAGACAGACCAGATACATCATGTGGGAGAGCGTGAACTTGTAGAATCTATTAATTCGAAAGAAGCAGAGAAATTTACAGATGAATTTTTTAATAGTTTGTATTTAAAAGATGTTCCAGGTGCTATTGTTGTTATTGTTCAAGATGGTAAAGTGGTTTTATCTAAAGGGTACGGATATTCAGATGTCGAGAATAAAATACCAATGAATGCACACAAAACATTAATGAGAGTAGGTTCAATTACAAAATTATTCACTTCTACAATCATGATGCAACTTATAGAGCAAGGCAAAATTAATTTATATGAAGATATCCAGACATATTTAGGAGATATTGAAATTCCAAGGAAAATAAATGCTCCCCTTACGATTGAACATTTGATGAGCTATACTACAGGATTTGATTATCCTGATCAAGGAATGGAACAATTGATTAATTTTGATAAATCAAAACCTGTAACATTAAAGGAGTTCATTAAACAGAATATGCCTACCGTAGTTCATACGCCTGGTGAGCGATATAACTATGAAAATTTTGCATTCGTACTTCAAGGGTATATAGTAGAAAAAATTACAGGTGTTCCTTTTCATCAATATGCAAAGGAACAATTATTAAAACCACTTGAAATGTATAATAGTAGTTTTATTCAAACATTGGAATTACAAAATAAACTTGCAACAGGATATGATATAGAAAACAGTAGAATTCCAGAGTATGAGTATAGTCCAGTTGATAATTCTACTGGTAGTATGTTCTCAACAGGAGAAGATATAGCTAAATTCATGATTGCCATGATGCAACAGGGAATGTATGGTGGAAATCGAATATTAGATTCGATTTCTGTGAAAAAAATGCTCTCTTTGAAATCCGAAAGCAATCCTGAGGTAAGCTATAGCAGTTATGGATTTGAAACAAATTTCCATCCGAATTATATGGGTGAAAATATTTTTGCTAAGAGTGGAAATATTTCTGGATTTAGTTCGTTTATGTGGTTGTTACCTGAAGCGAACACTGGAGCATTTGTTATGTGTAATAAGAGCATTATAAATAAAATCGAAATTTTTGAAGCATTTATGAATCATTATTATCCATCCATACAAAATCGAAAATCTCTACAATTAGTGTAAGTTATTCTAAACTTTATGCTGTTAGTGTGTTTGGATAAGTAAGGGGACAGTAATTAATCCATAATTCATAAATAATAAGGATCTTCGAAGGAGCTTGGGAAAGTTCCAGAAAACAAAACTGAATTTCATAGAATCAGGGCTAGGATATAATTTAGTTGAAAGTTATTTTCTGACCTTGGATAAGCTGTGAAATTGGAATAACATTGCAAAAAACCGCCTTTTTAAGGCGGTTTTTTGAGTGGAAATAAATGAGAAGGATTATACATATTAGATAGAGGGGAGTAGTAATCCTGCTATTTTAGTATTAAAATAGGTGTGCATAGAAAAGTTCACAGTATGCTTATGAAGTCAGGGTTCCCCAAAATTAATAGGAGGTATATTATGTATCGTATTTTTATTATAGAAGATGACCCAAAGATTTCCACTATTTTGAAAAATAATATGGAGAAATATGGATTTGAAGCGTGTTGTGCTTCAGATTTTCGAGATTTGCTAACTGAGTTGGAGGAATATGAACCACATTTGGTACTGCTTGATATTAATCTACCATATTTCGATGGCTACTATTGGTGTAGGCAGATACGAGTACGCTCAAGTATACCAATTATTTTTATATCTGCACGGGCAGGTGAGATGGACCAAGTAATGGCTATTGAAAACGGTGGTGATGACTATATTACAAAACCTATTCATTTAGATTTGTTAATGGCAAAAGTGAAAAGTACATTGCGAAGAGTTTACGGGGAATACGCTACTATGTCAACTGACTTAGGTATAAATGAGAATGAGATCAATGTGTATGGATTACGACTGAATATTCCACGTAATGAGCTGAGTTGGAAGGATCAGAAGGTTGAGTTAACGAAAAACGAACGATTGTTGACCGAATGCTTTATGCGTCGAATTGGGAAGCCGGTCTCTCGTGAGAAGCTTTTGGAGACCTTGTGGGATGATGTTCAGTTTGTCGATGATAATACGCTAACAGTCAATGTAACAAGGGTTAGGAAGAAGTTGGAGGAAATCGGACTACCCAAGGTGATTGAAACGATTAGGAGCCAAGGTTATAAGCTTTCCTTAAGTGATGAGCATGCGGGGGAAAGTTCATGAAAAAATCAACAATAATTTTATTTTTGCAGGATAGATTGTTATATATGTATTTATGTTTGCTCATTATTGGACTTGGTACGGGGATTATGCTTGTGGACAATGTGAGTCCTTCAGGGTTAATAGATGGTGGGATAATATTTTATTTTATATTGCTTTCGCTATTCTTAATGGGTCTATGGTTGGTTTTTGATTACCTTCGGCAAAAAGCTTATTACAATCAAGTTAAGGATGCGATTAATCGATCCGATGTAGATGCTATAGAGATTGTGCAGGCCATGGTAACAAGAGAGCAATATTTGGTAGCTAGGCTCTTACAGGAGCAATACAGTAGTTATTTGAATGAGCTTAGAACATATCGTCGTCAACAGGAGTTACATAATCATTTTGTATTACAATGGGTGCATCATATGAAAACGCCCGTATCAGTTATTGATTTGCTTATACAAGAGGCTTTGCAGCAAATACCATATACGGAGGAAGAGCAAGAGCAGCTAGTAGTTAGTATACAGGAAGAAACAAACAGAATGACAAGAGATTTAGAAATGATGTTGTATACAGCACGCCTTGATAAGTTTGAAATTGATAGTCACTTAAAAAAAATTCCACTTCATAAGTTGATTAGTGCTGTTATAAATGCACATAAGAGTTTTTGGATTCGTCATTCTATATATCCACGGATTGATGGAGAGGCATGGATAGAAACGGATGAGAAATGGATGAAGTTCGTGCTAAACCAACTAGTGAGTAATGCAATTAAATACAGTAAGGATAAACCTGGGGCAAAGCAACTAGTTTTCTGTTTGGAGGAGAGTGTGCACGGGGGCGGAAAGCTGAGTGTGGTTGATGAGGGGATTGGAATTGCATCGCACGATCTCCCGAGGGTTTTTGAACCATTCTTCACAGGAGAGAATGGAAGAACAGCGGGAGAATCGACAGGAATGGGCTTATATTTAGCAAAAGAGGTGTGTAAGCGCCTTGGTCACGCTTTGTCTGTAACATCAGTTTTGGGAGAAGGGACAACATTTATAGTCAGCTTTGAGCCTCGTGGAATCCATATGTTTGATATTAAGTGACAATATTGTAAGGTTTATTAGTTGTTATAACAATATTTTTAGTTGTTTATGGAGAATTGAGTGACAATATTGTAAGGTTTACTGTCAATTTTGAAAGGGAAATCGATGGGTTTAATACTCTTTTTGAACTATACTTGTGATATATAAAAGAGGAGGGATTGTATAATGAGTATGCTAGAAGCGCAGGGCCTTGGCAAGATATATAGCTCTAAAGGGTCAGTTGTTTATAAGGCATTAGATGATATTAATTTAACTATAGAGCCTGGCGAATTTGTGGGGGTCATGGGGCCTTCAGGAAGTGGAAAGACGACGCTGCTTAATCTGTTGTCGACAATTGATCGTCCAACATCTGGTCAAATCAAAATTGGTGGTGTTGACCCAAGTAAGTTAAGTCAAAAGAAACTTTCACTTTTCAGACGACGTGAACTGGGTTTCGTTTTTCAAGATTTTAATCTACTAGATACATTATCAATTAAAGAAAATATTGTTTTGCCATTAGTATTGGAGGGTATTGCTCCTGAGATTATTGAAGAAAAACTTCAGCCGCTCGCTAAATGGTTGCAAATTGATAAAATATTAAATAAACGTACATATGAGGTGTCTGGTGGACAGAAACAACGTGCAGCAATTGCACGTGCATTTATTCATAAGCCATCATTGGTACTTGCAGATGAATTAACCGGAAACTTGGATTCTAAGGCGGCAAAGGATGTAATGGACTCGCTGAAAGATATGAATGAACAAATGAATGCAACCATTCTTATGGTAACTCATGATCCGTTTTCAGCAAGTTATTGTCAGCGTATTGTATTTATTAAGGATGGAAGACAGTTCTCAGAAATTCGACGTGGTGCAAATCGACAAGCCTTCTTCCAACAAATATTGGATGCATTGAGCGTTTTGGGAGGGAATTTTGATGACGTTTCGTTCGCTCGCGTTTAGTAACATTCGAGGTAAATGGCGTTCGTACAGTGCCTTTTTTCTGAGCAGTGTATTTTCTGTAATGATTTTTTATATCTATGCAGCTTTTCTAGCTCATCCTGATGTGGTGAATGGTAATATTATAGCTGCTGATAAAGTGAGACTAGGAATGATATTCTGTGAGTATGTAATCGTTATTTTCTCATTTTTGTTTGTGCTCTATTCTAATTCTGCATTTTTGAAGACCAGAAAGCAGGAATTCGGTCTGTTTTCGCTATTCGGAATGACTCGTATGCAGTTGCGTAGACTTGTTATTTATGAAAATTTAACAATTGCGGTGCTGGCAATTTCAGTAGGAATTGCTTTAGGGATATTGTTTAGTAAGTTATTTTTTATTGTACTTTCTATGTTGCTTAATATGAATGATACTATTACGTTTTCCGTTCCGCTTCAAGCAGTCGGATTAACAATGGGTAGCTTTTTAGTACTGTTTACACTTATATCGTTTTGGAGTGTGTTGGGGCTTGGGCGTACAGAAATCATTGAATTACTTAAGGCTTCACGAAAGACAAAAGGAGAATTGTTTTATTCGCCTTGGCTTGTTGCACTTGCAATAATATCTTTAGTGGCTGGTTACGCCATGGCATTGATGTTAAATGGCGGAAACTTTGGTTTGCTGGATATGCAAGAGTTCAGTATGTTGGCAATTGGTATTATGGTTGCTGTGGTAATTGGTACATATTTATTATACTCTCAGTTCAGTATATTATTGTTACGTTTTATTCAGAAACGCTATAATATCTATTACAATCGTACGAATATGATGGTTATTGCTCAGCTCGGTTATAAGATGAAGGATAATGCGAGGATGCTATTTATAGTATCAATTTTAAGTGCCATTATTGTAACGGCATCAGGTGCATTTTCTATTTTAGCAGTATCAGCGCAACAAGAAGAACTGAAGGAAATGATCTCAATCACGATGTTTATCGGCTTGTTTATCAGCTTGCTGTTTTTCATTGCAGCTGGTAGCATGATTTACTTTAAGTTATTTACGGAGTTAAAAGAAGATCAAGCACAAATTAAGGCGCTTACAAGGATTGGTGTAACAGAAGGTGAAATTCGAAAAATCGTTTTCACCCAGGTTGGAATTATTTTCTTCTTACCTTGCATCGTTGGTATTGTTCACGCGCTAGTTGCAATGAAAGCATTAGATAATATTCTTATGTCATCCAGTTGGTTTTATTCGTTTATCGTTATTGGCATTTATTTAGTTATGCAGACAATATATTTTCTTATTGCTTGTCGTAGCTATATAAGTAATATGCTACCAAAGAGAATTTAATTATGAAATTTTAAATGGGAGACGCTGTAGATAATCCTAGAAAAACTATATCTTATAGTATATCTAGGATTGCACAGTGTCCTTTATTTTAGTATGTTTCATTAATAGATTTAACTTGGTATTCAAAGTTTTAGTGAAGAACAGTTTGGAACTAAATATGCCTTTAAGAATTAGATATAAGAGCTATAAAAAAGAGACCAATGTTAAATGTAGAGAGGGGCTGTAGCATTATGAATAATATAACATTATTTTGTCTTCCATATGCAGGAGGATCAGAAAGAATATATGCTAACTGGCAAAAGTATTTAGATTCCTCAATAGAATTACATGCTATTGAACTATCGGGAAGAGGAAAGAGATTTAATGAACCACTATACTCTTCTTTAGATGAAGCAATTGAAGATATTTATTCTCAAATTAAACCATATTTGCACAAGCCTTTCATCTTTTTTGGACACAGTATGGGAAGTTTATTAGCCTACGAATTAGCGTATAAAGTTAAGCAATTAAATGGAGCTACTCCATTGCATATGTTTTTCTCGGGCGGGAAAACTCCTCAAGGCTACTCCAATGAAAAAGAGAAAACGCATTTATTTCCGGATGAAGAGTTTAAAAATGAGATTAAACAAATGGGAGGAACACCTCAAGAAATACTTGATACTCCAGAGTTGCTTGATATTTTTATCCCTATTCTAAAATCAGACTTTAAAATAATTGAAAATTATGATTATTCTAATGAGAATTTTAAGTTTGATTGCAATATAACTGTGCTTCACGGTAAAGAAGACGATATCTTAGAAGAAGAATTACTAGGATGGAGGTTATATACTAAAAACAGTTGTAATATTGTTCCTTTTGAAGGAGGACATTTTTTTATTAATGAGCGTGTAGAATCAATTGTTAAACTTATCAATCAAGAAATACAAGTATTTGCATAATCATAATTTTATCTAATGTATGTCAGTTGAACTACCCCCACTTAGCTACGCCTGAAGTGGGGGATTCTTACGGTTGATACGAAATTCGTATCGTCTTTCAGTCTTGTTTTTGGTTTAACACGAAAGGACATTCTTTTGCTTACGTAAAAAGCCAATGTATCTCCCTTTCACTTGTTTCTTGAGGAGAGAGGTACATTGGCTAAATAATAAAATAGGTCTGGACATTCATTTTAACACTTAGCTCATAGTATACAAAGTAGTGACAGTAAGTTTTAATTTCTTTGGTGCGTTAATTAGTTGGTGTCCCTTTGTGGTTAAGTAAATTGATGGAAGGATCCACTTACTTAAGTGAGAATTTATATTTTGGGTAGGAATTACAACTTGACGATAGTTAATTGAAAATATTTTAGGCATTTCTAATTGGTTTATTAGATACAACTTCCTATAATAATATAAATTCCTCATATAGTTGGTGAATGTTAATAACTTTTACACTATCAGGGAATTTATGATTTGTTGCACATAATGCCATTTTATATTTTTCATCTATATCATATTGTTTAAAGAAGTATGTATCAGAATTATTAGGATTAAGAGCTGTTATCCCATTTTTATCAAACTTAATTGTAAAAGAGTTTAAAGGGATGGAGAGTCCATGGCCAACAGCTTTTATGTAGCTTTCCTTTAAAGTCCATAATTCATAAAAAAAACTTTCTTTTTTTAAAGGGTTTTGTGATTTTAAAGCATTATATTCCTTTAATGAAAAAAATTGTTCAGCAATACTTATATCTACTGCTTCCACACGTTCAATATCAATTCCCACTGAAGAAGTACCACAGCAACCTACAACCCAATCACCTGAATGCGAAATATTAAAATGAATATGATCAAAATTAACAATATACGGTTTTCCATATTTATTTACACGAAAATCTATTTCGTAGTTTTCTATATTTAATTTTTTGCAAATGATATATCTAACTAGAATGTCACCAAGTAAAGTTCTTTGAGCATCTTCTAACCTGTAAAATCGGTTTATTCGCTCGCGTTTTTCGTTTGAAACAGAAGCTAGCAATATATCAAATTTTTTCTTGCTTATATTTGTATCTAACTTCACAGCATAAACATCTAGCATAGGTAAACACCCTTTTTTAGTTTAGAGATATATTTCGGTTTTAAAGTAATTACTAGTTCAATATTTGATTTTATCTTTTTAGTTAATTATCGTCAAGTTTATTAATTTTGCCATTCTTTCAGAAGGAACTGCATACAAAAAACGTAAATTCTTCCGTACGATTAGAAGTAAAGCTATCAAAAACCACGATGTCAAAGGTATTGAGAATCTACAAGTAAGAAATATGCTGAAAAACGGTAAACTTGTAAAAGCAATTAGCGAAAGTTCTTATTCACAGTTTAGGAACATGTTGGAATACAAGGAAAAATGGTACAGGAAGAAAGTTGTCGTTGTATCAAAAACGTTTACTCCCAGCCAACTATGTTCAAGTTGTGGTCACTAAAATAAGGACGTTAAAAATCTAAACCTTCGTAAGCTGGAGTGTCTTTCTTGTGACATACATCACGATAGAGATATTAACGCAGGATTAAATCTTAGAAATGAAGCGATTTGCCTCTTACCACAGGAACTACGGGGATAGCCTAATGAATACGAGACCGTTCTTCTACTTTGAACGGTCCGTAAGGATGTTAAATAGTGAGTAGTTCAATATTTAGAGTGGATGTTATTGGAGATGATTTGAGGAGTTCCAATGTTTGTGTGTAAGATAATATACAAGTTTATTTAATAAAGTTTATAATTACGGCAATAATAGCAACTAAAATTATCCCCACTAAACATGAACCAGTAACAATTTGTGTGTATAACTTGTTTTTGTTATTTTCCATTGTAGTTCACTCCCGTATAACATATCATAAAATTTTATGTATTATTATTTTAAATTAGGTGCGTAGTTTAAACCATTGAATTATACATTTGATTTCTTACAGTTTTGTAAGATTACTTGCGAAATTGTAAGGAATCAATCTTTTGCTCTGAACCTAGGAATGAAAATAGACTCTTCCAACCATAATGGAGACATCGTACACAGTGAGTATATAACATAACTTTTAATGGTAGTTTGCCTCTTTACATGGAATTTTTCCTAAAGGTGGCTGATTCATTTGGGGATATTATACAATCAATGTGCTGGATTAGATATTCATTCCAAAACAATTGTGGCTTGTGTTCTTATTGGGGGGGACGATACGAATCTGACGAAAGAGATTGAACTTTCCGCAACTTTTAACTAAGGACTTACCTTTAGAGAAAGCTTGTTACAATAGAAGCATAGGGTATGAAATGGAGGGGAGAGGCTCAATGAAATCAACAGGTATAAATCGAAAAGTAGATGAATTAGGGCGTGTGGTAATTCCAAAAGAATTAAGGGATACACTAGGGATTAAGGAGAAATCTCCTTTAGAGATCTTTGTAGAGGGTGAAACGATCATTTTACAAAAGTATGAGCCTGGTGATGTTTGTGTAGTAACAGGAGAAGTGTCAAACCGTAACCGTTCATTAGCAAACGGTAAGATCACATTAAGTCCAGAAGGTGCAGAACTATTAATAAATGAATTACAACAGTATCTTGTAAAATAAGTGGCGCCTTTCGAGGGGCTTTTTTTAAACTGTTCATAATAATTTCGTGTATCGTAATAGTAAATGTAAAAAACTTATATCAAACTTTATTAATTGGATTTAAATAACAATTTAATTATATCTTAAAATTTATAATTGAAAATATTACTCTAATTAATTGTAACTTTATCGTTTTCTGATATTCATCTCCCACCTAAAATTGGTGTTTCACACCTTCACATTTTTGAGGAAGGAGTCTTCTGTCGGAAAACGATAAAATACATGTATTCTATTTTTTTACAGATTTTACAGGTCAATTTACAAATTGTTTCCGTGAGCATGTATGGAGAGACCATATAGATGGAATATAAAAAAAATATTATTTTGCTATCTTTTTGCTATCTTTTATATTGTTTTGAAGTAAGTGCAACTAAAATATCTACTGGATAATCAACTGAGTCTTTTACTTTGTATTTTCTTTTGAGAAATATGATTCAAATCTATATTTTGTTGCGATCTCTAATTACGACTAACTCCTAGTTTCGATTCAACTTCAGTTAAGTTAGCTACCGCGTTAATTAGCTTTTGATCTGAAAGTTTAATGGGTTTTGAGATTCTTCCATTCTTCCTTTCATTGGAGCTAAACCTTTTAATCCTTGAGTTACAGCTCTTCCAGCATTACTTCTATAGTTTGTCGCTAAACCAAATTCTACTCTAAATTTCTCCATCTTCTCTTTCAATACAGGATCGCTTAGTTTTTCACCATCTTTAAATGCTATATTTTTCTTGGATAGTTCATCGTATCTATTTGAAACTGCCTCCATTTTTTCTTTTAAAGCATTCTGATCCACAGATGCAGGGTCTTTACTTGCTTCACCCCAAATAGATCGCCATTCTTGATTCCATATTTCATCACATTCTTTTATCATGGCATCGATCTTTGTCTTAAGTTCATATTCATATGTACTTTTATCTGTATTTATGGCTGTTTTTTGTTGTTCTTGTTTTTTAGCTTCTTCTTGTTTACGCTGTTCCTCTAATCGTTTTTGTTCCTCGGCCTTCTGCTGTTCTTCTAATTTCTTTTGCTCGTCTGCTTTCCTTTTATCGTCTTCTTCTTTTTTTGCTTCCACGTTAGCTGTTTTAGCTTCATTTTTGAATATTTTTAGTGAAAACGCATAATCAAATAGCTTTTGATCAGATTCGTATTTTATTTAGAGTTTTTATTTCATTTGAGACAAAAAAAACATGATTTACGAAAAAATATATTTGATGAATTCTTACAGAGTACTTTTAACGGAAAAATGGCATACGCCGAATTTTATAGCCGATACGCCGTGGTTGGAAGATTGATTGCAACTAGAACTCAATTTTTCCTAGAAAACTATGAAAATCTACTTTTAGCAATAGAAGAATGTAAGAGTGAAATTTGTCATTTTCTTGGAAAAGACAAGCTTAGACTATCAGATGTTAACTTGTCAGCAGGGGATTCTCACGAAAATGGTAAAAGTGTAATCATTTTGAAGTTTGAAAACAAGAAAATAGTTTACAAGCCGAAAAATTCTAGTGTAAGTGAAGGCTTTGAAAAATTTACTTCTTGGATAAATGACTATTCTAATCTATTAGATATTAAAATTCCAAAAGGAATTTATAGAGATTCCTTTGCTTTCCAAGAGTTTATTGATTATGAAGAATGTGAAACTCAAGAAGATGTTGAAAATTTTTACTTACGGATGGGCCATTTAATCACATTATTATACATATTGAATATGAATGATCTACATGTAGAAAATATTATAGCTTATAAAGATTATCCAGTAATCATTGATGGCGAAACGTTATTTCATAATGAACATAATCTTGATTTTGGGGATAAGCCATATGCGAAAATCAAGTTGCATATTTCTTCAGAAACATTAATGCAATCGAGACTTTTACCTTATTCGGTCGAAATTCCTGATGATTATGGAAACCTAATCGATTTGAGTGGTATCTCAGGAGGAAATAAGGGAATTTTAGTTAAAGGACTTAAGCCAGTAGGTAGTATTGATTTTGATGTTGCTGGTCCTGGTCCAAGACTTTGGGACATAGCCTATACTCTTTACACTTGTGTCCCCTTAAGTAGAGTTTATCATACTGAAACAGGTGAGGCAGTTTATTATAATTCATTACAGCATGCCGACCGTATAAAACAAAGAGTTAAATTGTTTTTTGAATCCTACGGTGAGGGTATGGAAGAAGATTATTTGGAGATGGTATTGCTACGATTAGAAGGGTTATGTAAATACATGAAAAGAAAAGCCAAAGAAGGTGATATGAATTTTCAAAAAATGATAGATGAAGGACACCTTGAACATTATCAAAACGATATTACATTCATTCGTGAACATGGAAAAGAGTGGATTTAGAGGTGGAGGTTTTATTAAACTAATGTCTTCGTTAGTTCAAAATTACATTATTTGGTATAGGGAAGACCAACTTTTACTAAGTCGGTCTTTTTTGTGAAATATACTGTGATTATAATTGAGATTTTTCGGTGTTTTAATATAAGGTTTCATATGAGATTTATCTGTTTGCACCTCACAAGTAAACTCGTTAGGAAAATCTGTGGTCTTTTTTATTTCATTTTGGATGGATATTTCCAATCCTGTTTTTTCTTAGTGACAGTTGAAGGAACTTCTCTTTTTTGATTTTGCTTTTCTATATTTTTCAGCGACGTTTGAATTTGTTCCACTTGTTCTTTTACTTCCTTTAGTTCCAGTTTTATTTCCATGAGTAGCCGTAGAATAGCATCTCCTTTATTCATTGCAACGTACTCCCTTCGTTTTTCTGTTATTGTTTTTTTATCTTTTCCCGACAGAAGACTCCTTCCTCAAAACTGTGAAGGTGTGAAACACCAATTTTAGGTGGAAGATGAATGTCGGTAGGCGTAAGCTTACATTTTTTGTACACTGTAGGTATCCTATTAAAAGGTGAGGTGCAACCCGTGTTAGTAAATAAGGCATATAAGTTTCGTATCTATCCCAATAAAGAACAGGAAATGTTAATTGCGAAAACGATTGGTTGCAGTCGCTTTGTATTCAATTGTTTCCTGACTCTTTGGAATGAAACTATAAAGAAACCGGAAAAGGATTAACCTATCATGCTTGCTCTGCCGAGCTCACTCAATTAAAGAAGTAGCAGGGTAGGATTTGGTTAAAAGAAGTAGATAGTACCGCTCTTCAATCCTCATTGATCGCGCCCGATTGCAGAAAATTGTTTTCTAGTTAGTTTCTTTTCATGCATTAGTGGGAAAATAACCCTTTAATAAGAAACAGGTACTTTTCGTTCATTCTTTTCACTAACTTTAGAGTCTAGCGTTTTTGTTATTATGTAGTAAAAAAATGTACCCGTTAATCCTAGAATAAGAAGCAATCCCCCCATATATATGGGGCGAATCCACTCTCCAATGATGATCAACAACGAAGATACAATCATTGCTCCGTAGAAAGTCAAGCTATTAAAAGCCATATAGGTGCTACGAGCGTTAGGTGGTGCAAGTTCCCCTATCATCGCCTGTTTAATAGGGACATACATCAGTTCACCAATTGTTCCAATAAACATGGCAATAAAAAGAAACAACACGCTATTTGTAAAAGCAAAAACACTAAAACATATAGAAAATATCAACATTCCTGTAACTAGAGTCCAGCGATCACTCCACTTTTTAAATAAGAATAATACAACACTTGATAAGAGAACTACAAGAATTGTATTCTCTGTTCGGAGAAAACCCAACATCTTTGTGCCATCAAGCATGAAATCTATTCCAAACAATGAAGCTGAATGATGGGGTATATCTTTTTCAAGACGAATCCCAATATAGTTTGTTAAAGACTGTTCCAAGGAAAAGATCAAGATCGCTCCGAAAATATAAAACATAAACAGCTTATCTTTTAAAACGGTTGAATAGGTTTGTAACATCTCTATTGATGAAAATTTTTTCTTATAATTAGAAGACTTAGATGAAGTTTCCGGTGTATAGGTTTCTGTGATGAAGAATACGGTCATGAACACAGATAACAAAGAGATGAGTGAAATCCCAATAAATAACTCAAACAAGTGGTTTTTAAAAAGAAATGCTCCAATGATTCCCCCAATAGCAGTTGATAAATTCCCCAACCAGTAACTAATTGTAAATACGAGCTTTCTCGATTCGGAATTAGTAACATCGATAATCATAGCTTGTGCTGCTGGCTGAAACATTCCTCCACAATACATATTAATGATAAAGAATGCTGCAGTAATATAAGGAAGGTTAAACCAAGGGGAATTACAAAGTGCTATAAATAGATACGAAAACAATATACCAAGTTCAGAATAAATCATTATTTTTCTCCGACCTATTTTGTCTGAGACATGACCCCCGATAAAACCTCCAATGGCCCCACTAATCACAAGTATTATAAGAATAATACTCGTTTCAGTAGTTCCGATTTTCTGAGAAAAATAGATTGCCAAAAAAGGTATAACAGCCATAGAAATAAGGCTACCTAGAAATTGCATGGCCAGGCGAAGCTTGATGTTGGGGTGGATATCTCTCAATTTCATATAAATCACTCCTTATTTATTAGGGATAGGTCCAAACAATCTCAGGGCTTGTATTGTTATATCCTTCCACATCAAGTTTATATATTCATCAATAAACGTTAAACGCATTCCGTTTAAGATGGATAAGTACGACTCAGCAATTAGTGAAGGTGATTCTTCATAAAAGTAACCCAGCCTTTGACCTGCTTCAATAACCGGATGAATACAGTCTATAAATACATTTACGAAATCGTTTAGTTCTTTAAAAAGCTTTGGAAATCGATCAGGTCTCGCAAGAACCTGCTGGATTAGACGTAGGTATTCACTTCTCATTGAAAAGAGTTGTACATGGCAATTTATCATTTCCTTCACAACTTCAAGAGGCCCACCTTTAAAGTGTTCTTCTATCTCAATAAAATATGGTTTGATTTCCTCCAATGGCTCCAAAATCGCGGATTCATAAAGTGCTTCTTTTGAATCAAAATACGTAAATACGGTACCAAAGCTAACTCCTGCTTCTTTTGCTATTTCGGCAACTTTTGTCTCTGCAAAACCATTCTCACTATATAATTTAATTGCAGCGTTTAGGATAGTAGATCTTTTCCTTTTCTTTTTTTCATCATTAGTAAGTCTAGCTCCCATTTAGACACTCCTCTCATAAAATTTGATTGATTAATCAATCAAATTTTATTGTGATTTGTTTCCATTGTCAATATTAATGAAGGGATCTATTTTCATATTTTTCAGTTAGTTATATTCGAACTTCGTAAACGAATAAAATTATTTCAAAAGTCGTTATTCCATTAAATGGCCCTTTAGTGGAGTAACTTTATTGCTACTCAACAGTTCCTTAATCTGCTTTTCAGTTCAGATCTTCTTTTCATTTTTCACTATAAAAACCCCCCTTTAGATAAACAGATCCAAAGGGGAAAAACGTCGCGACTTTATTCAAAACATCGCGTCTTTTTTATAAACATCGTGACTTTATTTAAAAGCGACAAACGGTTTTATTGGTATGCTTCTGTACTTAGAAATCTCCCACTTCAAGCAGTTCGTAAGGACGTTAAGTGGTGAGTAGCTCAAAGAAATCACATAGCAACGATAGAGAATCGTACATTTTAAACAAATGTTTGATTAATAAAAAAGAATCTAGGAACAAGAGATTTGTTATATTATTTAAAAATTCATATTTTTTAATGATGCCGCTTACAAATATTGATATCTGTTATATACTAAATTTATATTATTATTCTCTAAATAGAAATCCCTGTTATTTTGGTTTGAATAATTAATTTGATTTATCTATATCTTCTGATTGTTTATAAAGATAAATAATGTAATAATTAAAGTGTTCTATATACTAAATGTCTAAATAATAAAGGAGAAAATATATGTTAGATATTAATCAGATCAAAGATATTCTTCCTCATCGATATCCATTTTTATTAGTTGATTCCATTACAGAAATTGAAGAAGGTAAACATGCAATAGGGATCAAAAATGTTACAGCTAATGAACAATTTTTTAATGGACATTTCTCCGAGAGTCCAGTAATGCCGGGTGTCTTAATTTTAGAAGCTTTAACACAAGTAAGTGCAATTATCATGCACAAGAAAGAAGAACATAGTGAAAAACTCGGACTATTCGCTGGTATTGATAATTGTCACTTCAAAAAACAAGTTATACCAGGGGATCAATTACGCTTAGAAGTAAAAATAACACGCGTTCGCGCTTCATTTGCAAAAGCTCATGCCATAGCTACAGTAAATCAAGAAATTGCTTGCGAAGCAGATATCACAATTGCTTTTGCTAATCCAGCCTAAATTAATTACCCAACACGAAGACCACAAAATAAGTCGTGAAATCATTGATTTGGCAATAGATAACAACATTTCTGTCATTTGATTAGAGCAGTTAACGAATATTAGACAGGCGGCATGCACAAGCTTTAAAAATGAAAGTAATCTGCATACTTGGTCATTTATCGTTTGGCATAATTCATCGAGTACAAAACTACCATAGTTGGTATTAAGGTCGAATATGTGAACTCTGCATATAGAAGTCAAACATGTCCCATATGTTCCGAAAGAAATAAGGCACAAAATAGAAAATACAAGTGCCGGTGTGGGTTTGAGAAACATCGTGATATCGTTGGGGCGATGATTATTTGCTATGCAACTGTGATTGAATCTGCCTAAGCACCTAATAGTTTGGCTTAGAAGGACAATGAGGTACCCTCAACTTGAAGGTTGTTTAAAACAGAAATGGACTGCGAACGTCTAGTAATTTAGAATCCCACCAGTTAATCTGTAAGAATTAGGGCTTGCGACATGTGAATCAATGGAGTTAAATACTATTTTGATGTAAACGGTTATATGAAATAAAAAGAAGAAAGCATCCATTGATATGATCCCTTTATAGTAGACAGTAAAAAGAAAGCACATTAATCTGTTTATTATGGAGGGGATTTTTTCTATGGGGAAAATTAGAGTAACTTTAGAATTTTAAAAAAAACAGTAGAGTTATACCTTAAAGAAGGAATGGGATATAAAACGGTCGCTAAAGAACTAGGAATTGATCACTCAGTAGTAAGAGAGTGGGCGAAACATTTTGAGGGAAGGTACCGAAGGAATAGAAGAAAAACGGGCAAAGCGAAAGAGCCAGGTGTAGGTAGACCAAGGATCAAATCAGAAGATTAGGAGCGGAAAATGAAATGTTAAAAAAGCTCTTAAGGATATAAAAGGAGGGGAAGTGACAGTTAAAAATAAATTACAAAAGATTATAAAACCCTATCAATTATTATAATATTTATTTTATGGTATTTGTAGGAGTGATATAGATGAAATACTACACAATTGGTAAATTTGCTAATCTGATAGGGAAAACAACACAAACGTTGAGAAACTGGGATAAAGCCGGAACTTTTAAGCCTCATCATGTAACGGAAAGTGGATATAGATATTACTCACAAGAACAACTTAATCACTTCTTAGGACTTAAAAATGATATACAACTCAAGAAAATGGTGATTGGCTATTGTAGAGTTAGTTCGCATAAACAGATCGTTTTGATTGGATACGAGTGCAGTACCGTAATCACTTGTATCAGCTGACGTAGTTATGTAAACAATTGGATACATCACCTGAATTGCGTCTAAATCCTCTTGACTTAACAAAGCGTTTTGTCCAATAGTTGTGCAATTTAGGTTGGAGATTTTTCCAGGAATCCCTGGATAATGCATAATTGAGCAGCAATTATAATTATCTATTTTAGTACCATTTGGTATTATCGCATAGTCCCTCGGATCATTACTCATTACATTAACAAAACTTCCTCGATCTGGACGCTGGTGCTCGTGAAATAGGCCACATGCATGTCCAATTTCATGTAATACATCCCCGAATTTGTTGTTCTTTAAGTCAATGTCACAACTGATTATCTGCATCCCCTTTTTTCTTCCAACGTGAGATTCAGACTTTTTTCCAGACTTAAATGTCACATAATCATTTTCATTATCACGTGGTACAAGGGGGATATCCGATTTGCTATTCCATTGCTCAATAGCATCCTCAATCACTTGGCGACCCATTCCATATTTAGGGGAATCCATATCGCTAATTTCAAAGGGGATTTTCCCACCAGGCCATCTTTTTTCTATATCATTGATTATGAATCCCATTTTGTCCTCCTTATTCTGTATAGAAACAAATTAGAAGTATACGCCAAAAAAATGAATACATCGTTTCGTATTTCAAAGAAAAGATAGGAATATTCAGCCTATTGAGGGTAACACTTTAATTTAACTTGATGGACATGGATCACTATATCATTTTGGAAAAATTGTACATTTAGATAAAATTAGGACACAAATTAACCGATTCCTTAACGCACAGAGAATCGGCTGATTTTTTACATAATCTTTGCTGATGACAGAATCCTGAACCATACAAAATATCGTATGGTTCCTTTTCAATATCCTGCTTTATTTATCTTTGATTTTTATAATGTGCAATTCTTTTTTACAACTATTTATACTCAAAAGTCTTTCGATTTGTTTTTGGATGGCAAGATATTTTGCTCTATTTTTTCATAAAGATTAAGTAATTGTTTGATAAATACAATTTTCGGTGTTAACCAATACGAAAATAATGCTGAAATACTTCCTATTAAGGCTCCTGTTACGACATCAAAAGGATAATGAACTCCTACCCAGATACGAGAGATAGCTACACAGAATGCGAGCATAAGCCATCCAGTCTTTTTACGAACAAGCCAAAACGAAAAACAAATTGAAAAAAATAGAATCGTATGGTCACTAGGAAATGAATTATCTACTGCATGATTGACAAGTTTATTAACATCAGGTAATACTGCAAATGGTTGATAATTCAAATGAAATTTCCCTGCTAGTTTTCCAATTATCTCAGCAGTGACGAAAGCAATCATCGCTTGAATAATCATCATCTTATTTTTTCTAGATTGAGTAAACCAATAAGCTATAATGATTAGTCCTAAAAAATACACCATATATTCTGCTAAAAATATCATGGTTGAGTTTAGGAATGAATATTGTTTACCTAAATCATTGATAGCTCGAAAAGCATCAATATTTAATTGAGAAAAAGACATTTTCAAATCTCTCCTTAAGTGTGTATATTTCTATAATTTTTCGTTGTTTTTCAAAACTTAGGTAGTTTCAATTTTTACATTCCTCAGTGAATATCTCTCCTTTTAAAACAAGTAATTACTGCTATTAATCCAATGAAAGATGTTGCAAAAATAACAATATAGGAATATTCGGGAGGGTAAGTGGGAAGAAGGGTATTTCTTGAAATCTCTCCTGCTGGTTGCTATGGAAACAACCCTTTATGTTTTGAATTTGTCGTCATTAAGTTTAATAAGACTATTACAATCGTAAATACAATAGTTGATACATAATTTTTAAATGCGATTGTTATAAATAGGAGTGGTATTGATAAAATAAATAGAAATGTTCTACCTATGAGAAACCGTCTTAAGGATTCCATTAATAATGATGAATTAAGACCTTCAAACTGTCCTAATAGATCGAAAATAACAGTAAGCCCCCAAGCAACCAAAATTAGGAGCATACTCCATAAGAATAAGACTATTAATTTGCTTATAAGGAAGTTAATGCGTGATACAGGAATAGTTAATAAATTCTTTAATGTGTCTTCTGCATATTCGCGATTCAAAAGATAAGTAGTGGTAACTCCAAATAAAGGAATTCTAATCACGCCAATAGTATACAAATTAGCTTCACTAAACAGTTGTTCAAACATAATAATAGGAGTAGGGTGTTTTGTTTTTATAGATATATATGAGGCTACTACTATCAAAAAAGGTGCTACCGCAGCACCCATAATACTAATCAAAATATATAAATGTAGAACTGAGATTGCATAGTTGTGCTTTTTGAATACTGTCTATTTGACAGGGGCACTTTAAATTTAGTGTCTTTTTTATTCTTTTTTCTGAAATGAAGTATTTTCTATTGGTCTAAATGCTAATCCACCAGATATCATGTAAAGAACGGCAGGTATCAACAAGAAGAGAAAATATGTAGATAAAGAAATAAGCGCAATACTAATCATTATTACCCCATATAATTTTTTGTTTATATAGTTAATACTGCAAGAAAGAACTATAGCTGCAATTTGAAGCAAAAATACTATAAAAGAACTAGAAAACATATATGATAGCGAATTTTGCGCAGCCGGAATGAACCCTGTTAATAAGAAAATGAAAAAAGAACTAATAGTTCCTAATATAGACCCAACCAAAGCTATTAAAAATTCAGCATTACGTTTTTTCACTTTAGGTTTCCTCCAATATAAAAAGTTTAAAGATATCATAACAAAACAATTAAAACGCAATCCTAAATATCTTCCTTTTTTATAAGATGTTCATCTAAAAAGAGAAGTGTTTTATACTATGATTCTTATATCAATTAATAAATTACAAAAGAAAAATCCCTCTTCTCTAATTGTTTGCTTAATCGCCTTCAATTATAAATACGAGGGATTCATGATTACATCTGCATAGCAAGTATTTCAGTATGTTCACCAGCATTTTAGAAAGATTACTTCGTGAGGGTAGTTTTCGTTTTGCTGAAGACCATTTTATACTTCCTATTTCTATTTAATTTTGTGAACACATCAAGTAAAACAAATAATTTTTTTCAGTATCAACTCCTTTATAGTTTTTTGAGTGTGTATTTCGAATGATTTACTATTTTTAGTTTAATTGAATTTGAGTATTAAAAACATCGAAATACCTAACAAAATCCTTACATTATTGTAAGGATCCTTACAAAGACATAAGTTTTAAAAAAAATTAAATATATTAATCCAGAACCATTTTTACAGAAAAATGGACAGAAATCCCGTCAATATGAGAAGAGGACAGGCTTTGATAGCTTAGGTACTGTGTATGAGTGTACGATGTCATAAAAATGAAAATGTACATAATGATTTTTTAAAGATCCTATTCAGTAGGTTTATTTGTCATGCACATTTTTAATGTATTCAAAAATCAAAAAAATACACTATCATATTATCTTTTGGAATGCTAAGCTTGATAGCGATGTGGAGGTACCCCAATAAGAAAATTGAGATGATGAGCCTATGCTGGAAGATTTGGATTGAATGAATCCCTGCACATCGTGTTGTTTTTTTACATTATTTACATATCGAGTTAAGTGGTTTATGATTTTGTTGTCGTTTGAAAAATCAGGAAAGGGGTAATTTTATGTTTAAATCATTAGTTATAAGTGCAGTATCAGTATTCATGTTATCTAGTGGGGGAATTACAGCAATTGCAAATGAATTGATTACAAAAAAATCTGAAGTTGCACAACTAAATTTTGGGGATAATCATTATTGTGATCTGAATGGTGGGGGATATCCATGAAAAGGATATTTTAAATTCTTATTATATTTATTTATCAAATAAGAAGACAGTCTATTAAGAGGTAGCACCATAATTTCACGGATTCCATGTACTAAGTATGTGAATCGTGATAAAAAAGGATTTCAGTATAAGGGGTGAAAGCGGTCGTTTATGGTAACTTCTTAGTGTGTAATATCCGCATTTTGACGTCAGACCTCCTTTATAAACAAATGATCCATCCTTAGGTATATTACCAAAATTACATAATAAAATAGGGTTTTACTGTTTTAACAGTAGGGAATATATGCATTATTATGAAAATGTTCTTTCAAAAAGTTTAGTTACTCTTAATTCCTACACAATGTGTGGCGATTAAGAGTAAAGAAAAGACACTCAAATGAGTGCCTTTTCTTTACTAGTAGGTGAATCAGCAAAAGCAACTACAGCCAATAATGATTAATAGAATGAACAGTACGATTAGTAGTGCGAATCCACCACCAAAGCCACAACTGCCACAGCTACCACCAAATCCCATAACAGTTCCTCCTTTTTGATAAGAGGGGAGAACATTAGGTTACGCTTGTGTTTTAATGGGGTTACGTTACATTATGTTTTTTAATGATGAATGAGCAGGTCCCTTTAAGAAATAAAGAAAAGACACCCTAAGGTGTCCTCCTCCGACTTAAACCACTTTAATTTCAATAATATGTATTCGGATTCCCATCCTAATATTATTGTAGCATGCTGGCCTGTGTGATTTATTGAGAAATACGATTCAAATTATTTGTGCTTAACACCAAGCTTTTCCTCAATCTCAGCTAGGCTAGCGACAGCTTTAAGAAATTTTTCATCAGAAAGTTTAATTGATTTTTGAGCTTCCTCCATTCTTTCTTTCATTGGAGCTATACCTTTTAATCCTTGAGTTACAGCTTTTCCAGCATTATTTCTATAGTTTGTTGCTAGGCCAAACTCTACTCTAAATTTATCCATCTTCTCTTTTAGTTCAGAATCACTTCGTTTTTCAGAACCTTTAAACCCTGTATTTTTTGTGGATAGTTCATCGTATCTATTTGAAATTTTCTCCATTTTTTCTTTTATAGCGTTTGGCTCTACAGATTCAGGACCTTTACTCGCTTCACCCCAAATAGGTCTCCATTCTTGATTCCATATATCATCATATTCTTTTATCATGGCATCAATTTTAGATTTAATTTCATTTTCGTAAATACTTTTATCGTGTCGAGGGTAATTTGTTTTTTAGTTGATGGCTATGTAAGGTGCCCTCTAGAAAGAAAAGATATAGAAATTGTTTTTGATAAAGGCTAGAAAAAATCATTACGGACGTTTCTAGAAAACATATTTTACTATTGTTTTTTTATCTGAATTTTCTAATTTGATTATTTCAACGTTATGAATATAGTAGGAGAAAATTTTGTGTGATAGTATTCTAAGAGAAAATATAGATAATTCTGAAAAGGGGGCGAATTGGATGTTCAAGCTACTGTAAATAATAAAGTTACAGAACTATTAAATCATTATTTTCATCGAATAAAGGCGTATCTTGTAAAAGATGAAAATTAAAGAGAATTATATGAACATGAATTAATTAATGAACTATTCCCGTTGTTTAATGTTGCAGGAAAAGACAATATGATAGAGATTTTCTAATTCGCCTTCGTTCATTTGTAAGGGAGATTATTTCAGAGCAAGAACAGAGAATGAAAGAACATGAAAAAACAAAAGATGAAGAGATAAATGTATTTGATTTAGTGGATCGTCAAAAAGAAAAAAAGACGTTGAACCTTATAAATAATTGAAGTTTGAAATGCGTTAAAATTTAGCTAAAAATTTTTAGAGTGATTAATTATGTTCAATAAAGTGGGTCCAATGTACGCAAAAACATCCGTTTTAAGGAGTTCATTTTTATGAAAACTACCGACTCAAAAAGTCTATGGGGAAATACAATTTATTTACAAGTTTTCTCTGCGTATTCGCTGCTTATGCTCGGAGTATTTATTGACATGTTAGCCATTATGACCATTGTTAGTTTTGAATGGGAAGTAGACCCCACCATGATTGGATTGATTCCAGTTGCGTATGCACTTCCTGGAATTTTATTTAGTTCATGGGCAGGTGTGATTGCTGATCGTTTTAGAAAAATTCCAATTATGATGTGTTGTAATCTTATGGTTGGTCTATTAACAATTGTTCTTTTATTTGTCCAAAATATTCATTGGCTTTTGTTAGCGCTAATGATTCGTTCCATTTTTATTGTTTTCTATTATCCTGCACAGCAAACACTAACACGACAGATTGTTTCCCCTGATTTGCTTACCAAAGCGGTAAGTATCAATGGGATAGTTGAGCAAGGAACTAAGATAGTGGGTCCACTTATAGGAGGAATGTTACTGAGTTGGTTTCAGCCAGAGTTTTGTCTTATTATCAGGGCGATATGCTGTTTACTAGCTGCTTTGGTTCTGTTGCCCACAATAAGGTTAAAGGAATCTCTATCAAGAGAACATATAGAAAAGCAACAGCAAAGTACTTGGGCTGCTTGGTTACAAGGTTGGAGTTATGTATTATCCAATCGGATGATATTATCAACCATGATTTTCGTTACAATAGCTATGGCCGTATTACAATTAGTAGACTCACAGTTTCCTACTTTATTTAAGAGCTTGTTCCCGAATGATAAGAGTAAAATGGGATACATCATTTCTATTATTGGTCTTGGGGGAATAATTGGCGCATTCGTAACTCAAAAATTAAAACATTTTCAATATGGTTGGGTAGTATGTGGAGGCATTGCTTTAATGGGAATTGGCTTTGGCGGGATTAGTCTGATAAGTCTGGTAAGTCCCGGTGCATCCTTCATTTTTGGCTGTCTGATTAGTTTTATCGCTGGTATTGGAAGTGGACTTATGCTTGTATCTAATCAAGTCATTCTGCAAATAGAATCTCATCAAGAACAGGTCGGAAGAGTATTTGGGATTCAAAGCAGTTTAACAAATGCAGTCCTCATCATTTC